>NZ_BCAV01000053.1:0-60430 GCF_001320125.1 Pseudomonas sp. NBRC 111119
CGGCCTGCTGATCGTTGGCAGGTGGCGCCTTGCCAGAAGTGGCGGTGGGTGCTTGCTGCTGCATCTGGCCGGTCAGTTGGCCCAGGATCTGCAACGGGTCCTGGCCGGTCAGCCAGCCGATGCCCACGATCAGCAGAATGGCGCCGAGCCCCAGCCCTTTGCCGCCACCAAACCGCATCCCGCCGCCACCTGAGCCCCGGGCGTCGACCACATTGTCGCTACGTCGGCCTTTTCGCCATTCCATGAATGCTCTCCAGAGCCTGAAACAAGAAGATAAAGATTAGTCCACTGCATCGACAGGTGTCAGGCGCTTCTGTCATGCATAACCATTTGGTTAAGCCTCTTCGGCATGAATTCAATATTCATTGCATCCATGCTGCCTGAAACTGTAAGTCCGCCTGCCCCACCCAGGCGTTCCATAATTCCAAGAGAGGAAACCGGCATGCCCGCTCAGGACAACAGCCGCTTCGTGATCCGTGATCGCAACTGGCACCCCAAGGCCCTGACGCCTGACTACAAGACCTCGATCGCGCGCTCGCCGCGCCAGGCCTTGGTCAGCATCCCACAGTCGATCAGTGAAACCACCGGCCCTGATTTCTCCCACCTGGGCTTTGGCGCCCATGACCACGACCTGCTGCTGAACTTCAACAACGGCGGCTTGCCGATTGGGGAGCGCATCATCGTTGCCGGTCGTATTGTCGACCAGTATGGCAAGCCTGTGCCAAACACCCTGGTCGAAATGTGGCAGGCCAACGCCGGCGGCCGCTACCGCCACAAGAATGACCGCTACCTGGCGCCGCTCGACCCCAACTTCGGGGGTGTAGGCCGCTGCCTCACCGACCGCGACGGTTACTACAGCTTCCGCACCATCAAACCCGGCCCGTACCCCTGGCGCAATGGCCCGAACGACTGGCGCCCGGCGCACATTCACTTCGCCATCAGCGGGCCTTCGATCGCGACCAAACTGATCACCCAGCTGTATTTCGAGGGCGACCCGCTGATCCCGATGTGCCCGATCGTGAAGTCCATCGCCAACCCGCAAGCCGTGCAACAGTTGATCGCCAAGCTCGACATGAGCAACGCCAACCCGATGGATTGCCTGGCGTACCGCTTCGACATCGTGCTGCGTGGCCAGCGCAAGACCCACTTCGAAAACTGCTGAGGACCCCGCCATGCCAATCGAACTGCTGCCGGAAACCCCCTCGCAAACGGCCGGCCCCTACGTGCACATCGGCCTGGCCCTGGAAGCGGCCGGTAACCCCACCCGTGACCAGGAAATCTGGAACCGCCTGGCCAAGCCTGAGGCTGCCGGCGAACACATCGTGCTGGTCGGCCACGTGTACGACGGCAACGGCCACCTGGTGCGCGATTCGTTCCTGGAGCTGTGGCAAGCCGATGCCAACGGCGACTACCAGGACGCCTACAACCTGGAAAACGCCTTCAACAGCTTCGGGCGCACCGCCACCACCTTCGACGCTGGCGAATGGACGGCGCACACGGTCAAACCGGGCGTGGTAAACAATGCCGCAGGTGTGCCGATGGCGCCGCACATCAACCTCAGCCTGTTTGCCCGCGGCATCAACATTCACCTGCACACCCGCCTGTATTTCGACGATGAGGCCGAGGCCAACGCCAAATGCCCGGTGCTCAACCTGATCGAGCAGCCCCAGCGGCGGGAAACCCTGATTGCCAAGCGCTGCGAAGTGGACGGGAAGACGGCCTATCGCTTCGATATCCGTATTCAGGGGGAAGGGGAGACGGTGTTCTTCGACTTCTAAGTGAAGGGGCGCTCGCTCCGTCCAGGCCAAGGCAATACCTTGACGGAGCGGCCCCTCAAGCAGCCTGGTAATCAGCTGTTTACAGGCTTCAGGTCGAACGCATCGGCCTGGTACTGGAAAAGCAGGCAATCGGCTGCCGCAGTGCACCCGCTTTCGTGTACCAGGTCCGCCGGTAGCTTGTAGTACGACCCCGCCGGGAATTCGCTGCGTTGGCCATCGATCACTGCGTAAAACGTGCCGTGCAGCACAACTGTCGGCAGCGCCTGGCTGTGCTGGTGCAGGCCATTGTCGGTCCCTTTTCTGAACCTGACATAGGCCGAATAAGGCCCGGTGCCAAAGATATCGCCCTCAACGTTCGCGTAACTGACGGCGCCCTGGGTATTGGGCACCGCTTGCCATGCAAGGGCGCTGCTGTCGGGTACTGACACGGTTTTTTCTGCCGCATTGATGCCTGTTGCCAGGGTTGCGAGCGCCATGCCCGCGACTATTTTCTGTAATGCCTTCATGTGAAATTCCTTCGCTGGATAACCCTGCAGCCAAGGCTAAAGCAACGCCATTCACACAGATACGGCCCTGCATGGCCAAGACCTGTGCTTATTTTGCACAGATCAAGCTTGCCACCGGGGTTGGGCGTAATAAGCCTGCACATACTCCAGCAGCGCCCGCACCTTGGGTGCCAGGTAGCGGCTTTGCGGGTAGACCGCGTAAAGGTTGCGCGCGGGCAACTTCCAGCCTTCAAGTACTGGCACCAGACGCCCGTCGAGCAGGGCATCGTGCACGATGAAGCGGTCGAAACTGGCAATGCCCAACCCGCCGATTGCAGCAGCGCGCAGGGCCATTGGTGAGTTGGCACTCAGGCGCCTGGGCATGACGATGCCGTGTTGCTCGCCATCCGCGCGGGTGAGCTGCAACCGCTGAGGGTGCGCAAGGTTGCTGTAGCCGAGCAGTGCATGGCTGCTCAGCGTGCCCGGTGAGCTGGGCGCGCCATGGCGTTTGAGGTAACTGGGGGCCGCGACCAGCATCACTTCGCTGGGCGCCAGCCGGCGAGCCACCAGGCTGGAGTCCGGCAACTGATCGGTGATCCGCAGGCACACATCGACTTCATCTTCGAGCATGTCGATAAAGCGATCGCTGCAATTGAGCTCCACCTGCAGGCATGGGTGGCGTTCCACAAAGTCAGCCAGCCAGCGCCCCAGTTCCAGCTCGCCGAAGGCGGTTGGCACACTCAGGCGCAGGGTGCCTGTGGGTTGCTGCTGATGCTCGGAGAGCTCAAGCGTCATCGCTTGGACCTGCTCAAGGATAGAGACGCAGTGGCGATAAAAAAGCGTGCCCGCTTCGGTCAGGTGCAGGCGGCGGGTGGAGCGGGCAAGCAGTTGTGTGCCCAGTTGGCGCTCCAGCTGCTTCACCTGGCGTGAGAGTACGGTGTGGGACTGGCCTGTACAGCTGGCCGCGGCGCTGAAGCTGCCGAGGTCGACGACCCGGCGAAAGGTGTGCATGGCGGCCAACTGGTCCATCTTCACGGGCTCCTGACAGGGCCGGTGGGCCGCAACGGCCCAACCGGCTGAGGGATCAGCGCCGAACCAGCAATACGCCGCTTTCCATGTGGTGGGTGTAGGGGAACTGGTCGAACAACGCACAGCGTTCGATCCGGTGCGTATCGTGCAACTGGGCGATGTTTTGCGCCAGGGTTTCCGGGTTGCAGGAGATGTACAGGATGCGCTCGAAGCGCCGGGTGAGCTCGCAAGTGTCCGGGTCCATGCCGGCACGCGGCGGGTCGACGAACACGGTGCCGAACCTGTAGCTGCCCAGGTCGATGCCTTCCAGCCGGCGGAACGGCCGCACGCCGTTCAATGCCTGGGTCAGTTCCTCTGCCGACAGCCGCACCAGGCGCACGTTGTCCACAGCGTTTTCGTCCAGGTTGCTCAGCGCGGCATTCACCGATGTCTTGCTGATTTCGGTCGCCAGCACCTGGCGGGCGCGGGTGGCCAGCGGCAGGGTAAAGTTGCCGTTGCCGCAATACAGCTCCAGCAGGTCGTCCTCACGTTCGCCCATGGCGTCGAACGCCCAGCCGAGCATCTTCTGGTTCACCGCGCCATTGGGTTGGGTGAAGGCCCCCTCGGGCTGGCGATAGCTGAACACCCGGCCCGCCACCTCCAGTTTCTCCACCGCGTAGTCGCGGCCGATGACCAGGCGCTTGCCCTTGGAGCGGCCGATGATGCTGACGGCCAACTCATCGGCAAGCTGCCGGGCGGCCGCTTCCCAGGCAGCATCCAGCGGGCGGTGGTAGCACAGCGTGATCATCGCGTCGCCGGCCAGCGTGGTCAGGAACTCGACCTGGAACAGGCGGTTGCCCAGTGCCTCGTTGCTCTGCCACGCAGCCTTCAGCCGAGGCATCAGGGCATTGATGGAGCGGCTGGCGATTGGGAAATCGTCGATTAGAATCGCCTTGTGCTTGTCCCCGGGCGCGAACATGGCGTAGTGGCGCTGGCCGTCCTCGCGCCACAGGCGGAACTCGGCGCGCAGGCGGTAGTGCTCGCGCGGTGAATCGAAAACGGCAGGCTCCGGCGCGCTGAAGGGCGCCAGCAGCTCGCGCAGCCGGGCTACCTTGGCGTCCAGCTGGCTGGCGTAGGAGGAGGGGTCGAAAGCGGCACTCATGCGTTGAACCAGCCCAGCTTGATGACGAACAGAATGGAAAGGATGACCAGCGCCGCATTCAGGTCGCGGTGGCGGCCACTGATCAGCTTGATGGCTGTCCAGGCGATGAAGCCGAAGGCGATCCCATTGGCAATCGAGTAGGTCAGCGGCATGGCCAGGGCGGTGACCACCACCGGCGCGGCTTCGGTAACGTCATCCCAGTTGATTTCTGCCAGGCCCGAGGCCATCAGCACGGCAACGAACAGCAGGGCCGGCGCCGTGGCGAAGGCCGGTACGCTGCCGGCCAGCGGGGCGAAGAACAGCGCCAGCAGGAACAGCACGGCGACCACGATGGCCGTCAGGCCGGTGCGGCCACCTGCACTCACGCCAGCTGCAGATTCGATGTAGCTGGTGGTGGTGGAAGTGCCCAGCAACGAACCGGCCATGGCGGCGGTGCTGTCGGCGATCAGGGCGCGGCCCATCTTCGGCATGTGCCCATCCTTGCCCATCAGCCCGGCGCGCTTGGCCACGCCGATCAGGGTGCCGGAATTATCGAACAGGTCGACGAACAGGAAGGCGAAGATCACGCTCACCAGCCCCACGTCCAGGGCGCCGGCGATGTCCAGCTGCAGGAAGGTAGGGGCCAGCGAAGGCGGCATGGAGACGATCCCGCCAAAGGGTGTGACGCCCAGTGCAATGGCTGCCACGGTAACCGCCAGGATGCCGATCAGCACCGCGCCGCGCACCTTCAGCGCTTCCAGCCCCACGATCAGGAAGAAACCGAGGGTGGCCAGAATCGGCGCGGGCTGGCGCAAGTCACCCAGGCCCACCAGCGTGGCTGGGTTATCCACCACAATCCCCGCGTTATGCAGGGCGATCAGTGCCAGGAACAGCCCGATGCCCGCAGCGATGGCTGAGCGCAGGGGCAGCGGAATGCTGTTGACGATCCACTCGCGGATGCGAAAGATCGACAACAGGAAGAACATCACCGCCGACAGGAACACCGCGCCCAGGGCTACCTGCCAGGTGTGGCCCATGTGCAGCACCACGGTGTAGGTGAAGAACGCGTTCAGGCCCATGCCCGGCGCCAGGGCGATCGGGTAGTTGGCGATCAGGCCCATGGTGGTGGAGCCGATGGCGGCCGCCAGGCAGGTGGCGACGAACAGCGCACCCTTGTCCATGCCGGTCTCGCCGAGGATGCTCGGGTTGACGAACAGGATGTAGGCCATGGCCAGGAAGGTGGTGACGCCCGCCAGTATCTCGGTGCGCACATTGGTGTTGTGTGCTTTTAGTTGAAACAGCCTTTCCAGCATGCCCGCTCCCCGAGGCGCCCCCGGCGCCATGAATGTATCGACCCCATCAGCAAAGCACAGACCGTACCGGTTGCCGTGGTTTTGCGTGGGGTGGAAAAAAGCCGCGCATCATACCAGCATGCCAGGCGGGGGCCTATGGCCGTTGGGGAAAGGGTTTCGCACGGCGTGTGCCCGCGATGGGGCCGGTACAGGCCAACCCTTCAGCCCTCGTGCAGCCGATCCCGCTTGGCCAGTGTCGGGAACAGTTTTATCCACACCCCCGTCACCACCAGGGTGCCCACACCCCCGAGCACCACGGCAGGCACTGTGCCAAACCAGTGCGCGGTGACCCCGGATTCGAACTCGCCGAGCTGATTCGAGGCACCGATGAACAGCCCATTGACTGCGCTGACACGTCCGCGCATCTCGTCCGGCGTCTCCAGCTGCACGAACGCCCCGCGGATCACCATGCTGATCATGTCGGCAGCCCCAAGCACCACCAGCACCGCCAGCGAGAACCAGAACGAGGTGGACAGGCCGAACGCGATGGTGGCCACGCCGAACACACCCACCGCCGTGAACATGGTCCGCCCCACCTTGCGCTCGAACGGGAACCGGGCCAGCCACACCGACATCAGCAAGGCGCCCACCGCTGGCGCTGAGCGCAGCAGCCCAAGGCCCATTGGCCCGGTCAGCAGGATGTCCTTGGCGAACACCGGCAGCAGTGCCGTCGCCCCGCCCAACAGCACGGCGAACAGGTCCAGTGAAATGGCGCCGAGGATGTCTGGCCGGCTGCGGATGAAGCGGATGCCTGCCAGCAACGACTCAAGGCTGGCGCGCCCGCGCTGGGCCACCTGGCCACGGGCCTGCAGGCTCAGGGTCAGCACGCAGGCGATGGCATACAGAGCGACCGTTGGCCCGTACACCCAAATGCTGCCAAAGGCATAGAGAAAACCGCCCACGGCAGGCGCCACGATGGTTGCCGACTGGGTTGCCGATGCCGAGGCTGCCACGGCCCGTGGGAACAACCCGGCCGGTACAACGTTGGGCAGCAAGGCCTGTGTGGCGGGCATCTCGAACGAGCGGGTGGCCCCCAGCAGGAAGGCCAGGGCAAAGATCAGTTCGCGGGTGACATGGTCGGTAGCGCTGCCCACCGCCAGGGCCAGGGCGATCAGCCCCTGCAGGCTCTGGCAAAGGGCCGCCACCTTGCGCCGGTCATAACGGTCGGCCACATGGCCGGTGTGCAACATGAACAGTACCCGGGGTGCGAACTCCACCAGGCCCACCAGCCCCAGGTCCAACACGTTGCCCGTTAACTGGTAGAGGTGCCAGCCAATGGCCACGGTGAGCATCTGGAAACCGCTGGCGGTAAACACCCTGGCCAGCCAGAAGGCCAGAAAAGGGCGGTGATGGCGCAACAACTGCGGCGCAGAATCAGACATCGGAACCCTTGGCCTCGGCGCGTGGGGAAGCCTGCAGCCTATCATCTGTTTGTAACAAATGGTTGCTGTTTGCACGCCCGGGCATTTTTACGCCGCATTGGGAACCGGGGTGGGGCAACCGGTCACGCGGCAAACCACCACACGGCCAGTTGGGCCTTTCGGGGCTATGCTTGCAGGCATATCGTTGATCTGGGTCAATCGTTGCAATCGTAACGATCCCGCAACGGTTCGGCCTTCTGGCCGTAATCCCTGCACATCGAACAGAACAATTCCAACGCGCCGTACTCGACTACGTGGGGGCAGTGGTGCGACGGTGCCACCGGCCCGATCGCCGGATTACCTGAAGAGGAAGCATTATGTTCGGTTTAGAGGCTCTGGATCTCGCCCGGGTCCAGTTCGCGTTTACCGTATCTTTTCACATCCTGTTCCCGGCCATCACCATTGGCCTGGCAAGCTACCTGGCCGTGCTCGAAGGCCTTTGGCTGAAGACCGACAAACAGGTCTACCGGGACCTCTATCACTTCTGGTCGAAGATCTTTGCTGTCAACTTCGGCATGGGGGTGGTGTCTGGCCTGGTCATGGCCTACCAGTTCGGCACCAACTGGAGCCGGTTCTCCGAGTTCGCAGGTTCGGTCACCGGGCCGTTGCTCACCTACGAAGTCCTCACCGCGTTCTTCCTTGAAGCAGGCTTTCTGGGCGTAATGCTGTTTGGCTGGAACCGGGTTGGGCGTGGCCTGCACTTTTTCGCCACCTGCATGGTGGCGCTCGGTACGCTGGTGTCCACATTCTGGATCCTGGCCTCCAACAGCTGGATGCAGACCCCCCAGGGCCACGAAATCATCGATGGCCGCGTCATACCGGTGGACTGGCTGGCGATCATCTTCAACCCTTCGTTCCCGTTCCGCCTGATGCACATGGCCACGGCAGCCTTTGTCGCCACCGCCTTCTTCGTCGGTGCCTCAGCGGCCTGGCACCTGCTGCGCGGGCGCGACAACCCCTCGGTGCGCAAGATGCTGTCGATGGCCATGTGGATGGCCCTGATCGTGGCGCCCGTGCAGGCGCTGATCGGCGACTTCCACGGCCTGAACACGCTCAAGCACCAGCCGGTAAAAATTGCCGCCATCGAAGGCCACTGGGAGAACAAGCCGGGCGAGGCAACGCCGTTGATCCTGTTCGGCATCCCCGATATGCAGGCTGAAACCACCCGCTTCAAGGTCGAGATACCCGTACTCGGCAGCCTTATCCTCACCCACAGCCTGGACCAGCAGGTACCGGCGATGAAGGAATTCCCGCCCGAGGACCGGCCCAACTCCACCATCATCTTCTGGTCGTTCCGCATCATGGTGGCGCTCGGCATGCTCATGATTGCGGCCGGCCTGTGGAGCCTATGGCTGCGCAAGGGTGGCAAGCTGTACACCTCGCGCCCGTTCCTGCATTTCGTCACCTGGATGGGGCCGTCTGGGTTACTGGCGATTCTGGCCGGCTGGTTCACCACGGAAATCGGTCGCCAGCCCTGGGTGGTGTATGGGGTCATGCGCACCGCCGACGGTGTGTCCAACCACAGCTACACCCAGCTGGGCTTCACCCTGGTGGCCTTCGTGGTGGTGTATTTCGCCCTGTTCGGCACCGGCTTTGCCTACATGATGCGCCTGGTGCGCAAAGGGCCGCATACCGGTGAAGGGGATCAGCCGCGCCCGGGTGGGCCAGGCCAGCAACGTACGCCAGCACGGCCGTTGTCCGCCGCCGACGACAGCAGCGATGCTGCCACTGCAGACCTGAGCAAGGGGAACTGAGCCATGGGTATCGATCTTCCACTGATCTGGGCTGTCATCATCATCTTCGGCGTGATGATGTACGTGGTGATGGACGGCTTCGACCTCGGCATCGGCATGCTCTTCCCTTTCGTCAAAGGTGAGCGTGACCGGGACGTGATGATGAACACCGTTGCCCCCGTGTGGGACGGTAATGAAACCTGGCTGGTACTGGGAGGTGCCGGGTTGTTCGGTGCCTTCCCGATGGCGTACGCCGTGGTCCTCGAAGCCCTGTACCTGCCGTTGATGCTGATGCTGATCGGCCTGATTTTCCGCGGCGTGGCGTTTGAGTTCCGCTTCAAGGCCAGCGCCCAGCGCCGCCATCTGTGGGATAAGGCTTTCATCGGCGGCTCGCTGGTGGCCACGTTTTTCCAGGGGGTAGCGCTGGGTGCCTTCATTGAAGGTTTCAAGGTGGTGGACCGCCACTTCGCCGGCGGTACGCTGGACTGGCTGACACCCTTCAGCCTGTTCTGTGGCCTGGGGCTGATCGTGGCGTACTCGCTGCTGGGCTGCACCTGGCTGATCATGAAGACCGAAGGGCCGCTGCAGGAGCAGATGCACAACCTTGGCCGCCCGTTGGCCCTGGTGCTGCTGGCGGTGATCGGCATCGTCAGCCTGTGGACACCGGTGGCTTATCCACAGATCGCCGAGCGCTGGTTCAGCATGCCTAACCTGATCTGGTTCATGCCGGTACCGGTGCTGGTGCTGGTGACCTTCTACGGGCTGTTCAAGGCAGTGGCGCGCAGCGCGAATTACGCGCCGTTCCTACTGACCCTGGTGTTGATCTTCCTTGGCTACAGCGGCCTGGGCATCAGCCTGTGGCCGAACATCATCCCGCCGTCCATCTCCATCTGGGAGGCCGCCGCGCCGTCGCAGAGCCAAGGCTTCATGCTGGTCGGCACCTTGTTCATCCTGCCTTTCATCCTGGGTTACACCTTCTGGAGCTACTACGTGTTCCGCGGCAAGGTGACTCACGATCAGGGCTATCACTAGGAGGCTGAAAAATGACCAGTAACCAGGGTGCGGAGCAGAAGAAACCCTTGTGGCAGCGCCTGGGCTGGCTGCTGCTCATCTGGGCGATGAGCGTGGCGGCACTGGGTGTGGCGGCCTGGGTGATGCGGCTGTTCATGAGCGCAGCCGGGTTGACCACCCACTGAGCGCTGCCGGGGCTGCCAGGCAGCCCCGGCACCTTTATTTGCGCGCCTTGAGCACGACGAACTTGGGCGTTGCCGCCACCTGTTCCACACCGCGGAACAGGCGGGCAAGCTTGCTGTGGTAGCCCAGGTGGCGGTTACCCACGATGTACAGCGCGCCACCCACTACCAGCGCTTCGCGGGCCTGCTGGAACATGCGCCAGGCCAGGAAATCACCCACCACCTGCTGCTGGTGAAACGGTGGGTTGCACAACACAACGTCCAGGGATTGCTTCTCGACCCCTGCCAGGCCATCGCCCGCCAGGAACGTGGCCGGGCGCTCTCCCAGGGCTGCCTGCCAGTTTTCTTGTGCGGACTGTACGGCCATGTAGGACTCATCGACCAAGATGTAGTGCGCGTCCGGGCTGGCCATGGCGCTGGCAATGGCCAGCACCCCATTGCCACACCCCAGGTCTGCTACCCGGGCGCTGCCCAGGTTCCCAGGCAGGTGAGGCAAGAATGCCCGGGTGCCGATATCCAGCCCCTCTCGGCAAAACACGTTGGCATGGTTGACCAGCTCCAGCGCCGGTGCCTCCAGGCGGTAACGGCTGGGGTACGGTGAGCAGGCGAGCGGTTGCTGCGCGGGGGTGGCCGTCAGCAGCCGGGCTTTTTTCTGCGCCAGTGAGGCCTGTACTGGGCCGATGTATTTTTCCATCAGGTCGCCGGCGGCACGCGGCAGGTGCTTGACCATGGCGCCGGCCATCACCTGCGCGCCAGGGGCGAGGTGGCCTTGCAGGCGAATCAGCTGCTCTTCAAGCAATGCCAGGGTCTTGGGGACACGAATCAACACGCGGTCGAATTCACCTTGCCAATGCTCGCTGGCCGGTATGAACGGCACGCTGTCGAATGACAAGCCACGACGCACCAGGTTCTTGCCCAAAGCAAGGTGCGCCAGGTGTGAATCGCCGCTGCTGACCACCTGCACATGGCCGGCCAGGCTGGCCGCCAGGGCGCCAAAACTGTCATTGAGCACCAGCACTCGCCAGCCAGCCTGGGGTACCTGCTGGTGCAACTGCTCAAGCAGGTATTCGTCGGCGGCGTCGAACGCCTGCAGCGGGTCGTTGGCCTGCTCGGGCTGGCGGATCAGGTCGAGGGCAGCAAAAGGGGTGGTCAACAGGGGCATGGCGTCTGGCTCGGGTACGAATCTGCCCGTTGCGGTTCGCCGCGGGCTTTGCCGGGCGATTCTACAGCGCTTTGCCGAAGGTCGCAGGCTCGAACGTCAGATCCAGCCGCGCAGGGCAGCAATGGCCACGGCGCCAGCCTTGTTGGCCGCATTGGTTTTGGTGATCACGCTGCGAATGTGAAAATTGACCGTGCTTTGCGACAGGGACAGGATGCAGGCCACGTCGGCAGCGGTTTTGCCGGCGGCGGACCACTTCAATACCTCAAGCTCCCGCTCGCTCATTTTCGGTTGAGGCGGGCAAAGTGCATCCAGATGATGTTCGGAGAGTACCGCATGCAGGGTGTGGCACATCCACTGGACGCTACCCGCCTTGTCGTACAGTTCGGCCGTTTCGATTCTGCCTGCAGGCCTGGCCACGCTCATTTGGCTTTCGTTGTGCTGCAAGTCGTGAAGTGACTGTGTCCAGCCGTGCCGAAGGCCATGCTGGCATGCCGCCTCGCGCACATGAGGGGCTTCTTTGTAGAGTTCGTCAGTCCACAGTACGGGTGTGGTGGAGGTGTGGCTGGCGATGCTGGCGCTGTCCTGCTTGTAGAAGTCTTCATCCTGGTAGCACAGGATCCAGTCGCTCGGGTAATTGCTATAGAGGTAAAAATGCGGGGTTTGCGTGGCGATCTGTATGCGCAGGTTCAAGCCGAGGTAGTCGAAGTCAAGATCCTGGGTAAGGTGCACAGCGATATCGAACAGTTTCCGCGGGTGGCGCTCGCTCACAAAGGCGTGAAGATGCTCTGGCTTCCAGTGAAACATCTGAAGTCTCCAGTGGGCATCGGAGCCCAATCCGTATGGGTGCCGGTTTGAGTGTAGGAAACGTTTCAGCCCATCGTTGGTACATTTGGCTATAGCAGGCGGGCTTTTCTGTGACGGAATGTGCCGCGAACAGCACTAGGCCCCACAAAGCAGTGGTTTTTATCCAGACTACTTTGCGCGACACTGTATGGACCCCGTATTTGGAGCCCGACATGACCGCCAGCGCTGAGAAATTCACTCGTCAGACCCTGCTCGATGTTCAGCCGTTGACGCCGAACCTGTTCAGCCTGCGAGTCACGCGCGATGCGGGCTTTCGCTTCCGCTCGGGTCAGTTTGCCCGCCTGGGGGTGAGCAAGGCCGATGGCAGTGTGGTGTGGCGAGCCTATTCGATGGTCAGCGCGCCGCACGACGAGTACCTCGACTTCTTCTCCATCGTAGTACCCGGTGGCGAATTCACAAGCGAGCTGAGCCGCCTGGGTGCAGGCGACACGCTGTTGATAGACCGCCAGGCATTCGGGTTCCTGACGCTTGACCGCTTCACCGGCGGGCGCGACCTGTGGCTGTTGGCAACCGGCACAGGCATTGCGCCGTTCATGTCGATCCTGCAGGACTTCGAAGCCTGGGGGCGTTTCGACAACATCAAGCTGGTGTATTCGGTACGCGAGGCCAAAGAGCTGGCATACGTCGACGAAATCAACGCCCTTGAGCAGCGTGATTACCTGGCGGAGTACGCCGGCAAACTGCAGTTCATTCCTGTAGTCACCCGCGAGCAGCACCCCGGCGCCCTGACCCAGCGCATCACCACCCTGATCGAGAACGGTGAGCTGGAGCGGGCAGCGGGGTTGGCGCTGTCCCCCGAGCACTCGCGCATCATGCTGTGCGGCAACCCTGAGATGATCGACGAGACGCGCAAGGTGCTCAAGGCGCGTGACCTGCAATTGAGCCTGAGCAAGCGCCCTGGCCAGGTTGCGGTGGAAACCTACTGGTAATTACTGCCTGCGAACGGCGGGCGCCGCTCGCAGGGTACTGCCTCAGGGGCGGTTTTTGAGCAGGTCGCGGATTTCGGTAAGCAGCGTTTGCTCAGGCGACGGAGCAGGCGGCACGCTTGGCGCCACCGCTTCTTCGCGCTTGAGGCGGTTGATGGCCTTCACGCCCATGAAGATGGCGAAGGCGATAATCACGAAGTCGATGACGGTCTGGATGAACTTGCCATAAGCCAGCACCACCGCCGGGATATCGCCCTGGGCAGCTTTCAGGGTGATGGCCAGGTCGCTGAAATCGACACCGCCGATCAACAGCCCCAGTGGCGGCATGACCACATCCCCAACGAAGGACGAGACGATCTTGCCGAAGGCCGCGCCGATGATGATACCGACCGCCATGTCGACGACGTTGCCTTTGACCGCGAAGGCCTTGAACTCACTGATCATGCCCATGTATCTATTCCTTTGTAACAAATGGTGAGGTAAACGCAGTGTAAGCCACTTAAACGCTTCATGCGCTGCATTCAGGGGTAGTGACTACTGTCGCAACGAATAGTTTTGTCGCATCCCAGGCCCGCCAGGGCACGTTCGCTACGTTATCATTCAGGCTTTTTTACCCGGAGACACTCCCCATGGCCAAGGCCAAGCGCATGTATGGTTGCACCGAGTGCGGCGCGACCTTCCCCAAATGGGCTGGGCAATGTGGCGAATGCGGGGCCTGGAACACCCTGGTCGAAACCATGATCGAAAGCGGTGGTGCGGCAGCGCCAAGCAGCGGGCGTGCAGGCTGGACCGGGCAGCAGGCGCAGATCAAGACCCTGGCCGAAGTCAGCGTCGAAGAGATCCCGCGCTTTACCACCAGCAGTACCGAACTGGACCGCGTGTTGGGTGGCGGGCTGGTGGACGGCTCGGTGGTGCTGATTGGCGGTGACCCGGGTATCGGCAAGTCGACCATCCTGTTGCAGACCTTGTGCAACATCGCGGTGGGCATGCCTGCGCTGTATGTCACCGGCGAAGAGTCCCAGCAGCAGGTGGCCATGCGCTCGCGGCGCCTGGGGCTGCCTCAGGACAAGCTCAAGGTCATGACCGAAACCTGCATCGAAACCATCATTGCCACGGCGCGCCAGGAAAAACCGCGGGTGATGGTAATCGACTCGATCCAGACCATCTTCACCGAGCAGTTGCAGTCGGCGCCGGGCGGTGTGGCCCAGGTGCGTGAAAGTACTGCATTGCTGGTGCGCTACGCCAAACAGAGCGGCACGGCCATTTTCCTGGTGGGCCATGTAACCAAGGAAGGCTCGCTGGCAGGCCCGCGGGTGCTGGAGCACATGGTCGACACGGTGCTGTATTTCGAGGGCGAGTCCGACGGCCGCCTGCGCCTGCTGCGGGCGGTGAAGAACCGCTTTGGCGCGGTCAACGAGCTTGGCGTTTTCGGCATGACCGACCGCGGCCTGAAGGAAGTGTCCAACCCATCGGCGATTTTCCTCAACCGCACCCAGGAAGAAGTACCCGGCAGTGTGGTGATGGCGACCTGGGAGGGCACGCGGCCGATGCTGGTGGAAGTGCAGGCGCTGGTGGATGACAGCCACCTGGCCAACCCGCGCCGGGTCACGTTGGGGTTGGACCAGAACCGCCTGGCCATGCTGCTGGCGGTGCTGCACCGGCATGGGGGTATTCCGACCCATGACCAGGACGTGTTCCTCAACGTGGTCGGCGGGGTCAAAGTGCTGGAAACCGCATCAGACCTGGCCTTGCTGGCGGCGGTAATGTCCAGCCTGCGCAACCGGCCGTTGGCCCATGGCCTGCTGGTATTCGGTGAAATCGGCCTGTCGGGCGAGGTGCGGCCGGTGCCCAGCGGGCAGGAGCGCCTGAAAGAGGCGGCCAAGCATGGCTTCAAGCGTGCGATCGTGCCCAAGGGCAATGCCCCCAAGGAGGCACCGGCCGGGCTGCAGGTCATTGCGGTCACCCGGCTGGAACAGGCGCTGGATGCGCTGTTTGAATAATGGCGCCCTCAGCGGCAGAGGTTAGTGCTCGGCCACCGCTGCTCGCTTTACCGCCTCGTTGCCGTGTTCGTCCACCACCCGCATCGGCACCTCATTGCCTTCGGCGTCGAACAGCTTGCCGTCTTTGAAGTAGTCGCCATCACGCAGCGCAGAAATGTCCGAATACTCGATGGTGCGCTCGTAAGCGGCGGCGAACACCGACTGTTGGTCCGAGTTGCCCGTGGTGAAGTGGTTGAAGATCAGGTTCAGCAAAATGGCCATGATCGCCGCCGAGCTGATGCCGGAGTGGAAAATGGTTTCGAACCAGTTGGGGAAGTGGTGATAGAACGTGGGTGCAGCGATCGGGATCATGCCGAAGCCCAGTGATGCAGCAACGATGATCAGGTTCACATTGTTCTTGTAGCTGACCTTCGACAGCGTACGGATGCCGCTGGCGGCCACGGTACCGAACAGCACGATACCCGCACCACCCAGTACTGGCGTGGGCACGGCGGCAATCACCCGCCCCATGATCGGCAGCAGGCCAAGCACCACCAGGATCACGCCGCCGGTGGCCACTACGTAGCGGCTGCGCACGCCTGTCACCGCCACCAGGCCAACGTTCTGGGCGAAGGCGCTCTGGGTGAATGAGCCAAAGATTGGCGCCAGGATGCTCGATGCCATGTCGGCACGCAGGCCGTTGCCCAGGCGCTTGGAGTCGACCTTGGTGTCGATGATTTCACCCACGGCCAGAATGTCCGCCGAGGTTTCCACCAGGGTCACCATGATCACGATGCACATCGACAGGATGGCGGCGACGTGGAATTCAGGCATGCCGAAGTGAAACGGGGTAGGGAAGGCGAACACCGGGCCTTCGGTAACCTTGCCGAAGTCAGCCATGCCCAGGGCCCAGGCGATCAACGTGCCCACTACCATCGCCAGCAAGATCGACAACCGCGAAATGGTCGCGCTGCCCAGCTTGCTCAGCAGCAGCACAATGGCGAAGGTCAGGGCGGCCAGGCCGATATTGGCCACGCTGCCGAACTCCGGGGAGGCGCTGTTGCCGCCCATCACCCAGCGCGCGGCCACCGGCATCAGGGTCAGGCCGATGGTGGTGATGACAATGCCCGTCACCAGTGGCGGGAAAAACTTGGTGATGCGCGAGAACACCGGGGTAATCAGAAAGCCGATCAGCGAGGCCGCCATCACCGCGCCCAGCACACCGGGCAGGCCACCGCCGCCCTCGCTGCTGAGAATGGCGCCCATGGTCGCCACACCGGCAAACGACACCCCCTGCACCAGCGGCAACTGGCAGCCGAAAAACGGCAGCCCAAGGGTTTGCAGCAGGGTCGCCAGGCCACCAGCAAACAGGGAGGCGGCGATCAGCATGCCGATCTCGGCAGGGTTGAGGCCTGCTGCCTGGCCAAGGATCAGCGGCACCGCGACGATGCCCCCGTACATGGTCAGCACATGCTGTAGCCCATAGGCCAGGTTCGCACCCAGGCCGAGGTTTTCGTCCTCCGGACGCGGGGTGGGAGACGTGCTAGGGGACGTGGTCATTGAGCAGGCTCTCTGTTTATTGTTGTGTAGCTACTGTAGACATTTCAATCCATAGATTGCCACACAAATTGTATACAATATTTAGATCCAAGCGCGCGGGCAGGTGCCTGCTAAGCGCCTGTAACCCAATGCAGGAGCCGTACCAGTACGCTGAATCCGGGCCTAGAGGGGTGTGTACAAATACAGCCCAACCGCAGCCAAAGCTGTCTAGACGGACAGGAAAGTCAGCCCGAGGGGGATGTTAGCTAGCTAAGAGATTTTATTATTCGATCAGTTGTCGCAGTTCGCGCATCATTTCGGTGCCGTCGGCCAGGTTCAATTCCACAAGACGGTGCAGGTGGCTCATCGAGTCGAGGTCGATGTACAGGCAGACAAAGCCCAGCCGATCTGGCTCTTCATGGCGCAGTTCCACTTGCATGTGCACCCGCTCCTCGGGGCCCAGGTGGATGATGGCGTCGAAATCCTGGGTGAGGTCGGCGCTCCAGTTGGCAGGGCGCTGTACCAGCAGGCCTTTGAGTGACAAGTCCAGCAGGGTGGCTGGCCAACGCTGCTGGCCCTGGCACAGTTCAGTGGGCGCATCGAAATCGATGCGCAGGAAGCGGCGGCGTTCAGGGGTGGTGCTCATGATGCAGGCCTCGCATGACATCCGGACGTCGAATGAATTCTGCCTGGTCGGCTTAGTGCGCAATCCTTTCGGAAAGGCTCTATTCCCAAGCAAGTGTGGCAATGCGCGATGACTCGCCCTAGACTCGATGGGCGGTCTTTCCAATCCACCAGCTGGAATCAAACCATGAACAACAATAATAGCCTGCTACGCCATCTACCGTGGCTGGCGCTGGCAGTCCTGGGAGCCTGCGCACTGGGCGTGGTCGCCCTGCGTCGCGGCGAGGCGATCAACGCCTTGTGGATCGTGGTCGCGGCAGTGGCCATCTACCTGGTTGCCTATCGCTACTACAGCCTGTTCATCGCCACCAAGGTGATGCAACTCGACCCGCGCCGTGCCACACCGGCGGTGCTCAACAACGATGGCCTGGACTACGTCCCCACCAACAAACACATCCTGTTCGGCCACCACTTTGCCGCCATCGCTGGCGCAGGCCCCCTGGTCGGCCCGGTACTGGCCGCGCAGATGGGCTACCTGCCCGGTACCCTGTGGCTGATTGCCGGCGTGGTGCTGGCCGGTGCCGTGCAGGACTTCATGGTCCTGTTCATGTCCACCCGCCGCAATGGCCGCTCGCTGGGCGACATGGTCCGCGAAGAAATGGGCCGTATCCCAGGCACCATCGCCCTGTTCGGCTGTTTCCTGATCATGATCATCATCCTGGCGGTGCTGGCGCTGATCGTGGTCAAGGCCCTGGCAGAAAGCCCCTGGGGCATGTTCACGGTCATGGCGACCATCCCGATCGCGATGTTCATGGGCATCTACATGCGCTACATCCGCCCGGGCCGCATTGGCGAGATCTCCATTATCGGCGTGGTGCTGCTGTTGCTGTCCATCTGGCTGGGCGGGCAGATCGCCGCCGACCCGGTATGGGGCCCGGCGTTCACCTTCACCGGCGTGCAGATCACCTGGATGCTGGTGGGCTACGGCTTCGTTGCAGCCGTGCTGCCGGTGTGGCTGGTACTGGCACCGCGTGACTACCTGTCCACCTTCCTCAAGATCGGCACCATCGTCGGGCTTGCCATCGGCATCCTGATCATTGCGCCCGAGCTGAAGATGCCGGCCCTGACCCAGTTCACCGACGGCACGGGCCCGGTGTGGAAGGGCACCCTGTTCCCGTTCCTGTTCATCACCATCGCCTGTGGTGCGGTGTCGGGCTTCCATGCGCTGATCTCTTCGGGCACCACGCCCAAGCTGCTGGATAACGAAACCAACGCGCGCTACATCGGCTACGGCGGCATGCTGATGGAGTCGTTCGTGGCGATCATGGCGATGGTCGCGGCCTCGGTGATCGAGCCGGGCGTGTATTTCGCCATGAACAGCCCGGCCGCCGTGGTCGGTGCCGACGCGGTTTCGGTGGCGCAGACAGTCAGCAGCTGGGGCTTCCTGATTACGCCGGAACACCTGGAAGCCGTCGCCCGTGACATTGGCGAACACACCATCCTGGCCCGTGCCGGCGGTGCGCCAACCCTGGCGGTGGGTATCGCGCAAATCCTGCACCAGGTGTTGCCGGGCGAGAACACCATGGCGTTCTGGTACCACTTCGCCATTTTGTTTGAGGCGCTGTTCATCCTTACCGCAGTGGATGCCGGTACCCGTGCCGGGCGCTTCATGCTGCAGGACCTGCTGGGCAGCTTCGTGCCGGCGCTCAAACGCACCGAATCGTGGGGCGCCAACCTGTTGGCTACCGCAGGTTGCGTGGCGATGTGGGGCTACCTGCTGTACCAGGGCGTGATCGACCCACTGGGCGGTATCAACACGCTGTGGCCGCTGTTCGGTATCTCCAACCAGATGCTGGCCGGTATTGCCCTGATGCTCGGGACCGTGGTGCTGATCAAGATGAAGCGCCAGCGCTACATCTGGGTCACCCTGTTGCCGGCTGCGTGGCTGCTGATCTGCACCACCGCTGCGGGCCTGATCAAGCTGTTCGACCCGAACCCGGCCGTGGGCTTCCTGGCCCTGGCCAAGAAGTACAGCACCGCGCTGGACGCCGGCCAGGTACTGGCCCCGGCCAAGGATATCGGGCAAATGCAGCACGTGATCTACAACGCCTACACCAACGCCGGGCTGACCATCCTGTTCCTGGTGGTGGTGTTCAGCATTCTGTTCTTCGCGATCAAGGTGGGTTATGCCGCCTGGGGCCGCAAGGAACGGACCGACAAGGAAACCCCGTTCCAGGCTTTGCCTGACGCTTGAGAGGACTGCTGCGATGTTCAACGACCTGGGTCGACTGGGGAAATACCTGGGGCAGGCAGCCCGCCTGATGGTCGGCATGCCCGACTACGACAACTATGTCGAACACATGCAGAAGACGCACCCCGACAAGCCGGTGATGAGCTACGAGGCGTTCTTCCGTGAACGCCAGGAAGCCCGTTACGGAGGCAAGTCCGGGCCCAAATGCTGTTGAACCCCAGGCGTTGACCTGTACTGGCCTCATCGCCGGCTTGCCGGCGATGAGGCCCTTTGTTTTTCCGCTCAGGAGATTTTCTGCGTGCAGACGCCCATTCCCGTCACCGTCCTCACCGGCTTCCTTGGCGCTGGCAAGACGACCTTGCTCAAGCACATGCTCAAGGCCGAACACGGCCTGAAGCTTGCGGTCATCGAAAACGAATTCAGCGAGGCCGGCATTGACAGCCAGCTGCTCGGTGACCAGCCGGTACAGGTGATGACCCTGGCCAATGGCTGCGTCTGCTGCAGCATTCATGGCGACCTCACCCGTGCCCTGTACCTGTTGCTGGAGCGGCTGGATGCCGGCGAGATCGCGTTCGACCGCCTGGTGATCGAGTGCACCGGCCTTGCCGACCCGGCACCGGTTGCGCAAACCTTTTTCGTCGACGAGGAATTGCGTGAGCGTTACATCCTCGACGGCATCATCACCCTGGTGGACGCGGCCCATGCCGAATTGCACCTTACCCAGGCCATCGCCCAGGCCCAGGTCGGCTTTGCGGATCGTCTGCTGCTGAGCAAAACCGACCTGGTCGAGCCGGACGCCGTGCTGGCGCTGCGCGAGCGGCTTGGCCGCATCAACGGGCGGGCGGCCATTCATGTGGTGGAGCACGGCCGCATTTCCCTGGCCGAGCTGCTGGATGTACGTGGCTTCAACCTCAACCCGGACCTGGGCGCCAACCTCAAGCCTGCCCTGCGCCCGGTGCTCAAGCCGGCCACGCCGGACCGTATCGCCACCCTGGTGCTGCGCACCGATACGGCGCTGGACATCGACCGCCTCAGCGACTTCATGAACGGCCTGCTGGAAACCCATGGCAAGCAGTTGCTGCGCTACAAAGGGGTGCTCAACATCGCCGGGGAGCCACGCAAGCTGGTGTTCCAGGGCGTGCTCAAGCTCTACGGCTTCGACTGGGATGCCGAGTGGGCCGAGGGCGAGGCCCGCGAGAGCGTGATGGTGTTCATTGCCGACGACCTGCCCGAGGCTACGATCCGGGCTGGCTTCGAGGCGCTGACTGCGGCGTAGCACGCGTGGCCGGGGCCCCGAACCACTGGGGCCATGAACTGCGGTGACGGGTGTGCTCCTCGATGCAGGGGATCAGGCGTTCGGCCAGCACCGCGGTCTGCTGCACGGCCTTGGCTGTGCGGTATTTCACGCTGTGGATGCACTCGCGGTCGCCGAATTCGCAGCGGTTCAGTGCCGTGCCGCCGCAGGGGCCATTGGCCAGGCCCTTGGGGCAGGTTTCCGGGCAGATATACAGCGTGTCCTCAAGGCGGCAGCGGCCACAGGTGTCGCAGCCCAGCAGCGGTCGCTTCACCGCGCGTTCTGCCGTGTGCAACACCTGAGCGCCCAGGCGGGTGGACCACACCGGCTGGCGCACCGCCCAGCCGAAAGCCTGGCTCAGGCCATTGCGGCGGCTGAACAGCAGTGAGTGCATGCCGTGCATCAGGTGGTAGCGCGCCTGCTGCGTGAGGGTGGCGGTCACCCGCGACTCCCCCTGGCGCCACGCGGCCTGTGGCGGGTGGAACGTGACGGCAGGCAGGCCTGGCATCTGCCAACTGGCCTGCCAGGCGGGTGCCCACTGCGCCATGTCGGTTATCTGTGCCTGCCAGTGCTCCAGTCGCGCTTCCAGCGCCAGCAACTGGCTGATCTCGTGAATGCCCGACAGGTGCACCCCGGCATAGCCCATCAGCTTCACGCCAATCACCTGCAAAGCCAGCCGGTCGACGCTGCGGGCCTGGGCAAAGGCCTTGGATTGCGCCGCCTCGGCTTCGAGCATGTGCCGCATGGACGGTGTGACGGTAACCCCGGCGACGTGATCGAGCATGTTCGCCCGGCCTTGGGTCAGGCTCATCAGGCAGGCCAGTATCGGTTTGGGCGCAGGCTGGCGGCGCACCCAGTGCATGGCCTCCTGGTGCTTGGCCGCATCGAAGCCCAGTTGCAGCGTGAAGAAGTCGGCCCCTGCCGCGAGCTTTTTCTCGGCCTTGAAGTACTGCGCGGCGCCTTCTTCCTCACAGTACTTGAACGGGTTGAGCGCGGCGCCCAGTAACCAGTGTGGGTACGCCTGACGCGCCATTTGCAGCGCCGCGACCGACTCCAGGTAGCGCACCGGGCGCTCGCCTGGCTGATGCCCAGGCAGGCGGTCGCCCGTGAGTACCAGCAACTGATGCAGGCCGGCCGCGTCCATGCGCTGCAACTGGGCGAGCAGGTGGTGCCGCTCCCGGTCCTTGCCAGAAAAGTGCGGCAGTGCCGGTACCGGATTGCTGAACGAGGCCAGGGCGTCGAGCGGGGACATGTCCAGAGGGCTGCCGACCCGGTCACCGATAGCGACGGTCATCGGCCAGCCGCACAGGTGCCCGCGGGCCAGGATCGCGTCCATGGCCGCGAAACGTTCAGCCGAAGGCTTGGGGACGAATTCCATCACGCAGACGAAGCGCTGTTCGCGCAATGCGGTTTTCAGCACGTTCATGGGGCCGGGCACCTGAGGAAACAGGCTGACATTGTGCGGCAGATGCACCTCGCGGTCATGTCCGGTTGCGTACGGCGGTGATCTGTTTGAGACACCGGTTTTGCCTGCCCCGGTCATGACGGTGACATCTGTATTGCGCGGGCCATCATGAGCATTTTTTGGATTCATCTCAAATTAAATGAGTTTGTCTCAAGCATCCCTTGCCCGGACAATTCCCTCATTCATTTGATACCTCGAGGGGCAAGACATGGCACTGGCGCACAACCTGGGCTTCCCACGCATCAGCGACGATCGCGAACTGCGTGCCCGCCATTGGCAGGCGCAGAAAGAAGCCGGTATCGAGCTGCTGCCCGTCGGGGATACCGCCTGGTACTACCAGCACCCTGGCGTCGTCGATGCCCAGGCCTCCGTGCTCGCTGGGCATCTGGAACCGCTTTTTCAGGAGGTGGCAGAAGCCATCGCGCTGGGCCATGCGGTCAAGCCGGTGCTGGTAGGCCCTTTGACGCTGCTGTGGCAGGGCGAAGAAAACGGCCTCGACACACTGGAACGGCTCGACCGCCTGCTGCCTGAATATGACCAAGCCCTCAACCAGCTTGCCGTATTGGGGGTGGAATGGGTGCAGATCGATGAGCCCATTCTTGCCCTTGAACTGCCCCAAGCCTGGAAAAACGCCTACGAGCGTGTCTACAACATCCTCCAGCGGGCGCCCTTGAAAAAACTGATCGCCACCTGCTCCGGTGCCTTGGGCGGCAACCTGGGCCTGGCGGCGAACCTGCCGGTCGATGGGCTTCACATCGACCTGGTCCAGGCGCCTGAACAGTACCTGAGCGTGCTCGACCGCCTGCCCGCCTACAAGGTGCTGTCGCTGGGGTTGGTTGATGGCCGCCAGGCATCACCTGGCGACCTGGCGCAGCTTCAAGATGTGCTGCGCGATGCTCATGACAGGCTAGGCGAGCGGCTCTGGCTGGCACCCTCGTGCTCGCTGCTGGACAACCCGCTGGAGCAGGCTGTGCACAAATGCCGGCAGGTGGGGGCGTTGGTGCATGCGGTGAACACGTCCCACACCCCTACACCTCGCTAGTGCCTACCGGCGTTCAAGGGCCAGGGCTACCCCTTGGCCGCCGCCGATGCACAGCGTCGCCAGCCCTTTGCGGGCATCGCGTTTGATCATCTCGTGCAGCAAGGTCACCAGTACCCGGCACCCGGATGCGCCAATCGGGTGGCCAAGGGCAATGGCGCCACCATTCACATTCACCCGCGCCGCATCCCATTCAAGCGCCTTGCCTACCGCCAGCGCCTGGGCCGCGAAGGCCTCATTGGCTTCGATCAGGTCCAGGTCGGCCAGTTGCCAGCCAGCCTTTTCCAGGCAACGCTGGGTGGCCGACACTGGGCCGATACCCATGATCGCCGGGTCTACGCCCGCGCTGGCGTAGGCCGCCACCCTGGCCAGTACCGGCAGGCCCAGCGCCTCGGCTTTGGTTGCGCTCATCAGCAACACCGCTGCGGCACCATCATTCAGGCTGGACGCATTGCCTGCCGTGACGCTGCCATCCTTCTTGAAGGCCGGGCGCAGTTTGCCCAGCGACTCGGCCGTGGTACCCGCGCGAGGCTGTTCGTCACGGGCGAATACCGTAGGGTCGCCCTTTTTATGCGGCAGCACGATCGGGGTGATTTCATCATCGAAGCGGCCCGCCTCGATGGCGGCCACGGCCTTGCGCTGGGATTCTGCGGCAAAGGCGTCCTGCTGTTCGCGGTTCAGGCCATAATGTTCCACCAGGTTCTCAGCCGTGATGCCCATGTGGTAGTCGTTGAAGGCGTCCCACAAACCATCGGTGATCATGCTGTCGAGCAGTTGGCCATGCCCCATGCGCTGGCCTGTGCGGGCCGAGGGCATCACATAGGGCGCCAGGCTCATGTTTTCCTGGCCACCGGCAACCACCACGTCGGCGTCACCGCAACGGATGGCCTGGGCGGCAAGGTGCAAGGCCTTCAGGCCCGACCCGCATACCTTGTTCAAGGTCAGTGCCGGCACGCTGTAGGGCAGGCCAGCCTTGACCGCCGCCTGGCGCGCCGGGTTCTGCCCTGCGCCCGCGGTGAGTACCTGGCCCAGGATCACCTCGTCGACCTGCGCAGGGTCCAGCCCGGTCTGCTCCAGCAGGCGCTTGATCACGGCGGCGCCCAGGTCCACGGCAGGGACGGCCGCCAGTGCGCCCTGGAAACTGCCGATGGCGGTGCGGGTTGCGGCAACGATGACCACGTCGTTCATGTTGTTGTTCTCCGTGCGGGTGCGTTAAACACCCAGCATCGTCTGCCTGGGCTCATTTGTTAAGTTTGATTTTCTTGTGGATTGATAGCCAAACCCAATCAATCCGCAGGGCCCCCGGCGCTTGCGTCCCGCCTGGTTTCGCGCCAGCAGTGCGCCTCGGGTTTTGAATCGCCCCGTTCACCCCTTAATATGTGCCGCATCATCTGCGGGGGGAGTCTCACCCTCTGTTAAACGAGAGCGCCAAGGTGTGGCGCTTTCCCGGCATCAACCTGACGAGGTACAGACATTGGCCATCATTCATCCCAAGGTCCGCGGTTTCATCTGCACCACGACTCACCCGAAGGGCTGCGAGCTCAACGTTCGTGATCAGATCGAAGCCACCCGTAAGCTGGGCGTGCGCGAGGATGGTCCGAAGAAGGTCCTGGTAATCGGTGCGTCCAGTGGCTACGGCCTGGCGGCGCGCATTACCGCAGCCTTTGGCTTCAAGGCCGACACACTCGGTGTGTTCTTCGAAAAGCCAGGCACCGAAACCAAGCCAGGCACCGCCGGCTGGTACAACGCCGCTGCCTTCGACAAGTTTGCCAAGGCCGACGGCCTGTACAGCAAGTCGATCAACGGTGACGCCTTCTCTGATGAAGCGCGGGCCAAGGTCATCGAGCTGATCAAGAACGACATGGGTGGCAAGGTTGACCTGGTCATCTATTCGCTGGCCTCGCCTGTGCGCAAACTGCCACAGACCGGCGAGCTGGTGCGTTCTGCGCTCAAGCCGATCGGCCAGCCGTACAAGTCGACCGCCATCGACACCAACAAGGACACCATCATCGAGGCCAGCATCGAGCCGGCCACCGAGCAGGAAATCGCTGATACCGTCACCGTCATGGGTGGCCAGGACTGGCAGCTGTGGATCGATGCCCTGGCCGGTGCCGACGTGTTGGCCGAAGGCGCCCGCACCGTGGCGTTCAGCTACATCGGCACCGAGATCACCTGGCCGATCTACTGGCACGGTGCGCTGGGCCAGGCCAAGCAGGACCTGGACGCAACCGCCCTGCGCCTGGACCAGAAGCTGGCCGGTGAAATCAAGGGTGGCGCCAACGTGGCCGTGCTCAAGTCGGTAGTGACCCAGGCAAGCTCGGCCATCCCGGTCATGCCGCTGTACCTGTCGATGGTGTTCAAGATCATGCAGGAGAAGGGTGTGCACGAAGGCACCCAGGACCAGCTGGACCGCATGTTCCGCGACCGCCTGTACCGCACCGACGGTGCGCCGGCAGCGGTGGACGAAAAGGCGCGCCTGCGCCTGGACGACTGGGAACTGCGTGACGATGTGCAGGATGCCTGCAAGGCCATGTGGCCACAGGTGACCACCGAGAACCTGTTCGAGCTGACCGATTATGCCGGTTACAAGAAGCAGTTCCTCAACCTGTTCGGCTTCGAGCGCGCTGACGTCAACTACGACGAAGACGTGGCAACCGATGTGAAGTTCGACTGCATCGAGCTGTAACCCGCTTCGGCCCGCCTTGGCGCCCTCGCAGTGCAGTCACTGCGAAGGCAACAAGGCGGGGCCGGCCTGCTTCACGCTTTGCGCGTGAGGGGCTGCGCCGCAAAGGTGACGCCCGCCAGGCCATGCTTGATCAGTGCCCGGATGTTGCCGTGGTCGCTGCCTTCCGGGGTGGCTACTACGTCGCGGTAATGCTCGCCAAATGCCAGCAACGCTTCCTGATCGCTCAACCCTTCCAGCAGTGCCAGGCCCAGCGTCTTGCAGGAGCCTTCGTTCTGCCCGGCTGCGCTGTGCAGGCCGCCGTTGTCGAATGCCTGGGGCTGGTAGTCATAGTGTTCGGCAACAAACGCCAGGGTGTCGGCGAAAGCGTGTTGGCCGCTGGCCAGGCGGGTGCGCAGGGTGTTCAGGTCAGTCACGGGGTTTTCCTTGTTCGAACGCGGCCTGTTGTTCGGCGCTGGCTTCTTTCTGGTAGTGGGCTTTCCATTCGGCGTAGGGCATGCCGTACACCACCTCGCGGGCATCATCCAGGCTCAGGTCAACCTGGCGCTCATCGGCTGCGGCCTTGTACCACTTGGACAGGCAGTTGCGGCAGAAACCGGACAGGTTCATCAGGTCGATGTTCTGCACGTCGGTGCGTGCGCGCAGGTGTTCGACCAGGCGCCGGAAGGCGGCGGCTTCAAGTTCGAGCTGTTGCTGTGGGGTCATGGGGCTTCTCTCAGATCATGCGGTTCTTCAGGTGGCGGCCACCGTTGATGACCACCTGGCTGCCGGTGCTGTACTGGCTGGCCAGCAGGTACTTGACCGTTTCGATCAAGGGGCCGGCACCGGGTTCGAATTCCAGCAGGGCTTTTTTCAGGGTTTGCCGGCGGTAGTCGTCGTCGCCGCCTTCCTTGAGCATCAGCAGCCCGGGCAGGATACCGTTCACGCGCACCGTGGGGGCGTACTTTTCAGCAAACGACAGCACCATGTTCTGCAGGGCGGCCTTGGTGGCGGCATAGCCGATGTGGCTCTTGCTGCCACGCGAGGAGGTTTCGTCGCAGACGTGAATGATGTCCGCCTTGTCCACCTTGGCCAGCAAATCGCCCAACGCCAGGTTGAGGTGGTAGGGCGCCTCCACGTGCAGGCGGAACATGGTTTCGAGGTGGTCCAGCCCGTCGTCAAGCCACAGCGATGCATTGTGAATGATGGCGCGCAGGCCATCGTATTCGCTGCGCAGGTGCTGGATGAGCGCCTCGCGGTCGGCAGCCTGGCACAGGTCGGCCTGGAACTGCACGATGTTGGGGTGGGCCGCCTGGGGCAGAAGGCTGCGGCTGGCACTGACCACCAGGTGGCCGGCCTGCGCCAGTTCCACGGCCAGGGCCAGCCCGACACGCTGGCTGGCTCCGGTAATGAGGATGGGGCTATTCATGTTCGGGGCGGTCAACTTTATCTGTCGTTGGTTGCCGCCCAGCATACCCGAACTGCCTGCCGTATGCGTGGCCTGGCCTCAGCGGCTGCGCGAGGCCTGGGGCGCGGGCCGGGCCGAGGTGGGGGAAGCGTGCAACCAGCCCGCCAGCAGGTGCGTCGACAAGGGGATGAACAGGTAGACCATCAACGGCGTCAGGGCCAGGGTGCTGAGGAAGATGCGCGGCACGATGCCCAGGCTGGCCAGCCAGTGGCCGAACACCAGGTTGAACGCCAGCGACACCGGGAAGAACGCCAGCCAGATGGCCACGGCCTGTTTCCAGCGCGGCGGTTTGCGCACCAGGCTGGTGCCGAACCAGTCGTCCAGGCCGCTGACGCGCGTCTCTCTGGGGCGCTCGAACAAACCGTTGCCGCGCTGCAGCCAGGCGCGTCGCGACGCGGAATGCTCCCAGGCATTGAGGGTGGGCTCGTCGCTGAAGCGGAAGATGATCTGGAATTCGTCGCCATCGCTGGGCGGTGCGAGGATGCCGGAGCCCAGGTAGCCGGGGAAGTCGGTGGCCAGCTGTTCGCCTTCGTGCAGCCAGGCCAGCAGCGCCTGGTAGCGGCCGTGAGCGGCGCGGCGCGACACCATCAGGGTAACGGGTGGGGTAGACATCGTGTATCTCCAGACAACGGGGCTGGCGGGTAGCTGGCCCCTGGCTATGTCGACCGGGGTGGTGGGCGACACAGGCATGCATGCAAGAATTGGGCGCGGATTATCGCTGATGTGGTGGCGCTGGCAAGCATCGGCCGCCAGGCGGCTGGCATCACGGGTTGCGCAGGGGTCAGGCGGCTGGCTGCGTATGCAGCTCCGGGTGCACGCGACTGTGGGCCTGGAGGATGTAGTCGCGCAGGCGCTCGATGTCCTCAGCGGCACTGCGGCCAAGGTGGTAAGCGGCTTTGGTGCCGTTTATCTGCCGCCGCTGCGTGCCTTTCAACTCGATGGGCTCGATGTCGCCGGGGGCGAATTGAAGTTCAAACTGGTCGGGGGCTTCCGGCAGGCCGCGCAATTCC
The DNA here is from genome assembly GCF_001320125.1 of Pseudomonas sp. NBRC 111119. Taxonomy (NCBI): domain Bacteria; kingdom Pseudomonadati; phylum Pseudomonadota; class Gammaproteobacteria; order Pseudomonadales; family Pseudomonadaceae; genus Pseudomonas; species Pseudomonas sp. NBRC 111119. The sequence goes on from NZ_BCAV01000053.1 coordinate 28,395, forward strand.
ACCAGCACGCCCTTGAAGGAGATGTCGCACACCCACAGCCCGCTCGGTTGCCCATCGGCATTCAGCAGGGCGATGGGGTGGTCCAGGGGAAGGCGCCACGGGCGCAGCCTGGGGCCATCTTCGTAGATTTCCGGTGCCCCCAGTTGCAGGTGCAGGGTATGAAACTCGTCTTCGATCACCTGCAGCGGAAAGCTGATCTGCTGATTGTTGAAATGTGCTTGCAGGGTCACCTGCTCGTCGGCCACCAGGCGCGTGAGCAAGTTCTGGACACGGCTGTCACCATTGACCAGCAGGCTGGGCAAGGCATCGGCCACATCGAACTGCGGCGACTGCTGGACGTCCTGAATATAATCCAGTTCATCCTGAGTCAAGAGCACGTCTTCTTGCATGATGAAACTCGAAGGTGAGGGTTCTTCAAACCGATTGACTGCCCGTACACGCCTTGGTTCAGCTGCAGTGCCCAGGTTTCGGACGAACGCGCTGTGCAGCCACCGCACGGCGCATCGCGTGTGAAGGTGCTACGTGTGGGGGAGCATCCGGAAGAGAGGCGGCCTTTTGCCAGCGCCGGGTGCTAGTATCCTACGTTTTCACTCAGTTTCGGAATCCTCTCCCCGATGAAAGTCGCCATTATTTCCGGGTCGGTGTACGGCACCGCCGAAGAAGTCGCCCGTCACGCCGAGTCACTGTTGAAGGCTGCTGGCCTGCAGGCCTGGTACGCGGCGCGCAGCACCTTGCAGGATATCCAGGCGTTCGCCCCGGACGCTCTGCTGGCCGTGACCTCCACCACCGGCATGGGTGAGCTGCCGGACAACCTCATGCCCTTGTACAGCAGCATCCGCGACACCCTGCCAGCCGCGTGGCGCGGGCTGCCGGGCGCGGTGATAGCGCTGGGCGATTCCAGTTATGGCGACACCTACTGCGGCGGCGGCGAGCAGATGCGCGAACTGTTTGCCGAGCTTGGCGTGCAGGAGGTGCAACCGATGTTGCGCCTGGATGCCAGCGAGACCGTAACGCCCGAAACCGATGCCGAGCCTTGGCTGGCCGACCTCGCTGACGCGTTGAAGGCCTGATCGGCCCTTGTGCGTATCAGCCCTTGCCCGATACCAGGGCGGGGCATTCGCGCAACAAGGCCAGCCAGGCCTGTGCCGCCCGCGACAGGTGCGCCCCACGTCGCCAGATGAAGGCAATGTCCCAACGCAGGTCTGAGGGTGAACACAGTGGCACCCGTACCACGCCAGGGCGCTCCAGCGCCCTGGCCACCACGCGGGGAAGCAGCACCACACCCTGGCCTGCCGCCACCAGGGCGGCGAGAAAGTCCGCCTGGCCGCTGCGCCCACCCTCCCTGGGCGTGAAGCCTTGTTGCTGGCAGGCCTTCAGCAGCCGGTCGTTGAGCACGAAGCTGCGCTGGTACAGCAGAAACGGTGTGTCGGACAGTTGCCGCAACGTCACACTTTCCAGGCTGGCCAGCTCGTGGCTGGCCGGTAGCAGGGCGTCCAGTGGCTCGTTGCAGAAGGGTTGATACTCGAACCCCTGGTCGCTGGGGGTAAGGCTGCCGCCCAGCTCCAGTTCGCCCTCACGCACGGCCTGCTCGACGCTAAGGCTGCCGCCCTCGAGCAACTGAATGGCGATGTTCGGATAGCGCCGCCGGTATTCGGCGAACAAGCCCGCGAACAGGGCGTCGCTGCCCAACATCGGCAAGCCCAGGCGCAACTCGCCACGCCCCATCTGGTTGAGCGCGTCCAGTTCGTCCAGCAGTGCCTGGCGCTGGCGCAGCAAGGCTTCGCCACGCTCCAGTACCACGCGCCCGGCGCTGGTCAGGTGCAGTTGCGAGGCCTGGCGTTCCAGCAATGGCTGGCCCACATCTTGCTCCAACTGTGCAACCTGCTTGCTGACCGCAGACTGGCTGATATGCAACGCCTGGGCGGCATGGGTAAATCCGCCGCAGCGCACCACTTCGATAAAGCTTCGCAGCTGTTTGAATTCCATCTTTCTCGATTCCATTATGGAATGGCGTCAAGTCTAACAATTCGCTTTTGGCCTAGGGAGGCAGTTTTTACAATGGCAGGCCTGTCGAGGACTAACAGCATGAATACCGCTCTACTGAAAAAGACGTTGCGCCTGCTGGCGGAAATGGCCGTGATTGGCGCCCTGTTCCTGCTAGGTGGCAAGCTGGCTGCGTGGCTAGGCTGGCCTATACCCGGTGGCGTCATGGGCCTGGCGCTGCTGTTGCTGCTGTTCGCCTGCGGCGTGCTCAAGCCCGTTATGCTGCAACTGGGCGCTGGCTGGCTGATGGCCGAGATGCTGCTGTTTTTCATCCCCGCCTTGATGAGCCTGCTGGATTATGGCGCCTTGGTGCGCGACGAGGGCTGGCGCATCCTGCTGGTGATCGCACTGAGTACCTTGGTGGTCATGGTGGTGACCGCCCTGACCGTTGAATGGGTCTGCCGCTGGAGCCTGCACCGTGAGCCTTGAACCGATGCCGCTGTTCTGGCTGCTGCTCACTTTGCTGGCGTACCTGGGCAGCCGCTGGCTGTATCGGCGCAGCGGGCGCTACCTGTTGTCGCCATTGATACTGGTGCCCGTGCTGCTTCTGGCGGTGGCCATCCCCTTGCACACGGCCTATGCCGAATATGCCCGCAATACCCATTGGCTGATGGGTGTGCTGGGCCCTGTGACCGTGGCGTTCGCCGTACCGATCTGGCAACAGCGTGCCCTGCTGGCGCGGCACTGGCCTGCACTGTTGATCGGCATGGTGGTGGGCAGCAGTGCTTCCATTGCCAGTTCCTGGGGGCTGGCTCATCTGCTGGCACTGGACACTGCCACCAGCCTGTCGCTGGTTCCGCGGTCGATTACTACGCCGTTCGCCATGCCCCTGGCGCAGGACCTGGGCGGTGTGCCAGAGCTGACCGCAGTGTTCGTGATGTTCACCGGCGTGCTCGGTGCCCTGTTCGGGGGTGTGCTGCTGCGCTGGTTGCCCCTGCGCACGCCGCTGGCCCGCGGTGCCCTGTTCGGCGTGGGGGCCCATGGTGCAGGGGTGAGCAGGGCGCAGGAAGTGGGCAGCGAAGAGGGTTCGGTGGCCGGCCTGGTGATGGTGCTGACCGGGCTGTTGAACCTGTGCGCCGCGCCCTTGCTGGCGCTGTTGCTCTGACCGTTCGTGCCACTGACTCGCTCAGTCATCAAGCTGGCTGGCAACGCAAGTTCCAGGCGCAGGGCGGCTGGCTAGACTCAGCCTCGATCAGAGAGCACATGTAAGTGCCGAGGTGACATGCAATGACCGCAGCCTTGCCCTATCACGTTGACTAACCGGGTTCCTTCCGATGCCTATGGCCGAAATTCCATTGTGCGTCTGGCGTACCCGGGGACAGAGTTTCACTTTCCGGGGCCAGAGCATCCGCTACTGGACCGCAGGGCAAGGAGCGCCCCTGCTTTTGTTACACGGTTTTCCCACGGCCAGTTGGGACTGGCACTACCTGTGGGGGCCATTGTCGCAGCGCTTTCGGGTGATTGCCTGCGACATGCTGGGTTTCGGCGACTCGGCCAAACCCGTTGACCACGCCTACACCCTGATGCACCAGGCTGACCTGCAACAGGCACTGCTCGACCATCTGCACGTGGCGCAGCCTGTGCACCTGCTGGCTCACGACTACGGCGGCAGTGTCGCCCAGGAACTGCTGGCCCGGCACCGCGAGCAGCGTGCCAACATTGCCAGCTGCGTCTTCCTCAACAGCGGGCTGTTCCCGGAGCATGCGCGGCTGTTGCTGTTGCAGAAACTGCTGCTGAGCCGGGTGGGCTGGCTGGTGGCGCGCTCATTCGGGCGTGATGACCTGGTGCGCAACATGACGCGGGTATACGGCCCCTGCACCCACCCGAGCGAGAGTGCCCTGGATGATCTGTGGAGCCTGGTGGCGGCCAACCGGGGTACGCGCATTCTGCACAAGCTGGCGAATTATGTACCAGAGGCCAGGGCGTACCGTGATCGCTGGGTGCATGCGCTGCAGGGTGTCAACGTACCGCTGCGCCTCATCAATGGTGCGGCAGACCCGCTGTGTGGCGCCCATATGGCTGAACGCTACCGGCAGCTGGTGCCGGATGCCGACGTGGTGCTGCTCCAAGGTATAGGCCATTACCCTCATAACGAGGCGCCGGTGCAGGTGCTGCGTCATTACCTTGCATTTCGAGAGCAGATAGACCGCTGCACCCTTCAGCAGGTGGCATGGTCCTAGGGCGATGCGTGGTCGGCAGCCTGTGAACAGGCAAAAAAAACCGCTGCAAGCCGCAGCGGTCAATCGAGACGTCAGATCAAGGAGCTTCAAAATCAACGTCGTTCCGGCATGCCTGAAAAGCGGGGGGAAAGCCCATCAGGCCGGCCAGTGGTTCAAGAATAAGCACTTGATCCGCCGAGAAAAATAGCCACTTGCGACATTCACCTTTACATCAGGGGCAACAGTGCAGCCGGCCCTCAGGCTTCAGTGGCATGCCCCATGCGCCAGCTCACCTCGCGTGCGGCCGCCAGCAACTGCCGGGCGGCTGGCCCGTGCTCGTCGGCATGGAACATCGAGGTAGGCCCCACCACCGTCATCACCGCTGCAATCTGCCCCATGGCGTTGAATACCGGGGCAGACAAGGCATCCACCCCTGGCATCAGCAAACCATGCACGTGGTGCAGGCCCCGCTCACGGATCCCGGCCAGCAACCCGTGGTAGTGCTCGGCGCCCTGCTGCAGGGTTGCAAGCTCTCGTTCAAGCAATTCGGCCGTTTCGCGCTGGGGAAGGTGGGCAGCGAATACCAGCCCGGTGGACGAAGTAAGCAACGGCAGCACCGAGCCGATCTGCGTGACCACGGTAACCGCCCGCACCGCCGGTTCGATGCTGATCACGGTGGCGCCCTGGTTGCCCCATACCGCAATGAAGCAGCTCTCGTTCAGCGCGTCGCGCAGCTGCGACAGCGGCAGGGCGGCGATCTTCAGCACGTCGATGCTGCCCAACGCCGCCAGGCCCACCCGCAGGGCTTCACGGCCCAGGCCGTAGTGGTTGGTGGCGGCATCCTGCTCGGCGAAGCCACTGGCAATCAAGGCCTGCAGGTACCGGTGCACCTTGCTCGCAGGCATCTGCACATGTTCGGCGAGGCGTGACAACGACGTGGAGGGGGACAGCTGCGCCAGGGCTTTGAGGATGTCGGTACCCACCTCCGCCGAGCGGACTTTCTGCTTGCCATTGTCGGTGGAGGTGCTGGCACGGGCCATGGGGTGTCGTCTTCTGCAGTCTTCAGTCGGGCCTTTATAGCTTGACGCCAGGCACGGGGCAAATTACGTTATCCGTAATCTGATTACGATAATAACAATGCAGACCTGCTGGCGGCCCCACGACCCTGCCGGCAACTGCCCGAACAGGCTCTGCCAGAGCCCGGAGGCACCGATGGACCGCGAGCTGTCACCCGACCTTCACTACCTGAGTGGCTTTGGCAACGAGTTCGCCAGCGAAGCGCTGCCGGGTGCCCTGCCAGTGGGGCAGAACTCCCCGCAAAAGGCCCCCTATGGGCTGTATGCCGAGCTGCTGTCGGGTACCGCCTTCACCATGGCCCGCAGCGAGCTGCGCCGTACCTGGCTGTACCGCATTCGCCCTTCGGCGCTGCACCCTCGCTTCGAGCGCCTGGCCCGCCAGCCGCTGGCCACGCCACTGGGGGCTGTCACCCCCAACCGCCTGCGCTGGAACCCGCAGCCTATCCCCGCAGAGCCGACTGACTTCATCGAAGGCTGGCTGCCGATGGTGGCCAATGGGCCTGCCGATAAACCGGCGGGTGTGAGCGTGCACGTCTACCGTGCCAACCGTTCGATGCAGCGCGTGTTCTTCAATGCGGACGGCGAGCTGTTGCTGGTGCCCGAGCAGGGCCGCCTGCGCATCGCCACCGAGCTGGGTGTGATGGAGGTAGAGCCGCTGGAGATTGCAGTGATCCCCCGGGGCATGAAGTTTCGGGTGGAACTGCTGGACGGCCAGGCCCGGGGCTACCTTGCCGAAAACCATGGGGCGCCCCTGCGCCTGCCCGACCTTGGGCCAATTGGCAGCAATGGCCTGGCCAACCCCCGGGACTTCCTCACCCCGGTGGCACATTACGAAGCGCTGGAGGGGCCGGTGCAACTGGTGCAGAAGTTTCTGGGCGAGCACTGGGCTTGCGAGCTTCAGCATTCCCCGCTGGACGTGGTGGCCTGGCATGGCAGCAACGTCCCTTACAAATATGACCTGCGCCGTTTCAACACCCTGGGCACGGTCAGCTTCGACCACCCCGACCCGTCCATCTTCACTGTGCTCACCTCGCCGAGCAGCGTGGACGGCTTGGCCAACATGGACTTCGTTATCTTCCCGCCGCGCTGGATGGTGGCCGAAAACACCTTCCGGCCACCGTGGTTCCACCGCAACCTGATGAACGAATTCATGGGCCTGATCGCCGGTGCCTACGATGCCAAGGCCGAGGGTTTCCTGCCCGGGGGTGCTTCGCTGCATGGGGTGATGAGCGCCCATGGCCCGGATGCCGACACGTGCAGCAAGGCCATCGCTGCCGACCTGGCGCCGCACAAGATCGACAGCACCATGGCCTTCATGTTCGAGACCAGCCAGGTGCTGCGCCCAAGTCAGCAGGCCTTGGCATCCCCACACTTGCAGGCCGACTACGACAGCTGCTGGGCCACCTTGCCCAGCACGTTCAACCCGAACCGGAGATAAGCATGAACCACACCGTCATGGCCCGCAGCTGGGTCGAACATGCCAACGGGCACGCAGACTTCCCGTTGCAGAACCTGCCGCTGGGTATTTTCAGCCGGCCGGGTGAGGCGAGGCGCTGCGGCGTAGCCATCGGCGATGCCATCCTGGACCTGCAAGCGGTACTTGCCGCGGGCCTTTTCCATGGCCAGGCCAAGGCTGCCGCCGAGGCGACGGCGGGTGGCGCCCTGAATGCCTTCTTTGCACTGGGCCGCAACGCACGGGTGGCCTTGCGCGGTCGACTGTTGGAACTGCTGGGCGAGCACAGCGAGCACCAGGCAGCGTTGAAGCCGGCGCTTTATCCTGCCAATGATTGCCAGCTGCACGTGCCAGCGCAGATCGGCGATTACACCGACTTCTACGTGGGCATCGAACATGCCACCAATGTGGGCAAGCTGTTCCGCCCCGACAGCCCGCTGCTGCCCAACTACAAGTACGTGCCCATCGGTTACCACGGCCGCGCCTCCACCATTCGCCCGTCTGGCACCGACGTGCGCCGGCCCAAGGGCCAGACGCTGCCTGCCGGGCACAGCGAACCCCGTTTCGGCCCCTGCGCACGGCTGGATTACGAACTGGAGCTGGGCATCTGGATTGGCCAGGGCAATGACATCGGCCAGGCTATTCCCATCGGCGAGGCGGGGGAACACATCGCCGGCCTGTGCCTGCTCAACGACTGGTCGGCACGGGATATCCAGGCCTGGGAGTACCAGCCGCTGGGGCCGTTCCTGTCCAAGAGCTTTGTCACCAGCATTTCGCCCTGGGTGGTAACGGCCGAAGCGCTGGAGCCGTTCCGCTGCGCACAGCCCGCCCGCCCGCAAGGTGACCCGCAACCGCTGCCGTATCTGCTCGGCGCCCAGGACCAGGCTGCCGGTGCATTCGACATCGAGCTGGAAGTGCTGCTGCTCACCGAGCGCATGCGCAACGAAGGCCAGGCCCCCCATCGCCTGACCCTGAGCAATACCCGCAGCATGTACTGGACAGCCGCGCAGCTGGTGGCCCATCACAGCGTGAACGGTTGCCAGTTGCAGCCGGGCGACCTGTTTGGTTCGGGCACGCTGTCGGGGCCGACGGCAGGTTCGTACGGCAGCCTTCTGGAAATCACCGAAGGTGGCAAACAGGCGGTGGAGCTGGCCAACGGTGAGGTCCGCACGTTCCTTGAGGACGGTGACGAGATCATCCTGCGTGCGCGCTGCCGGCGCGAGGGTTCGGCCAGTATCGGTTTCGGCGAATGCCGCGGCACGGTCGTCGCAGCCAACTGAGGGGCAGAGGCATGGAGCTGTATACCTACTACCGTTCCACCTCGTCCTACCGGGTACGCATCGCGCTGGGGCTCAAGGGGCTGGGCTGGCAGGCGGTGCCGGTCAACCTGTTGCAGGGCCAGCAGCGGGGGGCCGGGTACCTTGCGCTCAATCCGCAGGGGCGGGTGCCGGCGCTGCGCACCGATCAGGGTGAACTGCTGGTGCAGTCGCCTGCAATCATCGAATACCTGGAGGAAGCCTACCCCGATCCCGCGTTGCTCCCGGCTGATGCTGCAGCGCGCGCCAGGGTGCGTGGGGTGGCCGCAATCATCGGCTGCGATGTTCATCCGCTGCACAACGTTGCTGTGCTCAACCGGCTGCGCGAGGCCGGGCACGGGGAGGTACAGGTCAACCAGTGGGTTGGGCATTGGGTCACTCAGGGCCTGGCTGCCGTCGAGCAACTGATCAGTGACCACGGCTACTGCTTCGGGACCGCACCGGGTATGGCGGATGTGTACCTGATTCCGCAGCTTTATGCGGCCGAACGCTTTGCCGTTGACCTGTCGCGGTATCCGCGTATCCGTCGGGTGGCTGCGCTGGCCGGGCAGCATCCGGCATTTCAGCAGGCACACCCGTCGCGCCAGCCTGATGCCCCTGTCTAGTGGATGGAGCGCTTGCCGCTGGGTAACTGAGCCAGGCGTTTGCTGAGCGTCAATTGCTGAACAGGGTCCTCGGTCAGCAGCATGGCCCGTTCAAGATCGAAGCGTTCGGCTTGCGGGCAATCGAGTACCTGATACAAATTGGCCCGGGCAAGGTAATCACCCACCTGCACCGGCCCCATTTGCATCACCCGCTCGGCATCGATCAACGCCGCCAGCGGAGCATCGTTGCTGGCGTGCAGTTGTCGCAGGTTGCGTGACAGGCGTTGCAGCATCTGCATCGGGCTGGCCACCAACAGGTGCTCACCCGACAGCGTCACCCCGGGGCCGTATTGGCGTATCAACAGCTCACGGCAGTCGTTGGGGTACAGGCGTCTGCCGCCGCAAGGGTCGAGCAGGTGGTCGGCGCCAGGCACCCGCAGCAGAAAATGGCCAGGGAAGCTCACCCCTTCCAGCGGAATGGACAAGCGCTGCGCAAGCTCCAGGGCAAGCAGGGCCAAAGTAAGGGGTTGGCCCCTGCGGCGCTGCAGCACCTGGTTCATCAGGGCGGCATGGGGGCGCAGCGGTAGGTACTCATCCTGCTGGAAGCCAAGGGCAGCGAGCTGACGCAACAAGGGCTGGGCCAGTTCGTTGACGGGCAGCATCGGCAAATGGCTGCTGATTTCAAATTGCAGGCCCTGCACTGTGGCCAGGCCAGCGCCCGGCTCGACGCCGGGGTCATGCTCGGCGGCAATCCACAGGGCGGCTTCCAGCAGGGCGACCGGTTGGCGGTCGAGGCAGGCCAGGCAGGCTTGACGTGGCTTCATGGGCTTCTCCACACACGCTTGAGTATTGGCCGCACGGAGGGTTTAGTCCAGTGGTCCGGTGAGCCGCCGGGTGCGCTGCAGGTGCCTATACTGACTGCAGCACTTCATGGGGGCCAGGCCGATGTTCGCGCTGATGCAAAGCACCCGTACCCAGTCACTGCACCTGTTCAACGACCCACAGACAGGCCTGAAAGCCGTGGTCGCCATCCACAACGAGCGGCTGGGCCCTGCCATGGGTGGTTGCCGCTACCTGCCCTATGCCGATGATGAAAGTGCCATGACCGACGCCATCGCCCTGGCCCAGGGCATGAGCTACAAGGCCGCGCTGGCAGGGCTCGCCCTGGGTGGCGGCAAGGCGGTGGTCATGCGCAACCCCCACGTGGAAAACCGCGCCGCCTTGTTCCAGGCGCTTGGCCGCTTCATCGATACCTTGCAGGGGCGCTTCGTGGTTGCCGTGGACAGTGGCACATCCACCCTCGACATGGACTGCATCGCCCAAGGCACCCCCCACGTCACCAGCACCACCGCCTGTGGCGACCCGTCGCCCCACGCAGCGCTCGGCGTATTTGCCGGGCTCCGGGCCACCTCCTATGCACGGCTGGGCAGCTACAACCTCGAAGGGCTGCGCGTGGCGGTACAGGGGTTGGGCAATGTGGGCTATGCCCTGGCGGAACAGCTACACGCTGCAGGTGCCGAACTGCTGGTGAGCGACCTGGACCCGGGCCGGGTGCGCCTGGCGGTGGAGCAGCTGGATGCGCACCCTGTGGCCCATGATGCATTGGCCAGCACCCCGTGCGACATCTTCGCCCCCTGTGCGGTGGGGCCGGTGCTGAACGGGCACAGCGTGATGCAACTGCGGTGCGCGGCGGTGGCGGGGGCGGCAAACAATCAGCTGACCAACCTGCAGGTGGCTGACCAGCTTGAAGCCCGCGGTATTCTGTATGCGCCAGATTATGTCATCAATGCCGGGGGGCTGATCCATGTGGCCCTCACCCATGCAGGCGAGAACAGTGCGGCTATTGCTGCGCATATTGCGCGCATACCTGCACGCCTCACCGAAGTATTCGGCCATGCTCAGGCCGAAAAGCGCTCGCCGGCACGGGTTGCGCAAACGCTGGCGGAGCGTTTGCTGTATACCTGACGGCGTGTTGGCCTGCCCCTGCAATGCAGGGCGCAGCCTGGCTTATTCGGCGGCGCTGCCTTCGAGCAGTTCTGCCAGTGCATCAGGCTGGCTCTTGAAAGCACGGGCGAATACGTCACGGTTTTTCGCCATGTAGATGCCGGCTTCTTCCACCTGCTGTTCAGTCAACGACGGCACGGCCTTGTGCAGCACCTCGGCCAGGCGCTCCGCCAGTTCGAGCATCTTGTCGTGACGGTCTGCTTCGGCCTTATCCATGAACAAGCGCTCCGGGTCGCGGCTGCTGCGGTACACCACTTCGACGGCCATTCATCACCTCTATGCCTTTATGCTGGTTTACTGTATCTATATACAGTAATGGCATTGGTTGCATCGCGCAAGCCCGTTCTTCACAGGCGCCCAGGCGTGCCCTGCGGCAATCAGCCGCCTTCCAAGGCAAGGGCCTGGCCCTTTAACTGCATGGCACAAGCGTCACACCGGTGACGCATCATCCTTCAAGACGTATCGGGGAATGGAACATCGTGAACATCAAATGGGCAGAGAAACTGCGCAAGGGCCTGCATGGTTCGGCCGACTCGCTGGGCAACCTGTGCGTGGAGGCGTTCCATTACCTGGCCCTGTTCGGCATTGGTGCGATCACGGCCTATGCTGCCGTGGTGACCTTTCTGGACATGCTGGGCAAGGGCGGCATCAGCGTCGATGACATCCTGCTGCTGTTCATCTACCTGGAGCTTGGGGCGATGGTGGGGATCTATTTCAAGACCAACCACATGCCCATTCGCTTTCTGCTCTACGTGGCCATCACCGCGCTCACTCGCTTGCTGATCGGGGACGTGTCGCACCACAAGGCGCCGGATGTGGGGCTGCTGTACCTGTGCGGGGGCATTTTGCTGCTGGCGTTTTCCATCCTGGTGGTGCGCTACGCGTCGTACCGCTACCCGTCCACCAAGGTGCTGGATGCCAACGGCCGCAATGTGGAGGAGGGCAAGTAACCCTCAGTTGGCAACTACGTGGCGCTGTTGGGCAGCCCCGTCGCGGGTCAGTGCGGCCAACACCTGCATCGGGTTCTGGCTGCGGTCGATGGCCAGGCCCAGGCGAATGCTGTCGATGACGCGCTGCAGGCGCACCGGGTCATTGCGCTGTGCCTTGCTGATCAGCCGCTTGGCCGCCACGCCCGAGTCGTCGGACAGGGTCAGCATGATGCTGCCATCAAGCGCCTCGATGCTCAGGTTGACCCGGAACTGCGGGCTGAATGCGTCGTTGATGCTGGCAAATGGGTTGGTCATGGGCGTGCTTCTGCAACGGGACAATGCAGAAATTGACTGGCGGGGGAGGGGGCGGGTTCAGGACCGTTTATCGGTACCTGTAAAAAAATAATGCGATGTCATCAGGTTGTAAGGGGGCCATTGGGCGGGGCCCCCTTACATTCACACCATCAGGCTTCCGGGTCGACTAGCTCCAGCGTGCCGCGCTTGCTGCGCAGCTTGCCGTAGAAATGTTCCAGGGCGTGGCTGAGCTTGGTGGCTGCGCCGTCGACTGCCTGGTCGACCGAAGTGGCAGTGTGGGTCACGGAAATCGGCTGGTGGCCTTTGGGGCGAGCCTCCATCTGGCAGCGTTTGTCATGCGGTCCGGGCTTGGCGCCGTTCTCGTCGCGCAGGTGGACCTCGATGCGGGTGAGGTCTTCTTCGTAACGTTCCAGCGAGGTTTGCAGTGTGCTGCGTACCCACTGGTCGAGCCGGGCGTTGCTTTCGAAATGGTTGCTGCTGTTGACCTGGATTTGCATGATTCAATCCTTATTCAGCTTGCTCGCATGGAGGCGCGCCTAGGTCCTTGAGACCCCTGGAATTTCTGCGCCTCTTGACTCTAAGGTCAGGCAACTGGATGACGAATTCAAGCCCTTTGGCAAAATAAATTTCTTGTTGCAAAGTACGCTGCTGCCATCTACCTGGTCTCACCGTTCGCCCGTCTGGCTTCAGAACTCAACCGACGTCTGTACATACAAGGTGCGGGGTTCGCCCACGTACTTGCCCTTGTTGTTGTCGTCATAGGAGCGCGTGTAGTACTCGCGGTTGAACAGGTTTTTCACCCCCACGGCGACCTTGAGGTTGGCCAGCTGCGCGCCAAAATCGTAGCCGGCGCGGGTGCTCACCACCCCGTACCCCGGGATGCGGCCGGTGCTGCCGTCGGCGCTTTCAGGGCCGGTGTTGGCGTTGTCGGCGTACTGCGCGCTCTGGAAGCTGCCGTCCAGGTTCAGTTGCCAGGGCCCCTGGGTGTAGCCCACGCCCAGGTTGCCTTTGTGCCGGGACGAGAACGGCACCTGGTTGCCCTTGTTCGGCCCGTCCTCGCGGATGGTGGCGTCGACGAAAGCGTAGCTGGCATGCACGTCGAAGCCGGTCAGCGCCGGGCTCAGGCCGTCGAGGGCATAGCGGACGCTGGTTTCGATGCCCTGGTGACGGGTTTCACCACGGGCGATCACCGAATCATTGGTCTGGTTGCTTTCGTACTGGTTGTCGAAATTGATCAGGAACGCGCCGATCTCAGCCTGCAGGTCGCCGCTGTCGTAGCGGGTACCCACCTCCCAGGTGCGGGCTTTCTCTGGCTTGACCTCGCCACTGTTGACCCGGTTCGGCATCTGGCTGTACTGCACGCTGCCGAACGAGCCTTCGGTGTTGGCGTACAGGTTCCAGGCGTCGGTCAGGTGGTACATCACGTTCAGCGCTGGCAAGGCGGTGTTGTAGCTGCCCTGGTAGCGTTGGCCGCTGAGGTTGTTGTTCTGGGCCGAATCGATCATTTCGTAGCGAATGCCCGGGGTGATGGTCCAGCGGCCGATGTCGATGCGGTCGTCCAGGTACAGGGCGTGGGCTTCGGTGCTGCCGCGGGTGTCGCGGTCGTTGCGGCTGGCGGTGCTGGGCAGCCTGCCGTTTACCGGTTCACGGTAGCGCAGCTCGTGGCCGGCCTCGTTCACGTAGCGGTAGCCGATGCCCACCTCATGCCAGCTGTCGCCCAGGGCCAGGCCCTGGGAAAAACGCGTTTCGATACCGCGCACCCAGTACTCGCGAGGCGACAGCGAAACGAAATTGCCTTGGTCCAGGTAGCCGCTGCGCAGGGTGTTGGTAAAGAAGCTGTTGATGCTGAACTGGCGGTCGTCCTGCTTGTAGTCATACCCTGCGTTGACCAGGGTGCGACGCCCCCAGAAGCGGTCTTTCAGGCGCGTCGACTGGTAAGGGTCGGCGTCGAAGGCTGCCTTGCTCAGGCCGCCCGGCATGTCGGCCTCGCCCTCGTAGTACTGCGCCATTGCATGCAGGCTGTTGGCTTCATCCAGTTGCAGTTTGCCTTTGACGATCAGGTCGTCAATCTGCGTGTCGCTGTGTTCACGCCAGTCGCCACCCCGGGTGCCGGAGTACAGCAGGGCACCGCCCAGGCCGTTGTCGTTGGTGCCACCGACCAGCAGGTTGGCCGTGTTCTTGAAGCCGTCGTGGCTGGACGAGGGGCTGATCTGGTTCTGCATGGCCGCCTTGAACGTGGCCTGCTCTGGGATCGCGCGGGTAACGAAGTTGACGATGCCCCCGACGTTCTGCGGGCCATAGCGTACGGCCCCGCCACCGCGTACCACGTCCACGGCGTCCATGTTGCCCATGCTCAACGGCGCGAGCGACAGTTGCGGCTGGCCATAGGGCGCGAAGGGCACCGGGATGCCGTCCATCAGCACGGTCGAGCGCGAAGCCAGGCGTGGGTTCAAGCCGCGGATGCCGAAGTTCAGTGCCAGGTCGTGGCTGCCAGTACCGTTGTTGTCCGGTGCGTTCACGCCGGGCATACGGTTGAGCACCTCACGGGCCGTGGTGGCGCCGCTGCGTTCGAAGTCCTCGCGGCGTACCACATCCCGGGCGCCTGGGTGTTCGAACACATTGTCCTGACGGGCATCGGCCAGCCAGTCACCCACCACCGTCGAAGCGCCCAGCTCCAGGGGTGCGTTGGCGGTGGTGGTGGCGACCGGTTGCAGGCTGAAGGCGTTGTCGGCCTCCTGGTGGGCCTGCAGGCCGCTGCCGCGCAGCAGCGCGTCGAGCCCCTGGCGCATGTCGTACTCACCTTGCAGGCCTTGCGTGCGCAGGCCAGCGGTCACGTGCGAGCCAAACGAAATCAGCGCGCCACTCTCGCGGCCGAACTGGTTGAGGGCGTCTTCGAGTGCACCGGGGGCGATGTGGTAGCTACGGTTTTCAGCCTGGGCGGCGGGCACGGCCAGGCCAAGGGTGGTGGCCAGCAGCATAGCGTGAACAAGTGGGCGAGGGCGCAGCAGCATGGGGCGGGTCCTGAAAAGAGTGGAGTTGCCATGTCTGTCACGCGAGGTTGGGAAAATGGCTCACTGCATGGGGGATTTTTTTGCGGCTGCTGTGCAGCCAACAGGGCACGACCGGCTTCAGCCGAGGGCAGGCTCCACTTTGACCCAGTAGCGGGTAAACCGGCGCACCCGCACAGGCAGCGCCACCTCGAGCATGTCGAGGATGCGCTCGCTGTCATTCAACGGATAACTGCCCGACAGGCGCAGGTCTGCAACCCGGTCACTACAGCCCAGTTGGCCATGGCGATAGCGCCCCAGCTCAGCCAGGAAGTCTGCCAGGCGCATCTGCGAGGCAACCAGCATGCCTTCCACCCATGCCCCGACATTGCGGTCGAGCGGGGCCTGCCCGTGCCAGGCGCCACTGAAGCGCGCCTGCTGCCCGGCCACCAGCAAATGACCGTCGGCATCCGCCACGCCATCGAACACAGCCACCTGGCTGTAGCCTTGGAACTGGCGCACGTTGTAGCGCCCGCTATCCAGGCGGAGGTCGCCTTCGGCGGTACGCAACAGCAGCGGCCGCGCCTGCCTGGCCACCTGCAGCGCCAGCTCGCCCTCCAGCAGCCGCACCCGTCGCTGCTGCAGGTCGATCTGCACATCGGCAGCGCTGCCGGTATTGAGCTGCAAAACACTGCCATCGGCCAGCGGCAGGCGGCGGCGCTGGCCCACCGGGCTGCGGTAGTCCGCCATCAGGCCGGGCAACGGGTTGTGCTGCTGAAGGCCCAGGCCAGTAGCGCTGGCCAGCGCCGCCAGCAGCAGGGCTTTCATGGCCCGGCGCCGGGCGGGCGAGGGCGGCGCCTGCAGGGTGGCGTGCAGCACCGGGGCCGCAACGCTACGCATGCGCTGGTTGACCCGCTGGATATGTGCCCAGGCCCGCTGATGTTCCACGTCTGCCAGCAACCAGCACTCCAGTGCCCGCTGCTGCGACTGGTCGAACGCGTCGCCTTGGGATTCCACCAACCAGTGCACGGCCTGCTCAGCCACCCGCCGGGAAAATGTCGGGTTCACAGGGCAAAGTAGCAGCGCATCGCCGCCTTGCTCAGGTAGCGTTTGACCGTGGCCAGGGAAATGCCCAGCTTGCGGGCAATCTCGCCCTGGCCCAGGCCATCGACCTGCGCCAGCAGGAAGGCCTGCCTGACCAGCGGCGCCAGGCCGTCCAGCAGGCGGTCGAGTTCAAGCAGGGTGTCGAAAATGATCGCCTTGTGCTCTTCGCTTGGCGCTACCGCTTCAGGTACCTGCGCCAGTGCCTGCAGGTAGGCACGTTCAAGTTCCTGGCGGCGGTAGTGGTTGCACAGTACCCGCTTGGCCACGGTAGTGAGGAATGCCCGTGGCTCGGCCAGTTGCGGTGCTTCACGCGCCTGCAGCAGCCGCACATAGGTGTCCTGCGCCAGGTCGGCGGCGCTGTGCGGGCAGCCCAGGCGGCGGCGCAACCAGGCGGTGAGCCAGCTGTGATGGGCGTTGTACAGGCCTTCGACGGTGGATGTGAGCGCGCTTGGCACCGGCATACCTCGGCGCCGACGGCGCGACTGGTAGTAATAATTGTTCGCATTATATTTGTGCTGCGATAGCGGTGCAATCCGTTGCCGTGCACAGCGGCCGGCGAGGGCCGACAAACGAGCTTTGCTTATGAGAATTCAAATCATTATTATTGCTCACTCGCTAACACCCGGACCCTCGCCATGACGCGCAAAACCGCCGGCATCACGCTCAGCTACCGCCTGGCCGTGGCTTCCCGCAGCCTGGCTGCGCTGCTCGGGGGTTATGCGTTGGCATCCGTGGCCAGCGTTTGTATCGCCTTGCTGGCACCCCTCGCCGCGGTCGATGCCACGCTGGTCGGGCTGATGGTGTCGTTTGTGTTCTACGTGCTGGCCTTCATCTGGTGCTTCGCCTGCCGCACGGCCTGGCAAGCCTGGCTGGGGGTGCTGGCGCCGGGTGTATTGATGGGTGTGCTGAGCGCCCTTGCCTACGGGATGAAAACCCCATGAAAGAAGGTTTCCGCCAGGCCATGGCCTGGTTGCACACCTGGACAGGCCTGCTGTTCGGCTGGCTGCTGTTTGCCATCTTCCTCACCGGCACCCTCACGTATTTCAAAGACGAAATCACACACTGGACCCAGCCAGAAATCCGCAGCCATGCCGTGGAACCCGCCCGGGCCCTGGACATGGCCCAGCGTTACCTGCAGGCAAATGCCGCACAGTCGAGCACCTGGTTCATCCGCATGCCCAGCGACCGCGAAGCGGCCCTAAGTGTGGGCTACCGCGACCCCAACGGCGGGCGGCGCGGCTTCGTCAGCAAGACCCTCGATACCCAGACCGGCCAGCCCGTCGAGGCCCGCGACAGCCGGGGTGGCGAGTTCTTCTACCGCTTCCATTTCCAGTTGCAGATGCCGCACCCGTTTGGCCGCTGGCTGTCGACCTTCTGCGCCTTGATCATGCTGCTGGGCCTGGTCACCGGCATCATTACCCACAAGAAGATCTTCAAGGAGTTCTTCACCTTCCGCCCAGGCAAAGGCCAGCGCTCGTGGTTGGACGGGCACAACGCCATTGGCGTGCTGGTGCTGCCGTTCCACCTGATGATCAGCTACAGCAGCCTGGTGCTGTTCATGTACCTGGTGATGCCAGCGGGCATCACGGCCCACTACGGCAACGACACCGAAAAGTACTTCAATGACCTGTTCGGTGGCGATGAAACACCGGCCGCCGCCCAGGTTGCCGCGCCGCTCACCCCGCTGCCTGCCCTGTACGCCAAGGTGCAGGCGCTGCAGCCGGGCACCCGGGTGGGCAACATTCGCGTGGAAAACCCGGGCGACAGCAATGCGCGGGTCACCTTGTCCCAATCGGCAGCTGACCATGTCGCCTACCGGCGCAGCGCCAACTGGACCTTCGACGGCGCCAGTGGCGCGCTGTTGGGCCAAGGCAAGCCTGAGAGCGGGGCGATGATGACTGCGTTCAGCTTTGCCGGGCTGCACATGGGCAACTTCGCCGGCCCGTGGCTGCGCTGGCTGTACTTCTTCTTCGGCCTGGCCGGCACGGCAGTGATCGGCACCGGGTTGGTGATGTGGCTGGGCAAGCGCCAGCTCAAGCACGCCAAAAGCCCGCACTTACCCATGGAATTACGGCTGGTGGAAGTGCTCAACATCGCCAGCATGAGTGGCCTGCTGCTGGCTGTGGCCAGTTTCTTCTGGGCCAACCGCTTGCTGCCAGCCACGCTCGAAGGCCGGGGGGATTGGGAGGTCAACGTGTTCTTCATCAGCTGGGGCCTGTCGCTGGTGCATGCCGTGCTGCGCAGCGGCCGACGGGCCTGGGCCGAGCAACTGGCGCTGGGGGCATTGGCCTTCGCTTTGCTGCCCCTGCTCAACGCCCTTACCACCGACCGTGGGCTGGGTAACTCGCTGCAGACCGGTGACTGGACCATGGCCGGGTTTGACCTCACGGCACTGGCCAGCGGTGTGTTCCTGGCCTGGCTGGCCAGCAAGATGCTGCGCACCCCCAAGGTGGCCGCCAAGCGCACCCCGCGCGCTGCCCGCAATGCGGCCACCGAACCTGCGGAGGCAAGCTGATGCTGGGCAATGCACTGATCGCCTTCGCCGGCTTCGCAGCCCTGTGCCTGGCCATGGAAAAACACTTCAGCGACCTGCTGGGGCGCAAGCCGCGCCCCGGGCAACTGAAGGCCCTGCAGGTGGCGGGCTGGTTGCTGCTGGTGCTGTCGCTGGTGCTCAGCGTGCACCTGCGTGGCTGGGCCTACGGCTTGGTGGAGTGGGCGGCGGTGATCATGGCGGGGGTGACCTTGTGGGTGTTTGTCTTGCCGTACCAGCCCCGCCTGCTGCTGAAGCTGGCCGCTGTCAGTGTGCTGATGGGGCCGTTATTGGCCCTGTTCGCCGTTTGATGCCGTGGCCCAGCCTGAAGATGAGGTACAACCCGTT
Organism: Pseudomonas sp. NBRC 111119; assembly: GCF_001320125.1. Taxonomy (NCBI): domain Bacteria; kingdom Pseudomonadati; phylum Pseudomonadota; class Gammaproteobacteria; order Pseudomonadales; family Pseudomonadaceae; genus Pseudomonas; species Pseudomonas sp. NBRC 111119. The sequence goes on from NZ_BCAV01000053.1 coordinate 47,243, forward strand.
GCCGACACCCTCGGCAGCCGGGTGCGCTTCACCCAGGTTTTCATGGCCCAGCGGGCGCGCATGGAGGCCTTGGTCAGCCGCCGGGTGGGCTGCCGGGCCACGGCGTCAGACCTGGTCCAGGAGTTGTTCCTGCGCTTCTGGGGGCGGCCCGAAGTCAAGGTAGAAGCGCTCGATACCTACTTGCTGCGCTGCGCCGGCAACCTGGCCATCGACCACCTGCGCAGTGAAGGCAGCCGCGAGCGTGCAGCGGAAGGCGCGTTGCCTGCCGATGAGCACAGCCCAGGCCAAACCCCCGAACAGGCCCTGGAAGTGGCCCACGACCTGCAACGCATCGAGGCCGCCCTGCGGGCGCTGCCCGAACGCACCCGGCAGATCTTCCTGCTCAACCGCGTGCATGGTTGCAAGTACGGCGAGATCGCCAGCGCTATGCAACTGTCCCAGAGCGCTGTGGAAAAGCATATGATGCGCGCCCTGCAAGCGTGCAAGGCCAGTGTTGCCGAGCCCGCGTCCACTCCACGCCGGCCAGGGAGCGCCCACCGATGAGCCGTCTACCGCCAATCACCGACGCGCAGTTCCAGGCCGCCTCGCAGTGGCTGGGCCGCATCAACGAGCAGCCGGCGCAGGCCCACGGCGCCGCGTTCAGGCGCTGGCTGCTGGCCGACCCACAGCACCCTGCGGCCTATGCCCAGGCCCAGTCGGCCTGGCACAACAGTGGGCCTGTTGCCGCCGCCCTGGCCGCTGAAGACCAGCACGCCCTGCAAGGCTACCTCGATGCCATGGCCCGGCCTGTGCCCCGGCGGCCCTGGGGGCGTCGGGTGGCCGGGCTGGCCGCTGCGGCGTGCCTGGTGCTGGCGTTGGGCATGGCCGGGGGCTGGCAGCCGGGCTACTGGATTCAGGATTTGCAGGCCGACTACAGCAGCGCCGGGCAGGTGCGGCACGTCACCTTGCCCGACCAGTCCCAGGTGACCCTGGATGCCCACAGTGCGATCGCTGTGCAGTTTGCCCAGGGTCAGCGCCGGGTGCGGTTGCTGCATGGCGCTGCGTTCTTCCAGGTGACGCACACCGGCGAGCCGTTTTTGGTCGACGCCGCAGGGGGGCAGGTGCGCGTGCTGGGTACCCAATTCGAGGTGCGCGACCAGGGTGCCGGGGCGCAGGTGACGGTACGCAGTGGCCGGGTGGCGGTAAGCCCGGCCCAAGGCGCCGCGGGCCGTGAGCTCACGGCCAACCAGCAGGTGATGTACGCCTCTGGCCAGGTCGGCAATACCGTCATGGTCAACAGCGACAACCGCCTGGCCTGGCGCGAGGGCTGGCTGAACTACTCCCAGGCGCCGCTGGCGCAGGTGCTGGACGACCTTGGGCGCTACTACCCTGGGCGAATCCTGCTGCTCGACGATGCCCTGGGGCAACGGCTGGTCAGTGGCAGCTTCCCGGTTGCCGAGCCGCTGATGGCGCTGGAGTCCCTCGGCAAGGTGGTCGGCTTCGAGCGGCAGACGGTGCTAGGGCGCCTGACCCTGATCCGCCCGTAGCCGGCTGCGCAAAAAAACTGTTGTGTGGGGGTGAGGTAATCGCTCGCCGCATCCGTGTAATGAGTGGAAGTGCGATTCATTCGCAGTGATTACCCTCTCACAGGTCAGCGTTCATGAAGTTCACCTCGCGTTGCGTTCCCCTCTGGCTTGGCCTTGCCGTGCTGCCGCCGCTCACTGTCGCCCCCTTGGCCAGCGCCGCTGAGCAGTCGCAGGCCTATACCTTTGCCCAACCAGCGCAGCCGCTGGCCCAGGCCCTCAACGCGTTCAGCCGCACCACCGGCCAAAGCGTGCTCTACACCTTGGCGTTGCCGGCGGTACAGGCACCGGCCTTGCAAGGCCGGTTCAGTGCCGAGCAGGCGCTGCAGCAGTTGCTCGGTAGCGCCGGCCTGGCATGGCGCCGCGTGGACGCACGCACGCTCACCGTGGAAGCGCCGGACACATCCGGTGCCCTCAGCCTCCAGGCCACCACCGTCACTTCGCAACTGGACAGCACCAGCTACCAGCCACCGGCCACCGCATCGATCATGCGCGGGCAGGGGCCCAACCAGGACATCCCCCAGGCCATCAACGTGGTGCCGGCGCAGGTCATCCGCGACCAGGCGCCGCGCAACCTGGACGATGCCCTGGCCAATGTCAGCGGCATCACCCAGGGCAACAACTTCGGTGGCACGGCAGACACCGTGATGAAGCGCGGCTTTGGCGACAACCGCGACGGCTCGATCATGCGCGACGGCATGCCGGTGGTGCAGGGCCGCGCCCTCAATGCCAGCACCGAGCGGGTGGAAGTGCTCAAAGGCCCGGCCTCGCTGCTGTATGGCATCCAGGACCCGGGTGGGGTGATCAACGTGGTCAGTAAACGGCCGCAACTGGAGCAGTACAACGCCCTGACCGTGCGCGGCTCCAGCTATGGCAGCGGCAAGAATGGCAGTGGCGGTGGCTTCGACAGCACCGGTGCACTGGGTGACAGCAACTTCGCCTACCGCCTGATCGCCGATCATGAAGACGAAGACTACTGGCGCAACTACGGCGTGCACCGTGAAACCTTGATAGCGCCTTCGCTGGCCTGGTTGGGCGAGGACACCCAGGTAGTGCTGGCCTACGAACACCGGGAGTTTCTCTCGCCGTTCGACCGCGGCACGGCCTTCGGCAATGATGGGCACCCGCTGAACATTCCGGCCACACGGCGCCTGGATGAGCCATTCAATGACATGCAGGGGCGCTCGGACCTGTACCGGCTGGAGGTGGGCCACCAGCTCGCCGACGACTGGAAGCTGCACCTGGGCTACAGCTTCAACCGCGAAACCTACGACGCCAGCCAGGTGCGCGTCACCGGCATCAACACGCGCAACGGCACGCTCACCCGCAGCATCGACGGTACCCAGGGCGCCATGAGCCGTGACCAGTTCGTGACCCTGAGCCTGGCCGGCAATGTGCAACTGGCCGGCATGCAGCATGACCTGCTGTTTGGCGTGGACCACGAAGACCGCAAGATCTACCGCGCCGACCTGATCCGCCAGACCCCCAAGTCGGTGTTCAGCTACCTGAACCCGGTGTATGGGCGTGAAGTGGAGGGCACCACTGTGCGCGCCAGCGACAGCGACCAGACCGACAAGCTGCGCACCGACGCGGTATTCCTGCAGGACGCGCTGCACCTGGACGACCACTGGATCCTGGTGGCGGGTGGGCGCTTCCAGCAGTACGACCAGTACGCCGGTCGCGGCCGCCCGTTCAAGGCCAACACCGATATCAGCGGCCAGACCTGGGTGCCCCACGCCGGTATCGTCTTCAAGGTGGACGAACAGCTGTCGTTCTATGGCAGCTACAGCGAGTCGTTCAAGCCCAATTCCACCATCGCGCCGCTGGCCGGCAATGTGGTGCTGGACTCAGCAATCGCGCCGGAAGAGGGCAAGTCCTGGGAGCTGGGCGCCAAGCTCGATGTGCCTGGCCGCATCACCGGCACCCTGGCGCTGTTCGATATCACCAAGCGCAACGTGCTGGTGTCCAACTTTGACTCAACCACCCGCGAAACGGTGTACAGCAATGCTGGTGAAGTCAGTTCGCGTGGCGTCGAGCTCGACCTCACCGGCCAGTTGAGCGAGCGGTGGAGCCTGATCGGCAGCTACGCCTTCACCGACGCCAAGGTGACAAAAGACCCGGCCCTGGAAGGTAACCGCTTGCAGAACGTGGCCCGGCATGGGGCTTCGCTGTCGGCGGTGTATGACTTCGGCAACCTGTTCGGTGGCGACAACCTGCGGGTGGGTGCGGGGGCGCGGTATGTTGGCGAGCGCCCGGGCAACGCCACCAACACCTTCGACCTGCCGTCCTACACCGTGGCCGATGCCTTTGCCAGCTACGAAACCAAACTGGACGAGCACAAGGTGCGCCTGCAACTGAACGTGAAGAACCTGTTCGACAAGGTGTATTACAGCTCGGCGGTCAACCAGTACTTCGTCGCCCTCGGCGATGCCCGGCAGGTCAGCGTGTCCAGCACGCTGGAGTTCTAAGGCGCGCTTGCCGCCTCGGTTCAGCGGCTGAACGCCCGCCGGTATTCGCCAGGTGTCGCCCCCAGCGCCTGGCGGAAGCGGTTGGTGAAGTGGCTGGCGCTGGCAAAGCCGCAGGCCATGGCCACGTCGCCCAGTGGCGTGCCGCCCAGGCGCAGCAGTTGGCAAGCCCGCTGCAGCCGGCGGGCTAGCAGGTACTGGTGCGGGGGGAGCCCGAAACTGGTGCGGAACATGCGCGCGAAATGGTATTCGGACAGGTTGCAGCGCACGGCCAGCTCGCCCAGGGTGAGTGGCTGGGCCAGGTGCGCCTCGATGTAGTCGATCAGTTGGCGCCGCAGGTTCGGCGCCAACCCCCCTTTGAGCCGCAACCCATCACGCACACCCACCTGGCTGAGCAGGGCGTGGTCGACCACTTCGTGTGCAAGGCTGCTGGCCAGCAGGCGTTCTGCGGGTTCGTCCCAACCCAGCTGTATGAGCTGGCGAAACCGCCGGGCCTGCTGCGGGTCATCCGTGAAGGTGGCCTCCTGCAACTGCAGCTCGCGGGGTTCACGGTCGAGCAGGCGCACACAGCCCAGGGCGTACTGCGCCTCGCTCACATACAGGTGGGCGACACGAATGGTGCCATTGATCACCCAGTTGGACTCGTGCCCGGCCGGGAGTATGCACAGCTTGTCCGGTGCGCCTTTGTCTGCCGGGCGCTGGCGGCGGAAGGTGCCGGTGCCATCGTCGATGTAGCACGACAAGGTGTGATGGCTGGGCGCCTGGTAGTCGCGCGCGTCGTCGCGGTTGTGCCACAGCGCAGCCGCCAGGCCGTCACCCAGGTGCGCGCTGAGTTCCAGCCGGGCATTGGGCGAGGCATGCATGGCATTGAACACGTGCAACTGGTCGAGTGGGGTCATGGGCAATTCCTCTTGCCAGCCATCCTACTGAGCCTGGGGCAGGCTTACAGCTACCTGCGAAACAAATGCGCAAGTTTATGCAAGCCGCAGTGGGCTATCCGGATGAAACTCGGATCCTGGACGCCTGCAGGAGCCGGCTTGCCGGTGATAGGCCGCATCGCGCCCTTTGTCTAACCCCACCGCCTGAGGCCCCCGATGAACCTGTCACTCTACCTGCTCACCGTCCTGATCTGGGGCACCACCTGGATCGCGCTGAAACTTCAACTGGGCGTGGTCGCCATCCCGGTATCCATCGTCTACCGCTTTGCCCTCGCCGGGCTGATCCTGTTCGCCGTGCTGTTGCTCACCCGCAAGCTGCAAGCCATGAACCGCCGTGGTCACTGGCTGTGCCTGGCCCAGGGCGTGTGCTTGTTCTGCGTCAACTTCATCTGTTTTCTCAGTGCCAGCCAATGGATCGCCAGCGGCCTCATCGCGGTGGTGTTTTCCACTGCCACGCTGTGGAACGCGCTCAACGCCCGCTTGTTCTTCGGCCAGAAGATCGCTGCCAATGTGCTCGGCGGTGGGGCGTTGGGGCTAGCCGGCCTGGGGCTGTTGTTCTGGCCGGAGCTCTCGCACCATGCCGCCAGCCGTGAAACCCTGTACGGCCTGGGCCTGGCGCTGCTGGGCACCCTGTGCTTCTCGGCAGGCAACCTGTTGTCGAGCATGCAGCAGAAGGCCGGGCTCAAGCCGATGACCACCAATGCCTGGGGCATGATGTACGGGGCCGGTATGCTGGCGGTGTTCTGCGTGCTGGCCGGCGTGCCGTTCACCCTGGACTGGAGCATGCGGTACATCGGTTCGTTGCTGTACCTGGTGGTGCCGGGTTCGGTGATCGCCTTTACGGCCTACCTGACGCTGGTCGGGCGCATGGGGCCGGAACGTGCGGCCTATTGCACGGTGCTGTTCCCACTGGTGGCGCTGAACGTGTCGGCAGCGGTGGAGGGGTATCAGTGGACGCCGGCGGCGCTGCTGGGGCTGGTGGCGGTGATGGCAGGCAATGTGCTGGTGTTTCGCAAGCCCAAGGCCAGGGCGGCCCCGGGCGTGCCAAGGTCGGTATAGAACGGCCGATCAGCCTTTCCATACTTGCGGGTTCACCAGGTCCTGGGGGCGCTCGCCCAGCAGGGCTGCCCGCAGGTTGTCGATGGCGCGGTTGGCCATGGCTTCGCGGGTTTCTGCCGTGGCCGAGCCAATGTGCGGCAAGGTCAGGGCATTGGGCAGTTTGAACAGCGGCGAGTCGGCCAGCGGCTCCTTCTCGTACACATCCAGCCCGGCGCCGCGAAGGGTGCCGTTTTGCAGTGCATTGATCAGTGCCGCCTCGTCCACCACCGGCCCGCGGGCGATGTTGATCAGGAACGCGCTGGGCTTCATCAACTGCAGTTCCCGTGCGCCGATCAGCTTGCGGGTGGCATCGGACAACGGCACCACGATGCAGACAAAATCGGCTTCGGCCAGCAACTGGTCCAGGCTGCGGAACTGCGCGCCCAGTTCCTGTTCCAGTGCGCTCTTGCGGCTGTTGCCTGCGTAGATTACCTGCATGTTGAAACCGAACCGGCCGCGGCGGGCAATGGCGGCACCGATGTTGCCCAGGCCGACGATACCCAGGGTCTTGCCGTGCACGTCGCTGCCGAACTGCGCCGGCCCCACGGTCGCCTGCCAGTTGCCGGCCTTGGTCCAGGCATCCAGTTCAGCGGTACGCCGGGCACAGCCCATGACCAGCGAAAACCCCAGGTCGGCGGTGCTCTCGGTCAATACATCCGGGGTGTTGGTCAGGGCAATGCCGCGCTCGTTGAAATAGTCCAGGTCGTAGTTGTCGTAGCCCACCGACACACTGGACACCACCTCCAGCTTGCCTGCGCCCTCCAGCTGCGCCCGCCCCAGCTTGCGGCCCACACCGATCAGGCCATGGGCTTCAGGCAGCGCTTCGTTGAACTGGGCACTGATGTCGCCGAGCTTGGGGTTGGGCACGATCACGTTGAAGTCATGCTGCAGGCGCTCGGCCATTGCTGGCGTGATGCGGCTGAAGGCCAGGACAGTCTTTTTCATCGAAACACCCTTCGGACGGAAAGCTACAAGCTACAAGCTGCAAGCTGAAAGCTGCAAGTTGGAAGCGGCAAGATGAAGCGTGATTGGGTTGGAGAGGGCCGCCAGGCGGCCTTTAGTTGGCGATCATGACCTGGTGGGTTTTCAGGTCGGCTTCGTGGGCGGCGAGGATTTCGGGGAGGGAGTTGCGCAGGTATTCCACCCAGGTCTTGATCTTGGCGTCCAGGTACTGGCGCGAGGGGTAGATGGCGTACAGGTTCAGTTCCTGCAGGCGGTACTCCGGCAGGATGCGCACCAGGCTGCCGTTGCGCAGGCCTTCGATGGCCGAGTAGATCGGCAGCACCCCCACGCCCATGCCGCTGCGGATGGCCGTGCGCATGGCGTCGGCGGTGTTGACCATGAACGGCGAACTGGTGACGTTGACCATCTCCTGGCCCTCCGGGCCGTCGAACAGCCATTTCTCCAGCGGGATTACCGGGCTGACCATGCGCAGGCAGGCGTGCCTGAGCAGGTCCGCGGGCTTTTGCGGCACGCCGTGGCGGGCGATGTACCCGGGTGAGGCGCACACGATGCTGTAGGTGATGCCCAGCCGTTGCGACACGAAGCCAGAGTCCGGCAGCTCCGTGGCCAGCACGATGGACACGTCGTAGCCCTCGTCGAGCAGGTCGGGTACGCGGTTGGCCATGGTCAGGTCGAAGGTGACGTCCGGGTGCGACTCGCGATAGCGCGCAATGGCGTCCACCACGAAGTGCTGGCCCACCCCGGTCATCGAATGCACTTTCAGTTGCCCGGCCGGGCGGGCGTGGGCGTCACTGGCCTCGGCTTCAGCCTCTTCCACGTAGGCCAGGATCTGTTCGCAGCGCATCAGATAGCGCTTGCCGGCTTCGGTCAGCGCAATGCGGCGGGTGGTGCGGTTGAGCAGCCGGGTTTGCAGGTGGGCCTCCAGGTTGGAAACCGCCCGCGACACGTTCGCGGTGGTGGTATCCAGCTGGCCCGCTGCGGCAGTGAAACTGCCAAGCTGGGCAACGCAACTGAACGCACGCATGTTTTGCAGGGTGTCCATGGGTCACTCTCGATGTAGAGGACAAAATTGTGTCACGAAGTCATGCGCAAAAGATGAATATTGCCTACGACCAAAGGCGGATTATCGCTGTTTTGGTAACAAAGATTCGCAGGAAACAGCGCTTATCGCCAGTGCGGCCGCCCCCTAGAATTGCGCGGCCCCTCCACCTTTTCCTCGGGATACCGCAGCTGTGCCGCGTCGCCTCAACAGAACGCTCCATGCGTTCAGTGCCTGTGCCCTTGCCCTCTGTTTGAGTGGCTGTATCGGAACCTGGGGCATCGCCCCGCAAACCAAGACGCTGCAAGCCAACACCCTCAGTACGGATGAGGCCATACAGCAAGCCGCTAGCGACGCCCACTGGCCCGACCAGCAATGGTGGCATGCCTATGCTGACCCGCAACTGGACCACTGGATCGCCCTGGCCCTCGCCGGCAGCCCAAGCTTGGCCATGGCGGCGGCGCGAGTGCGCCAGGCCCGGGCCATGGCCGGCATCGCCGAGTCGGCAGAGCAACTGCAAGGCAATGGCCAGGCTGCACTCAAGCGCCACAACTGGCCCGAAGACCCATTCTACGGGCCTGGCGCATTGTCGGGTGCCAACACCTGGGACAACCAGGCGGGCCTGGGCCTCAGCTATGCCCTGGACCTGTGGGGGCGGGAGCGCAACACCAGCGAGCAGGCGGTGGACCAGGTGCACGTGAGCGTGGCCGAGGCCCGCCAGGCGCAGCTGGAACTGCAGCACAATGTGGTGCGCGCCTACATCCAGTTGAGCCTGCACTTTGCCCAGCGCGACATCGTCAAGGCCGAGCTTGCCCAGCAACAGCAGATTCTGGCCCTGGCCCAACGCCGCCTGGATGCCGGTATCGGCACCCACTTCGAGGTCAGCCAGGCCGAAGCGCCGTTGCCGGAAACCCATCGCCAGCTCGACAGCCTCGACGAAGCCATTGCCCTGGCACGCAACCAGCTGGCTGCCCTGGCGGGCAAGGGGCCGGGAGAGGGCGCCCAGTTGCAGCGCCCCAGCCTGGCCCTGGCTGCACCCTTGAAGCTGCCCTCGACGCTGCCCGCCGAACTGGTCGGCCAGCGGCCTGATGTGGTTGCCAGCCGCTGGCAGGTGGCTGCGCAGGCGCGCGGCATCGATGTGGCCCACGCCGGCTTCTTCCCCAACGTCGACCTAGTGGGCAGCCTGGGCTTCATGGCCACCGGTGGTGGCGCGCTGGCGTTCCTCACCGGGCGCAAGTTCAACTACACCGTTGGCCCCGCCGTCACTTTGCCGGTGTTCGACGGTGGCCGCTTGCGCGCGCAACTGGGTGCCGCTTCGGCGGGCTACGACATGGCCGTGGCGCGCTATAACCAGAACGTGGTCGATGCGCTCAAGGGTGTTTCCGACCAGCTGATCCGCCGCGAGTCGATGGAGGCGCAGGCGCACTTCGCGGCCGAGTCGGTGGCGGCTGCGCAGAAAACCTACGACATCGCCACGGTAGCGTTCAAGCGCGGCCTCACCGACTACCTGAACGTACTCAACGCGCAGACGTTGCTGTTCCGCCAGCAGCAGGTGCAGCAGCAGGTGCAGGCCGCGCGCCTGGCTGCCCATGCCGACCTGGTTACCGCCCTGGGCGGTGGCCTGCAGGCCGGTAGGGATGTGCCCGACGAACAGCGCCAGGCGGCGCCGAAAACCCCCGCCACCCTGGCGATCCTCAACCCCAGAAGGGGCCGTGCAGAATGAGCGCTGCCAGCTTGCCCCTGCGCTGGCTGCAACGCCTGGAGTGGCGACGAGGCTTTTTTGCCTGGGTGCGCACCGACGGCGTCACCTGGGTGTACATCTTCAAGGTGCTGGCGGCTGCCTTCATCACCCTGTGGCTGGCCATGCGCCTGGAGCTGCCGCAGCCGCGCACGGCCATGATCACTGTGTTCATCGTCATGCAGCCGCAAAGCGGGCATGTGTTCGCCAAGAGCTTCTATCGGGTGCTGGGCACCCTGGCAGGTTCTGCCATGATGGTGACGCTGATGGCCATCTTCCCGCAGAACACCGAGCTGTTCCTGCCCAGCCTGGCGCTGTGGGTGGGCCTGTGTTCAGCAGGGGCCATGCGCTACCGCACCTTCCAGGCTTACGGGTTCGTGCTGGCCGGCTACACCGCCGCCATGATCGGCCTGCCAGTGCTGCAGCATCCGGACCAAGCCTTCATGGCGGCCATGTGGCGGGTGCTGGAGATTGCCTTGGGCATCCTGGTGTCGACGTTCGTCAGTGCTGCAGTGCTGCCACAGTCCGCCAGCGCCGCCATGCGCAACGCCCTCTACCAGCGCTTTGGCGTGTTCGCCGCTGTAGTGGTGGAGGCGTTGCGGGGCGACAGCCAGCGCGATCGTTTCGAAAGCAGCAACGTGCGTTTCGTAGCCGAGGCGGTGGGCCTGGAGAGCCTGCGTAACGTCACTGCCTTCGAGGACCCCCACATGCGCCGGCGCAGTGGCCGCCTGGTGCGCATGAACAGCGAGTTCATGGCCATCACCACGCGCTTCAACGCCTTGCATCGCCTGATCGAACGCCTGCGTGCCCGGGGGCCTTCGGAAATTGTCGGCGCCATCGAGCCCGGCCTGCAGACCTTGGTCGAGTTGCTGCAGCCCTATGTGGACCGCGCCCTGACCGACGCCGACGCGCTGCGCCTGACCCTGGAGCTGGGGGCCTACCGGGAGGGCCTGCAGGCCCAGGTACGCAGCCTGCGCGCCGAGTACCTGGCCACCGAACCCGGTGAAGCCGACCTGCTGGATTTCCACACCGCGTTCGAGCTGCTGTACCGCTTCGTCGACGAGATGTACAGCTACGCCGAAACCCATGCGTCGCTCGCCGTGCACAAGCACGAGCGCGAGCAGTGGGACGAGCCTTACGTGGCGCAGACCAGTTGGCTGGTGTCGCTGGCGGCCGGGCTGCGGGCATCGGCGGTGCTGTTGCTGCTGGGCAGCTACTGGTTGCTGAGCGACTGGCCCAGCGGGGCCATGATGACCTTGATCGCCACGGTCACGGTGGGCCTGTCTGCCGCATCGCCCAACCCCAAGCGGCTGTCCTTCCAGATGGCCTGCGGCACGGCCATCGGCGCGGTGGTGGGCTTCTTCGAAACCTTTTTCGTGTTCCCCTGGATCGACGGCTTCCCGTTGCTGTGCATGGTATTGGCGCCGGTGTTCGTGCTGGGGGCGTTTCTGTCGTCGCGCCCGGCCTACGCGGGCTACGGTATCGGCCTGCTGGTGTTCTTCGCCATCGGTTCGGTGCCCAACAACCTGACGGTGTATGACCCGTACAGCTTCATCAACGACTACATCGCCATGGTTATCGGCATGTTCGTGTGCGCCGCCGCCGGGGCGATCATCCTGCCGCCCAACAGCCGCTGGCTGTGGAGCCGCCTGGAGCAGGCACTGCGCGAGCAGGTGCTGTTCGCCATCAGCGGTCGGCTGCGCGGCATCGGCACGGCTTTCGAAAGCCGCACCCGCGACCTGTTGCACCAGGCCTACGGCCTTGCTGCCGGCAAGCCGCAGGTGCAGAGCCAGTTGATGGGCTGGATGTTCACCGTGCTGGAAATCGGCCATGCCGTCATCGAGCTGCGCAAGGAGCAGGACCGCGCGCCGGTGCACCCGGCCTATGCCGAATCGCAGCCGTGGCGCCAGGCGATCCGGGTGATGGGGCGGGCGCTGGCGCGGCTGTTCCTGCAGCCCAATGCCAGCAACCATGAGCGGGCCCTGGTGGCGGTCGACCATGCCATTTCGCGCGTGCAGGCCACCGATGAGCCCTTCGCCCGGCACTTCGACACCTCGGTGCTGCGTCGTGCGCAGAGCTACCTGCACTTCATTCGCTCGTCTCTGCTCGACCCACTGTCACCGCTGGCCCCGGACAAAGGTGTGCACCATGCCCCGTGAAATTGCCTTCCATGGCGTCTATATGCCCACCCTGACACTGATGTTCCTGTTTGCGCTGGGCTTGGCCTGGGGCCTGGACCGGTTCATCGCCAGCCACGATGGCTACCGTTTCTTCTGGCACCCGGCGCTGTTGCGCCTGAGCCTGTTCGTCTGCCTGTTCGGCGCCTTGGCGCTGTCGCTCTATTGGTGAGAAACCTTCAATGAAAAAGTTCTTCAGCCTGGTCGCCACTCTGTTGGTGCTGACTGCTGCGGTGGTGATCGGTCGCCAGCTGTGGATGCACTACATGACCACGCCCTGGACCCGGGATGGCCGTGTGCGCGCCGACATCATCAACGTCGCTGCCGATGTGCCGGGGTATGTGGTGGATGTGCCGGTCAAGGATAACCAGCGGGTAAAGAAGGGCGATGTGCTGATTCAGATCGACCCGGCGCATTACCAGGTGGCGGTCGACCAGGCCAAGGCGCTGGTGGCCTCGCGCAAAGCGACGTGGGAGATGCGCAGGGTCAACGCCAGGCGCCGGGCGGACATGGACAACTTGGTCATCTCCAAGGAAAGCCGCGACGATGCGAGCAACATCGCCAGTTCGGCGCTGGCCGATTACCAGCATGCCCAGGCGCAGTTGGCGGCAGCGGAGCTGAACCTCAAGCGTACGCAGATCGTGGCGACGGTGGATGGCTACGTGACCAACCTGAATGTGCACAGGGGGGATTATGCGCGTACGGGGGAGGCGGTGATGGCGGTGGTGGATGAGCACTCGTTCTGGGTGTATGGGTTTTTCGAGGAAACCAAGTTGCCGCATGTGAAAGTGGGGTACCCGGCGGAGTTGCAGATGATGAGCGGGGCTCGGTTGGAGGGGCATGTGGAGAGTATTGCCCGGGGTATCTATGATCGGGACAACCCGCAGAGCCGTGAGTTGGTGGCTGATGTGAACCCGACGTTCAACTGGGTGCGGTTGGCGCAGCGGGTGCCGGTGCGGATTCAGATTGATAGTGTGCCTGAGGGGTTTTTGTTGGCGGCGGGGACTACGTGTACGGTGGTGGTGACGCCGCTCTAGTGTTGATCGACGTATAGGTTCTCTGGGTGGGTTTTGCTAATGCGTATGGTCCATTTGCGATGGGGGCGCTTAATCACCTTTTCGCTCTTACGGTGTATTCGTCCACGCTTTTTAAGTTTAAGTTTAAGTTTAAGTTTAAGTTTAAGTTTAAGTTGTTTGCTGTTCGTGGGT
>NZ_BCAV01000054.1:0-70509 GCF_001320125.1 Pseudomonas sp. NBRC 111119
GGGTCTCCTCGTTTTCAGTGCAATAAGTGACGGTACGCAAAGCTAGCACTGGCGCGGGGGTGGTCTGGGTAGACCGTTGATTTCATTGACTTTCCTGTTCGCTTTGTAAACGGGTATGGTGGCCTCCCACTTTTGAGGTTCACGATGCAGGGTTGGCACACAACGTTTTTGGGGATGCGTGGGCTCCCCCGCGATATCAGCGACTTCGAGATGAAGGCATTTTTCACCTTCGATGGTGCCGAGCGCGACGCAATCAATGCACGCCGAGGTGATTCCCACAAGCTTGGTCTGGCGCTCCATATTGGTTTCCTGCGCATGAGTGGGCGTTTGCTCGGTGCCTTTCGGGTAATTCCAGTAGCCTTGTGGCGCCACCTTGGCAACGAGCTTGGCATTGCAGCACCAGAAGTCGCCTCGCTGAGAGCCATGTATGAACGCGGGCGCACGCTATTCGATCACCAACAAGTAGCCTGCACGGTCCTTGGATTCCAGTGGATGAGCGAGCACCAGCGCCGCTCACTGGTACGTGAACTGCGCGACGAAGTGGCGCGCTGCGCCGACCGCGATCAGCTACTCGTGCGGGCGCGTCAATGGCTGTACAAGAACAAGCTGGTGATCGTGCACGAGCGGGCAATTCGGACACTGATTGCGGCGGCACTTGCCCAGCTTGAAGTTGAAACAGGCACCGCCATCGCCGCCAGCGTTGATCCAGCAACACTTGATCGCTGGCGAGCCTCAGTTTCAGAGCTGCGCCCAGATGGACAAACCCAGCAGAGTTGGCTATGGGCTGCACCGGCGAAACACTCAACCCGCCAAATCAGCGAGGTACTGGAGCGCATCGACCTGCTTTACACGCTGGACGTTCATAAGCACCTGGCAGACATCCCCGATCTCATCTTGCGCCGCTACGCGCGCCGACTTGTCTCCAGGCCGCCCTCAGCCGGAGCCAAGATCAAAGAGCCAGCGCGCACCGTGGAGGTCGCATGCTTTCTTCGGTATTGCCTGTTCACCACCACAGACCAGTTGATCCTTATGGTGCAGCGCCGGATCGCCGATCTGTGGCGTCAGGCTGCCGCCGATGTCCCCGCTACCGTCAATTGGGCCGCAATGTACAAAACGCTGCTCGGCGAACTTGTTGCCTTGAGCGCGCAAGGTGCGGTGCCAGATGCTGAGTTGCGTGCCCGTCTTGAAGCCTTGATCACCGAAACCCAGAAACGCAAACCACCGAGCAGGGCCTCCCTGGTCCGCGAGGGATTGATTGATGGAATTCGCCCCGTGCGGTCGTTGCTCGTCGCCATTGCAAAGCTGCCCTGGCAGGCCACCGGCGAGCATCCTGCCATCGAGTACCTTGCCAAGCTGCAAGCTTTATATCTCAAAGGATCCAGAAAGCTGCCAGTTGAAGTGGTGGCACCAAGTCTGGGAATGATCTGGCAGGTTTCGATCTCCAGCCCAGACCGGGAACGGGCGTTTCAGGCGTTGGAGGTGGCCACCCTGTTTGCCCTGCGCCGCGCGGTGCGCAATGGCTCGGTCTGGATTGAGCACAGCCTGAGCTTTCGGGGTCGTGCGCGCTTGTTCTTCACGGACGAGCGTTGGCAGGCAGAGTCCAAGAAACACTATGCCCGTCTATCGTTACCCAGCAAGGCTGCCACTTTCTTGAAGCCTTTGCTGGCCAGAGTAACTGCCGGTGTCGATGCGGTGGCCGCTGCAGCCCGCAGTGGCGTACTGCGCGTGGATGATGAACTCCATTTGTCGCCATTGCCCGCAGAGGACGAAGACCCAGAAGTGACCAAGCTGCGCGCGGCTTTGGATCACCGCATCGGTGAGGTTCAATTGCCGGAAGTGATTCTGGCCGTTGACGCCCAGGTGCGCTTTAGCTGGATCATGCTCGGACGTGAGCCGCGCTCTACCGACGAGCTGCTGATGGTCTATGCCGGCATCATGGCCCACGGCACCAGTCTGACTGCGGTCGAATGCGCGCGCATGATTCCGCAATTGTCTGCCACCAGCATTCGCCAGGCCATGCGCTGGGCGCGGGACGAACGGCGTCTGAGCCAGGCCTGCCAGGCTGTGCTGGAATTCATGCAGCGACACCCGATTGCCGCCACCTGGGGGCGGTCCGATTTGGCATCTTCTGACATGATGACCATGGAGACCACCAAACGGGTGTGGCAAGCCCGGCTTGATCCTCGGCGCAACACACCTTCCATTGGAATCTACTCCCATGTAAAAGACCGGTGGGGCATCTTCCATGCGCAGCCCTTTGTGCTCAATGAGCGCCAGGCGGGCGTGGCCATTGAAGGTGTCATCCGCCAAGAAAAGCTGGAGACCAGCCAGCTTGCTGTGGATACCCATGGCTACACCGACTTTGCCATGTCACATGCCCGTTTGCTTGGTTTTGATCTTTGCCCGCGGTTGAAGGAACTCAAACAGCGCCACCTCTTTGTGCCACGCGGCACCAAAGTGCCCGCAGAAATCGCTGCGGTGTGCGAAGCCAATGTCGACGTCGCTTTGATCGAAAAGCATTGGGATAGTCTGGTGCACCTGGCAGCCTCGGTCATGAGCGGACATGCCAGTGCGGTGGCAGCTCTTGCGCGGTTCGGTTCTGCCGCCCAGGGCGATCCAATCTATGAGGCTGGCGTGCAATTGGGGCGGTTGCTGCGTACGGCGTTTTTGGCTGACTACTTTGTCAAGGACGCTTTCAGGAACGAGTTGCGCCGGGTGCTCAATCGGGGCGAGGCTGTTAACGCCCTCAAGCGCGCCATTTATACCGGCCGGATCAGCCCGGCGCAGGCCAAACGTGTCGATGAAATGCAGGCTGTGGCCGATGCGTTGAGCCTGATGGCCAACATCGTGATGGCGTGGAATACCTCACAGATGCAGGCGGTCCTGGATCGCTGGTCGAACCGCCGCCAGGTCATTCCACCGGAACTGATCGGGAAGATTGCGCCCACCAGGCTGGAGAGCATCAACTTGCGGGGTGTGTTTCGCTTCCCGGTTGACCGCTATGCTGACCAAATCCTGCCTTCGCGGCCAAATGCATCGATAACTGGCACCAATGGATGAAACCGACCACGGTTTGACGCCACGAATCGCAGATTTGAAAGTGAACAGGAAAGTCAATGAAATCAACGATCTACCAACACCACCTCCGCGCCAGTGCTAGCTTTTCGTACCGTCACTTATTGCACTGAAAACGAGGAGACCCCTACCGGGCTAGCGGCCTCAATCTGGTAACGGCTGCCGTCGTGTTGTGGAACACGGTCTATCTGGAACGGGCTGCGCACGCGCTGCGTGGCAACGGCCATGCCGTTGATGACGCGCTGTTGCAGTACCTGTCGCCGCTCGGTTGGGAGCACATCAACCTCACCGGCGATTACCTCTGGCGCAGCAGCGCCAAGATCGGCGCGGGCAAGTTCAGGCCGCTACGACCGCTGCAACCGGCTTAGCGTGCTTTATTTTCCGTTTTCTGAGGCGACCCCTTGAGCAACATTGCGAGACCGAGTTCAATCGAATTCGCGCCACCGCATTTCCGAGGGCGTATTTCGAGAAGGACAACGATGCGCGCAGCGGCAGCAAGGGAGACTACATCTTTCGCGACTCCGATGAAGCTGGCACCGAGATCGTCTCGATCATGTTCGAGATGAAGAACGAGAATGACGAAACTGCCACCAAGAAGAAGAACGAAGACTTCCTGAAGGAGCTCGACAAGGATCGCACCGAGAAGGGCTGTGAGTATGCGGTGCTAGTTTCTCTACTCGAACCGGACAGTGAGTTATATAACACTGGGATCATTGATATGTCCCACCGCCACCCGAAGATGTACATTGTTCGGCCGCAATTTTTCATTCCCATCATCACGCTGCTGCGAAATGCGGCGATGAATTCGCTCAAGTACAAATTGGAACTGGCGCTCGTGAAGGCGCAAAACATCGATATCACGAACTTCGAGACCCAGCTGGATACGTTCAAGACCGCATTCGCGAAAAACTACGACCTCGCCTCCAGGCGATTTCAGACAGCAATCGATGAAATTGACAAGTCGATCGACCACCTACAGAAGACGAAGGAGGCCCTGCTTGGCACCGACAGGAATCTTCGACTTGCGAACGACAAGGCGCAGGACGTGACGATCAAGAAGTTGACTCGGGGTAACCCAACAATGGCTGCGAAGTTCGCCGAACTCAAGGACGGCGGATCTTCTGATGCTGAATGAGTCTGGTCATTCACGTCGGAAGCACGGCCAAGTAGGGATTGTTTGGTGGCACGTCACCGAATACCGATTGCGGCTGAAGAAGCAGGTAGCCGTGTAGCTTGCGCGATTTTCGCGGCCCGGTGACTTCGCAAGTCCAAATATTCAGTCCGCTAGCTTGTTTGCGATGCAGTTGCAGCCGCTCGAAGCGTTTTTGCACCCACCGCCAATCTTGCTGGTTCTCCTGCTTGGCGAATGCGCCTACCTGTGGGTGCTCCTGCGCATAGCGCTGGAAGACGCCTGGGCTGACCAGGTAAGCGGTATCGCTCACCGTATGCACGAGCGCCTTCGCATCGTTGATGATAAGCCGGCGTGATGCGATGCCCTGTTGCAGCCATGTCATGAAGTGCTCGCCGGAGGGCCGCGCCGTTGAGGGCGATGTCGCAGCCGTGGGCATAGACGTCGGTGAAACCGTGACCATCGCTGGCATGGACGCCTCGGGGCGCGTGGCAGGCGTCATGCTCGAAACGACTTCCGCATCTTGCTGGGTGCCGCTCGAATCACCCATGCCAACCATCGTGAGCATGTCCTCCAGCGCGTCGGGCAAGGCCTGGTGGGCCGTGGGCGGCGGAGCCAAGGCAGCGGCGCTGCCGCCTTCCCAAGGTCGGGGCCCCTGGTCTTCCTGGGCGGGCTTCATCACGACCGCAGGCGGGGTAGCTGGCGCACTGGCGTCGTTTTCTGCGAGCGTCGCGTCGATCGCCACCGTACCGGCAAAAGGTGCTGGCCGCTCGCCGGATTCCCAGATCAGCGCCGGCGCCAGTCGCAACAAGGTGAATGAATGGGACCAGCCCGTCGTGCTGATCACGGTCGCGCGCCAGACTGCCTTCCCGTCCGGCGTGGGCTTCAACATGCCGTGATCCTGCAGCACGTTGAACACGGCGGTGTTGTTCGCAGGGATGCCGTCGATGCCCTGGGACAGCAGGTGTGCGCGCAGCTTGTCCGAGACCGTCTTGCTCACCAGCCACAAGCCGTCTTCGGTGAGCCAGCCATCGGAGGCCTCGGGTTGGTTCAGCTTCAGCTCCTCCTTGAGCAGGTAACGCAACCCGTCCAGCAGCTTGCGTTGCAGTGCGTGCTTGGGCGCGACCATGGCGCGGGCAGGATCGCCGCCCAGTTCCAGGGCGACCGAAGCGCGATCGGCCTGCACGACGAGTTCGCCAAGCACCCCAGCGTGTTCGTATTGGCCGGCAAGAACATAAAGCAGCGGTCCCCAGAGCGCGGGGTAGCCGCTGAGCCAGTCCAGGATTTGGCGATCGAGCAGTTGGTGGTGGAGCAATCCCGTCGCGGCGCTGTGCAGGCGGTACTCGCGATCATCGCGGTAGCGGAAGCGGTACGGCTGCTGCAACGGGCCGTGCCAAGGGTGCCAAGTGCTGCCGTCGGCCAGTTCGACATGCAGATCGACGGCGATCTTGCCGATGTCATGCAGCAGCGCAGCGTAGGCGACGGCGGCGGTCCAGGCCTCGGACTGCGCCGCTTGGTCTTCGGGGTTGGCGCCGATAGGTAGCAGATGGGACTGCCGTAGCTTCAGGCTGTAGGCGACGATCTCCAGGCCATGGTCGAGCATGCCGCCGGGGTACGCATGGTGATGGGCCTCCGATGCAGGGAACTGCTGGACCAACTCGGCGTAGCACTCCAGCGGAGCGCGATAGAGGATGGCGAACTGCTTGCGCGACAGCGATGTGCGCTGCCAGATGTGTTCCAGCAGCTTTTGCCGGCGCGGTATCGCCAGTAGGGATGCGGCCGACTCGGGCCGCAGCAGCCCTTTCGGAAGATCAGTGGCTGGCGTTGGCGACGGAGCGGCAGCGACCGAGGCCCGTTTTCGCTGGAACAGGGAGAGCATGAGGGTGTCCTGATGGCGGGCCGACCGGGAGGCCTTTTTGCTTTTTCGAGGTAGGGCCTTTCCCCTTGCACTCCATTCCCTTCCCCTTTCGGCCTTTTGGCCCTTAACAGCCTTTGGGTATAGGGCGCCAGGCGTTGATCGTCCACCACCAATGCGGGTTGCAGCGGGGCCGGATTGATGCGGGAAGGCGGGCTGTTCCCAGCCTACGATGGGCCGATTCTTGGACTCGGGAGGACGCCATGAGGCCCCACCGCATTGACGATGTAAGGAAGTTTCCTTACAATGCAGGCATTGCCTCCAGGAGAACCGCCATGCCTGCCATTCATGAAGTTGCCACGCTGACCTCCAAAGGCCAGATCACGCTACCCAAGTCAATCCGGCAGGCGCTTGGCGCCGATACCGGCAGCAAGCTCGCGTTCGAGCTGCGTGGCAGTGAAGTCGTCGTGACCCGTGCTGATGCCGAGCACGAAGACCCCGCCATTGCCGCGTTCCTGACCCTTCTGGCCCGCGATATTGAGGCTGGCCGGAACATTCGCGGGTTGCCGAAGGATCTGGCTCGCACGATGCTAGAGCATGCGGGCCACAAGGTGAGCCTGGCCGACGATTTCGATGAGGACGTGGAAATTTGATGCAACAGCATGGCTGGACGCTGCTGTTCCACGACAACTTGATCGAGCAGATGATGAAACTGCGCGCAGCTGTGCTGCGTGCGCAAGAGAGCGACCCGGAGCGCTTCGGGTCCAACGCCAACGTCAAGTTCTTCCGGGCCTTGGTCCAGTTGATGCAAGATGTGGTGCCGGGCGATCCAGCCCGCGACGAATATCGTCAGGGCAACACCATGGGGCCGGCTTATCGCCATTGGCGGCGGGCCAAACTTGGAAGACGGTACCGGCTGTTCTTCCGGTACGACTCGAAGGCGAAGGTCATCGTATATGCCTGGGTCAACGACGAGCAGACCTTGCGGTCATCGGGCAGCAAGTCAGATCCATACGCAGTGTTCGAGAAGATGCTCGGGCGGGGAAATCCGCCAGACGACTGGAACGCATTGGTACAGGTAAGCAGGCAGGATTGGAGCAAACTGGAGTAGGCATTCCTCACGTAGCAGGAGACGACCATGAACACGACGACCCGAATCAGCACCTCGGAGCGCCTCGGCCGCACCGTCGGTCGTGGATGGCGCACTTATGTGCGTGGCGAGCGACGGTTGTCGAACTGGCTCGCCTCCAAGGGGGTGCCGGTCGTTGGTGCCGCTATGGGATTGTGGGTGGTCAAGCTGGTCGCACTTGGTGTGCTGCTGTACACCGCGTCTTGGCTGGCGCTGCTGCTGGTGGCCGCGGTGGTGGCTGCATGGGTGGCGCGCAATGCGGGCCTGGACGACGACCCGACCGAGCCGGAATGGCGCAACGGGCCTGCTGGATTCGGTCTGTACACCTACGATGGTTTCCGAATCGATCCGCACATCGAGGACGACGAGTAGCGCTGCTCACTTTTTTGAGATGGCATTGATCGCAATGCCTCCGCCCTTGCCTCCGGCAGCCTTGGCGTCCCCCGTTGCCCCGGCGAGGCCTTGCAGGACATTCCCGGCGCGAACACCCGCCCAAGCCAAGGCCATGATCCAGAACGTGGGCAGCACGATGAACATCGTGCCCATGACGAACATCAGAAGCATGTCGCCGAAGGCATTGTTCAGCCCCACCAACGGGTCGAAGTTGGTGTGCGGCCGGTTCCAGCCGAACCCCCAGCCATAGAGCGCATCCAAGATCGTTGAATCGACCCAGCGTGCGAGCTGGAACCAGAAATCCACGAAGAACAGCGCGAACTGCACGACGCTCACGGTGACGACCGTCTTCAGGTCATAGGTGCCCACGACCAGCACCAGCGGGATGCAGATCACGAGCGCCATCTTGAGCAGCGCGAGCACCATGGGCAGCGCCTGGCGCACCACGTCCATCGCCGGGAACGCGGCGACCGCCCCCACGGCCATCCCGACGTCGCCAGCCGCGCGCGTCACGATGTTCGGCAAGGTCTTGTCGATCTGGCCGCCGTAGTCGGTATAGACCGAACCCTGGTTGAGCTTCTGCTGCCGTGGCGAGGCAATCGCGCGGATCACGGAATCGTCCACCTCGGCACGGCTCAGGAATCCGGCCCAGCCCGCCAGGCGATTCAACAGGCTCGGGTCCACCTGCCCCAGCAGCCGCGCACGCAGGCCGTTGCTGCCGTCGGCCCACCACTGCCTGCAGTTCGGGTAGCCGCCACCGCTGGCCACTTGCGCAAGCCCCGCATCGCGGGTGCTGTCGTAGGGCCAGTCGTCGCGCGGCGTGCTGGAGCGGTAGGTGTCGTAGTAGCCGCTCGTGTCCGTGAAGAAGTGCGAACCGATCCAGGTCACGTCGTGCATCTGCGTCTCATCGAGGTTCGGGCGCTGCATGAACAGCTTGGCGCGCGCCGGCCCGTAGCAGTCGCGCGAGAAATCCGCCACCTCCTGAGCCAGCACCGGATCGTCGATGCGCGTGGCGTCGATCTCCATGCGCATCTGCCGCAGATCGGTGCCGCACGGGATTGCGGCCACCGAGGCCCCCGTGACGGCGCGCGAGAGCGCGTGCATGAAACCCCACCAGACCGGCACCTTGGCACTCTGGTTGTTGATGGTGCTGAAGGACTGCGACCAGCCGGTATCCGTGGGCTGCGGCACGCTGACCTGGCACTGGGCCGAGCGCGAGCTGTCGTACTGGATGGTGTTGAGATCCACGTCGATGAACGGGATGCCCGCAAACATCACCACCACGATGGCGACGAACACCCGGTTCTCGATGCGCGCAGCCGAGAGCACACCCTTGTTGCCTTCGTCGGCTCCCTCCGAGCGGGCCTTCAACCATTCCTGCACGATGATCGCAACGAACGGCAGCGCGAAGACACCGCTGGAGACCAGCACCGCCCAGATGCCGTTATGGACGATCCAGGACACGAGGGTCAGGTAGTACTCCAGGTAGTCGGTCGTGAAAAGCGTCATGGCCCGAATCTCCCTTCAGCCCTGCATCAGCAGGCTGGCTTCCAGCACCACGATGGCGAAGACGCCGGCGATCTCGCTGCGCACCAGGCGGCGCCGTGCCTGCCCATCTGTCCCGTTTTGTTCCTCGCGTGCCAGCAGCCGGCGGCGCATCCAGACCCAGCCATAGGCCGTCGCCCCATACAGGCACAACCGCCACACCAGGAAGTAGCCCGCGGCAGCCACCAGCCACTGCTCCCATCCAGCAACGCTGCCGACGAGGTAGATACCGACGATGTTGGCGCCCACGGCCGCGGCGACGAGCATCACCGCCCACAGCAGTGCCTGCCCCACGCGCCGGCTGAACAGCCAGCGCGGGCGCCACGAGGTCGTGCTCATGGCCGGCTCCCTGGGTTGCCCTTCTGCAACTGGTCGAGGCGGTCGGGCACCGGGTCGCCTTCGTAGATGCCGCGCGAGCCGGCCGCGCGCGTGCCGTGGCGCTGGATGATGGCCATCGGCGAGTTGTTGGCCAGCTCGCGGCGCAGTTCCAGTTCGGTCTTAAGGTTGCGGATCTCCTGGTCGAGCGTGTCGCTTTCGTGGTTCACCGCCGCGACCGCCAGCTGGTTCGCCGCCACGTTGGGTTCCTTCTTGCCGGTCAGCAGCGTGCGCTGGAGCAGCAACGCTTTCTCCAACACCGACGACAGCGCGACCTCCGATGCCAGGCGCCGCGCCAGCAGCTCCTTGTCCGGCTCGTCACGCAGCGCCTCGATCACGCCCCGCGTAATGGGCAGCGAGGTGCTGCCGGCCGCACGCAAGTGCTCGAACGTCGTGTTGCGCGTCCCCGAGACCAGTTCCTGCAGGGCTTCCAGTTTCTCCTCGTACTCCTCCTGGATCAGCGGCGTCAGTCCGACGCCGGGCACCGTCTCGGTCTTGGTGCAGGCATCGCAGGTGCGCTGCACCTGTTCCCCAAGCACCCGTGTCGCCCATTCGGTGGCCTGCTGCGGCGACGTCCAGGTCTGGCAGGACAGGCTTGCGCAACTGGTGGGCGCGATGGAGGACGTGTCAGTCACGCCGCGGCCGTTGACGAGGTTGTAACCCGCGCGGGTCACGTCGCCGACCACCCGGACGGCGGGCTGGCCCGCGCCACCGGCATTGCTGCCGCCGACCCAGGGCACGCCATCGTTGCCACGGCGCGTTTCGGCCTGCTCGATCGCCGACACGGCATCCGTGCTCGACACCGCATCGCGCAACGCCATGCCTTCGGCCATCTGACTCCAGCCCAACTGGCCGCCCGCCGTGTCGGCCATCCTCTCGGCCATGGCGCGGCACGTCAGCTTCGAGCGGTCGAAATCCAGCCGCGCCTGCAGCACGCCGTTGGTCAGCAGGTTGTACAGACCGGGATCGGCGCGCTGGATGATCAGCGCAGGCAGGGATGCCACGGCGCTCGTGGCGCTCTGGATCACGTTGCTCATGATCTGCTGGAAGCCGTTCGTGATGCCGTTGAGCTGGTTGCGCAGCGTGGTCTGGATGCTCATGTCGCCGCAGATGAGATTGCTGTTCCAGCCCACGCCGACCCCGATCGAGCGCATGCCGGCGGCGCGGCCCATGGATACCGCGCTGCCGCCGCCGATCGAGTACATGACTTCATCGCCGATGACGGGGCCGCTGGTCTGGAAGCCAGCCTGCGCCCACGCGAGGCCGCAGCCCAGGGCGAGCGCGCCGGCCAGCACTGTGGGGCGCAGCAGGCGGCATGCCTTGGTGGAGAGGTTCATCAGTTCAGGACGCTTCATCGCC
Organism: Pseudomonas sp. NBRC 111119; assembly: GCF_001320125.1. Lineage (NCBI taxonomy): Bacteria > Pseudomonadati > Pseudomonadota > Gammaproteobacteria > Pseudomonadales > Pseudomonadaceae > Pseudomonas > Pseudomonas sp. NBRC 111119. The sequence goes on from NZ_BCAV01000054.1 coordinate 10,861, forward strand.
GTACCCTCATTGGAAATCGACGCTGCCGAGGAACACCTGGCCCCGGCGTTCGCAGCACGAATAAGGCCGCCACAGCGCCCAGGCGTAGTCGCCTTGCTGGGCCTGGGTCAGGAAGCCGCTGCGCGGGAAGACCGTGCAGGACGAGGACAGGACGGGCGTGAGTTCCTGCCACTTGCCGGTCGAGGCATCGCCTTCCATCAGCGCGCCGGCAGGCCAGTAGCCGGGCCGCGAGTTCGCGAGCAGCGGCTGGTAGACGTGGATCTGCCCGCGGCGCGTGACGACATCGCCGGCGCGCTGGGCCACCACGGCGCCAGCCTTGTGGTCGTCGGCCTGGTGCAGGAAGCCGCCGCGCGGATACACGTTGCCCCACAGGTTCAGCGTGGTGCGCGCGCCGACCTCGCGCCTGCCCGGAATCAGCGCCTCCGGGTAGGCCATCTCGGGCACGTTGTAGCGCCAGGCCAGCGTGTCCAGGGTGCTGAGCAGGTATGGCATGAACGCCGTACCCGCACCCTCGCAGAAGTAGCCCGACGATGAGACGAACTGGTTGAACACCTCGACGCCGGGGTGGCCGATGACGTCCGCGTTCTTGAACTTGGCGAGATTGTTCTCGTGGTCTTCGTTGGTGGTGCCGTCTCCGCCGGCCTGGGCCGAAGGGTTGGGCGTGCTCATCGGACGAACTTCGACCCAGGGGTTCTCGCCGGTGTTGCTGTAGCTGGAGACGACCGCATCCGGGATGTAGTGGCGAACTTTGATGGACGTGCGCACCGTGCAGCCCGTCCAGGTGCAGTAGAGCCAGTAGCAGATGCCGACGACGCGGTATTCGAGGCAGTCTGGCGATGCCACTGAGCCAACGATGGTTGCGGTGTTGAGGGCGTAGCTGCCCGTGGCGCTGAGCAGCAGCACTGAGGCCACGCCAGCACGCAGGAGGCGCATCCGCTCGAAGGGGCGGGTCATGGCTGCGGCCTCCGGTGTTGCGCAACGCGCGCGACGGCACGGGCCACGTCCGGCTCGCCATAGACCACGTAACGCTGATCCACCACGACTGCCGGAATGCTGGTGACGCCCAGGCTCCAGGCGTCGGCGACGCCCTGGTATGCGGAAGCGATGCGGCGCTGGAGGCCGGCACCGCCGTTGTTCAGGCGGCGCTTGACGATGGCCGTGGCCTGCTCGGGATCGGCGGGCAGCTGTGCGGAAAGCTCGGCTTCGATGCGCTGGCCTTCATCCAGCTCGATCAGCCGCTCTCCACCCATAGTCTTGACCGGGTGGCGGCTGTCGGTGACGACCACCACATCGGCGGCGAAGGTGGCTGGGCTGAAAACGGCCAAGGATGCCGGCAGTGCAACGGCCAGGCCAAGGGTTCGCCAGCCGGATGCGAAGCGGAATAAAGATGCTGGCATGTCGCGTGCCCTGGAAGTTGATCAGAGCCATAGTCGAACGCGAACCCGCTGCCGCCCCAACAAACAATGCGCATCGCGGGCACCCCGCATACCTTTTCGGTGCTGTCGCATGGAAAAAGCGGAGGCCGAAGCCTCCGCTGTGATTACAAAAGACCAGACTCGGCGAACGAGTACGGTGCGCCTTGACCAATCACGAAATGGTCGAGTACCCGCACGTCGATAAGCGCCAAGGCCGTCTTCAACTGCTCGGTCAGCAACCGATCCGCATTGGATGGCTCGGTGGTGCCCGAGGGGTGCTGATGCGCGAAGATGACCGCAGCGGCGTTCAGTTGCAACGCTCGCTGCAGCACGACACGTGGATAAACCGAGGTCGCATTGATCGTTCCATGGAACATCGGCTCCACGGCCAGCACGGCGTGCATGCTGTTCATGAACACGACGACGAATATTTCGTTGGGCTCGGCGACCAGCTTCAAACGAAGGTAGTCCCTGACCGCTGCGGGCCGCTCAAGACGTGGCCCTGCTTTGAAAACCCGCCGCTCCAGCAACACGATGGCTTGCTGAACGATCCAGTCCTCGTTCTGAATAGAAATATCGGAAAGCGACTCCAGGCAGGAGTCATTGATGACGACAGACATGGCGAACCTCCAGGCAGGGAAATCGGAGAGCGCACATGCCCCTGGAGGGCAGGCCCTCCAGGGAATGGAACAACGGAACAAGGTGCATCCATCACCGCTGCTGCGGTGATCGTTCGCGCCCAGGATGCGAGGCGAACGGGTGACGGTCAGCGCAGCGTGCTGCGCCGTAGCCTCAAAGACCGCAGGCTACCTGGGCATGTCGCCGACAACGTCGGCAGGCATTTCGGTGGTCGGTGGAGCGGCGGCATCCTCAGCCACCAGCATGTCCATGGCCGACAGCAGTGCATCGCCTTCGATCGGCCCCTGCAACACGACTGCCTGATCGGTTTGGCGATCCTGCAGACGAATCGAAGGCGTCGCGGTCACGCCGCCCTTGGTGGCTTCCTCGGCCTGAGCGCGAATCACCCTATCCGGTCGCTCGCTGGCCAAACACTGCTCGACGGCTGGGTTGAGGCCGGGATAGCGCAGACCCTCGGGCAAGCCCAAGCCGTCGCTACGTGTGTGCGCATAGATCCATTCAATGGCCTGCCAGAACGCAGCATGCCCGCCACTTTCGGCGGCGCACTCGGCCAGGCGTGCCTCGGCGGAGGCGGCCGGTTCGTGCGCGGCCAGCGGCTGGTGGTGCCATTGCAGAGCTACGTCCGCGTTGGCACCCACCCAGCGCTTGAGCTGCGGGAAGTACGCTCGGCAGAACGGACATTCGAGGTCGGCATAGAGCGTCAGCGTGAAACGGCCCTGCGCGTTGCCCATCTGCCAGGGAGGCCCGGCCACCTGCGCGGTGCTGACCTGCGCGGGAGCCTGCAACGCGGGTTCACTGGGTGCGCGGGACACGAGCCAGATCAACAGCAGTGTGATCAGTCCAATCGCCACGAACCAGGGCCAGCGCCGATGGCGGAGCGCCTGTACCGGCATAGGAATGGAAGGACGTTTCGGTTTCACGGCATTCTCCGGCTGCTATTGCGGCAGGCCCAAGGCTGGCGACTCGATGCCACGCGCCTGGTCGATCTTCTCGGCCACCTTGAAGGCCGCGTCGAGTTCACTGATGCCGTGTTGCTGCATGAGCTGGTAACGCTCGGCTTTTTCCTCGGGTTCGGTCTGCGCGAGCGCGAGATAGAGGCTCGGTGGCACGGCCCGAAACAGCACTTCAAGGCTCTTGGAGAGGATGACGCCCTCGGTGAACTTCCCTGCTTCCTTGCGCGCGGAAAGCATCAGCGCCTTCTGCGCAGGCGAGAGTTCGCGGAACCGCGCGATCTTCTCCACCTCATCGGGCGGCATCGACAGGCAGATCCACCACTCGATCATGTTGAGCATGGGCTCTGCAGCGCGCGGCAAGTCGTCGATGTTTTGTGTGGCGAGCCAGAACCAGGCCCCCAGCTTGCGCCACATCTTGGTGATCTTCACCACGTAGGGGGCGAGCAGCGGGTTCTTGGTGATGATGTGTCCTTCGTCGGTGACGTTGATGATCGGGCGGCCCAGGTACTGATCGCGCTCGGCAATGTTGTTCACCGTGCTGATCAGGCTGATGTAGGCAATGGAGAGCTGCGCGTTGTAGCCCTCGCGGGCATAGGTCGCCAGATCGACCAGGGTGATGTCGGCTTCGGGCCACGGCGAACCGTCGCGGTCGAACATTTCGCCGTCCGTGCCTTGACAGAACATGTCCATGGCATCTGCCATCTCCAGCAGCCGCACGCGCCGCATCTCTGGCAGCGTTGGGTCCTGGCCGCGCTCGCGCAGCGCGTTGCGCACGTCGCGCGTGAGCACCGTGCGCTTCTCGGCCACGCAATGCTCGGCGGCGTCGAGGATGCACTGGCGGATGAGCGAGCGATCGGCCCGCGTCATCCGGGCCTCTTCTTTATCCTCGCCGCCGGTGATCATCAGCCGTGCGGTGATTTCCAACTCGCCGAGTACGTCGCGCTGCTCGTCCGCTTCCATGGCCGATGCATCGGGTGGCATGTCCTCGTCCAGCACATCGGCATCCAGCGTCTGCACGTCGCTCGGCGTTTCGATCAGCCGACGCGCGTCGGCGAACGGCGCCAGGCTGATGCCCGAGCCGGGGGCCAGCTTGACCCGGTTCACAGTCAGGCCCAGGCGCTTGGCGAAATCGCTGAACAAGCCGAAGCTGTTGCCGGCTTCCACGATGAAGAGGCGCGGCCGGTAGATGGCCGTGACCTGGTTCAAGAGGTTGTTGAGCGTTGCGCTTTTGCCGGAGCCGGTGGGGCCGAACAGGAACAGGTGCGCGTTCATCTGCCGATCCAGGCGGTTGAGCGGGTCAAAGGTGATCGGCCCGCCGCCTCGATTGAAGAACGTATTGCCCGGATGGCCCGTGCCCTGGCTGCGGCCCCAGGCCGGTGAGAGGTTCGCCACGTGCTGGGCGAACATCAGTTGGGTGAACCAGTTCCGTCGATCCTGGCTCGGGTTGTAGCAGCACGGCAGCCAGCGCAGATAACTGTTCAAAGGCGCGACTTCATCGTCCTCGCGCACGGGCTGCAAACCGGCGTTAAGCATCACGTTCGCCAGATCAAGGCCGCGCCGGTCCAGTTCGGCTTCATCCCGGCCGCGCAAATAGAACGCCAGTGTTCCCCGGTACAGCTTGTGCGCGCTGCCGATCAGCGAGCGGGCCTCCTGCACATCCTTGAGCGTCTGCTCCGATGCCAGTGTTTCGCCGACTGCCTTCTTCGCCAGGTGGTTCAGGTGCGATTCGAGGATGTCCTGGGGTGTCGCCACCATGGTCAGACACATCGTCGTGTCCTCGGGCATCTGATCGAACAGCGTATTGATCGCATCGCCTTTGCGGGTTTCGCCAGTCAAATGCCCCGTGCCGGGCGGCATGCGCAGCCGGTCAGTGACCAGCACACGATGCGGCATGCCGTCGAAGTGCCAGGTGCCGTGATCCGCGTCCGAGCGTGGCTGGCTGAAGAAAAGCCGCTGGCTGAAATCCCGCCCGCTCGCCAGCTCGATCTCGCCGTCTTCTGTCTCGTCGGGGTAGCGTGCCAGCGCATAGAAGCGTTCGCGGTCCTCGATCCCAGGGCCGAGCAGCGTGGGACGCGGGTTGAACCACCGCAGCAGCCAGTCATGGACGTCGGCCGCGGCCATGCGCCGGGCCTGGATGCCGGCGTTCGCCAGCCCGCCACACAAGCGATCGCAGACGATGTTCAGCATCTGCTCGGGCGTCTGGCCGCGGCGGTTCGCCTGCCCGGTGGCCCGGCGATAGACGACCATGCGCACGCGCCGCGTCTGGCCGCGCCAGCGCAGCCGTGTGACCACCGTGTCCTCGAACAGCCCGCCGGGCTTCGCTACCGCGCGCAGGTGGTGTCCGAAGAAGCGAAGGTAGAACTCGGTGAAAGCCGTATTGCGGGCGCGCGGCTGCACGTAGTCGCGCAGGGTCTGCATGTACTGGTCGAAGCTGGGTTCGTCCTGGGCGTAGAGCTGGAGTACCCAGGGGTTCTCGTCCAGTTCATCGAACGAGTCCTGGAGCGCGTTCTCCAAGGCGTCGCGGGCATGCGCGAGCCAGCCGGGTTCCCGGCCCTCGGTGCCCAGCGGCACCAGCTCGTAGAACGCCGCGACCGATTGCCCGTCTTCCAGCAGCATCGACTTCGACTGGGGCAGGAACTCCACCCAGGGCAGGAATTCCGCGAACGACGGCGCAACGTCGTACAGCGCCTGCTCGTCGGCCACGGTCGCCGGCCTGTGGCCATGGACCGCCGTGCCGGGTTCGGGGATGCCGGCCTGACGCAGGGCCTCGACGTGGCGCTGCCAGCCGTCCGGCTGCTCGTCATCGTCTGCGTCGGATGCAGTCAGCTTCGGCCAGGGGAGTTTCCAGCGCATCAGTAGTCCTCCACGCGCTCGCCGGGCATGGCGTACTGCACGCGCTGGTACAAGGGAAAAACCGTCGTATAGCCCGGCACGGGCACCGGGTCCGTGCCTGCCAGGTGCGGGTACACGTACATCACCAGGTCGGGATTCGGCAGGCGCTGGAACTGGCGATAGACCTCGTTGCGCGCTGTGCGCGTGTAGCGCATCTGCTCGGCGGGCGCGGCCTGTACATCCATCTCGGTCAGCGGCCGGCGCAGGCTCTGGCGCGCGTCGAGCAATTGCCTGCGTGCCACCTGGCCGGCGCCACCGCCGCCGTCACCGGCGTTCTGCTGCCAGATGTCCATCATCGTGCTGTCGCCGTGGGGCAGCAGCTTTTCCTTGCTGGTGGCGCAGCCGCCGAGCACCGCGACGGCAAGGGCCAGCGCCAGGCCCTTATTCAAGTTCGAGAGCATGGCTTTCTCCTGCACGGTGATCGACCTTGCGACCTTCGGGATCGAAATCGATGGCGAGCGGCTTTTCGAGGTGGACGGCGACCTTTGCGCCGGGTTGGACATAGACGGCGGCGAAGGCCTGGCCGTACAACTTGTTCACCCAATCGGCCATGTCCCGAACGCCGCCGGCCAGGATGCGGCCCACGGCTTCGTTGCCCGAGATGCCGACGCTTCCGATGGAGCCATCGGCGCCCACGTAGGACATCTGACCGCTGTCGCTGTCGATGAGCGAGGCGACGCCGGCACCCGCCGCGGTGATCAGCGCCTGTGAGCCGAGGTACTGCTGGGCGTTGCTGCGCCGCTCTCCGCTGACGCAGGGAATGCCATAGGGGTCGCTGATCCAGCCCAGGCCGTCGCGCTGCTGGTTGTTCTGCTGGTTGCCCTCGCGGTCTTCGGGAATCGTCCGAATGGTCCCGTCATGGAACACAAAGGTGATGCTGCGCACCTGGCCGCGCACGCAAGAGAGCGTCCAGTCACCCGAGGCCGTGCCGGAAAACACGGCGCCCGCCACGTCGGGAATGTCAATTCCGTTTGCCGTGAGGTTGTCGGGACCGACCAGGACTTTGAACGGATACGGATCGTTGACCGTACCGTCGATCGGCACGCGGCCGATCAGCGCCGTCATTGCCACCGATCCCATCAGCGTCGAGTTGGTCGGCACCGTATAGACCGGCTTGGCGCTCTTGACGCCTGCGGCGCGGGCGCCCGCGTTCGCCACGGTTTGTGCCGTGGTTTCCAGCGTGCTCTGCGCGGGGCCGAAGCTCGTCGGAAAGCTCATGCCGCCACCCGTGCCACGACTGCCGTTACGCCCATCAGTGGGCTTCGCGTCGTCCGGCTCGACCCAGCGCACGCCGCCTTCCATGCCTGCCTCGTCGCCGTTACGCAGCCCCAGGCCCACGGGTAGATCGGCGTGGCCGCCGCCGCGCCCGCCGATGCCTTCCAGGCGCCGCTGCAGGTCGGCGAGCAGTCCCTCGGTCTGCTGGCGCTCGCTGGCTGCCTGCTGCTGGTCGCGGCGCAGGTTGGAGCGCTCGGTCTCCAGCGCCGAATTGATGCGCTGGTCGATGGCGTTCTCGCGCTGGCGCAGGCGCTGGTTCTCTTCGCGCTGAGACTTGTTGTCCAAGAGCGTGGTCTGAAGCTCGGTGCGCAATTGCTTCACCTGCGCCACCAGGGTCGCCACGGTATCGCGGGGGGTATCGCCCTCGATGCCCAGCGCCTTCATCTCCTCGGGCGTGAGCTGGGCGCCGGCATCGGCTGCGGGCTGTGTCGACGTGCTCCCACCGGAGAACAGCCGGATGGCGACGAACAGCACCAACAGGGCCACGGGGATCATCAGCCACTTCAGGAGTCCGTTACTGCGCATGGCGAGTCTCCTTGCCATCCGCGGCCTCGTTGTCCCGTGTCTCGATTTGCGGCTGCGGCAGATGCGCAGCCGGGTCGAAGCGGTGGATAGCGGGCAGCAGCGACTGCGCGAGGCCACGCCCGCGCGTCACCAGGTACAGAACGGTGGTGTCCTCGGGCGTTCCGCGTGGACCCAGCGCCTCGTGCTGGAAGCTGGCCGTGAGGAAATCGCCTTGCAGCACACGCGGGTCGAGGGTGATCCAGCCGCTGCTGCCGTTGGTGAGACGCACGGCGGTGACCCACTGGTCTTCCAGCCGCCACGACGCGAGCGCGACCGCGCGCACCGGCAGCGTCGGCATCAGCGTGGTCAGGTCCATGTCGCGGCGCAGATTGACCCGCATGACACCCGGCAGCGCCTCGACCGTACGCAGCGGCGCATAGAGGTTCTGCGCGGCGAAGCGCGTCAGCGCGACCGAGACCGGGGTTTCGCGCCGCGCCGTCCGCGCGCCTGCCTGATTCTGGGTGTGCGCCGGGGGCGCGTCGGCACCCTCCGGCTGATCGCCATAGCGCGCCGGGGTGCTGTTGCCCTCGACGATGCGCACCGGCTCCAGCTCGGCTTCGCCGTCCTTGGCCGGCTCGGCGGCGATGTCCAGCAGGATCAATGCGCCCGTGTCGGCGTCCTGCAGTTGCAGCCGTGTTGGTTCGATCGGCGCACTGGCGCGCAGGTACACCGCACCGCCCGCGCTCTGCACGCGCAGACGTTCGCCCACGCCGGCAGGCACGCCCACGCGGACGTTCCTGTCGATGAACACGATGCGCTCCTGGCCGACACGCAACGGCACGGCCAGCGGCAGACGTTCCCAGCGCAGGATCTCCACCGCATGGGCGACAGGTGCTGCGACTACGACCAGCAGCCCCAGCAGTGCGAGTACAGGATGCTTCATGGGGTTTCTCCTTGGGGCGCTTGCGGAGCCAAACCACCGGGCGCCGGGCGCGTCGGCTCCGGGGCGCCGATGCGCTGCGGCGCCCCTTCGTAGCAGTCGAGTACCAGGCCGAACGGGTTGCGGGCGGGATCGATGTCCACGCGCGTGACCTTGATGGGGTAGCGCACCAGGGCGCGCTTGACCTGTTCCGCGCCGTAGTACTCGTCGGCGCTGATGTCCAGTGTCACCACCCAGTCGCGGTCGGAGACCACGCGCACGCGCGTCGTAGGGTCGTCGCCGTAGCCACGGCCCGGGATTTCGTAGATGCCGCGCACGCGCTGGCGCAACTCACCCGTGCTGCGGCGGTAGTCGTAGTCGGCTCGCAGGAAAGCCTGGCAGGACGGCGTGAGATACGGCGAGAGTGTGTGAAGGTTGCGTGCGTAGTCCTCTTCGCCATTCGTGGGCCAACGGTGGAGGGTCTGAAACACGTAGAACGTGAACGCATAGACCGATTCGGGCGGCACTTCCCACCACTTGCGGGTACTGCCGGAGCGCAGATCAGGCGGGACGTGGATGGTCAGGTCGCGCGGAGCGCTCCACCAGCCGCCGCCCATCACCAGGGCGACGATGACCAGCGCGCCAGCACCCAGGCGAAGCGTCTTGATGTGCGCCTGCAGATGGGTGATCTCGTTCTTGAAGCGGCTCATCGTGCCCCCCTTGCAGCAGACCTTCGGGTGGTCCAGAAGCCGGAGCGTGAGATCAGCACATGGCCGCCCACCCAGCCCGCCACCAGCGGATAGCGCGTGGCGATGCGCCACTGGAGTTGCCGATACAGCCAGGTGTCGGGACGCCCACGCTTGAGGCGACGCAGGATGCCGCCCCCGATGAACACGCCGAAGGCCACGCCCAGCACGACGAACGTGGGCGCGAGCGCGATCGTGCGGAACACCCAGGACAGCGGCGCACCGACCAGCAGGCCGGCGGCACCGGACAGGCCGCAGCAGATCCACAGCTCGTCGGCGGTGAGGCCGCGCACGACAACGGGATGGCGGTTGAGCCGGTGCGGAAGGAACGTGACCGTCCCGTCAGCACGGACGTGCTGCTGCTCGGACATACCGGCCTCGCCTTACAGGATGCCGGTGGCTTCGGTGAGCAGCCAAATGCCGATCACGAGCAGCACCGCGCCGATGGCGACCGTGAGGCCGAATTGGCCCCAGGTTTTGCGACCAGTGTGGATTTCCGCGTAGGTGCCGTAGGCGTGGTAGCACACGCCAATGAACATCGACGCCACAACCAGCAGGGCCACGAGCATGATGATGTCGTAGCCGTAGTTCCTGATCGTCTCCATGATGCCGCTGCCGGCGCCCCGGGTCGGGTTCTCCAACTGCGGCAGGCCTTGCGCGAACGACAGCGCCGGCAGCGCGGCGGCGCCCAGAGCCACGGTGGTGCGCTGGACAAAACGGGAAGTGAGGATGCGGTTTTGCATGGTCAGGCCTTTCAGGTCAGGAGAGGAGGAAGAAACTCAGGACGAGGTACATCGCGACGAAGCGGATGCAGACGCCGAGGAACTGGCGCTGGTTGAGGCGGCTCTCGGACCACCCTACGTAAGCCGTTCGGATGGCCCAGACGCCCCAGACGAGCAGGACCGCGAACACGACGCCGACCAGGACGGTCGCCATCGCGGAAGGCGCGATGCCGCTGTTGGCTTGAAATGCCGAGACTTGGGCGCCGTTCATGGCTTGGCCTCCGCGGTCGTCGGCGATGGCTCGACGGCCCGCTCGGTGCGGTAGTCGCCGGCCAGCTCGGCGGGGTCGCGCGGCTGAGCACGCGAAGGAGAGAGGTGCGCCTGGATGCCGGCGCGCACGCGCGCTAGGTCAGCCAGCAGCCGCGGGTAATCGAAGTGGTAGCGCTCGCCCGGCTGGACGGGAGCATGCGCGGCGCTGTCGGCGACGGTGCGCTCCAGCGCGTCGAGCTGGCGCAGCGCCGCGACCAATTCCTGACGCTGCGCGGGGGGCTCGGCCAACGCCATCGGGGACTGGCCCAGCAGGAGGGCCGTCACGAGAAAAGTGGGCACGCCGCGATGCGCGGCACGCAGCCAGGTTGAAGCCACCATCGCGCCATTCCTGTGTGATCAGCAATGGCTCGATCGTGGAGATCAGGGCTGCTTTAGGCCGCAAACAATAGGAACCCGCGGATGACCGGATTGATGGATGCCGAGGCTGTTGGTGTCAGCCTGGGCTATCCTGCGGTCAGAAGTAGATCGAGGAGGAATTTATGGGGCTAAAGACCGAGCTGAAAGCTCTGGTGGATGAGTTAGATCGCGTGCACAAGGGGGCCACTCCATGGTCCGAAGAGGCCGGCATTCCTGATTTCATCACCGCTGAGAACGGTATGCAGCGGTACTTCACCAAGAAGGCAAGAGAGGCGCTTGGGCAGTTCTCCAGCACCCTCCATCAGAATCGGACTCTGAACTCAGTGAAGATCGAACCCGAGGCCTTTCAGAAAATTGCCCGCCAAGCCGTTGCCGATATGCACGCCTCGGGTGAGCTTTCGGGGTTTGATGAATGCGATCAGGGCGGGCTGCTTCCCAAACTGAAATTGCTTATCGAGGAACGACTCGCAAGCATCACCAACGAACACACGCACTATTTCCCTGCCTGGACCCTGGGCATGGAGAGGAAGTCTCCGTTCTCCCTCGGCCCGGTGACATTCTTGAATAGGTCGGACTGGATAGATTCTGTAGATTTCCCTCAGCAGGGAAAGGATCACTATCTGAACCAACCAGAGGCGAACCACCGCTGGAAGGAAATTCTCAAGGATGCCTTGCAGAAGGCCAATGATGGCTCCTCCATCGAAGGGCTGGCCAACGCCGTCTACAGTGCGATAGTCGGATGTCCAGCCTTGGTCAAGGTAACAGTCCGTGGCTATGAGCGTGAATTCTCACGCAAGCTGGCGAGATTGGTTGGCAAGACAGCGCTTGACGCTATCTCTCTGGGCTTTGGAGCCCCCGAGTGCTTCCTGCAACAGGCGCTTCAAGACGAGCGCCTACCGCCTGCGGGTAGCGATCGCCTGGTCGAAACCAAAGGGTTTCTGTGGTTGCCTGGAAGCTCGCTCGGGAAGCGGATTCCTTCGCAACCTCCTGAACGAGTAAGGCAAGCGTTGGATGACATGACATCTATTCTTCCGGCATTCGCGGCGATCCTTGATGGGCTGCTTGATCCATCGAGTCACCCGCATCCCAAGCTTGCCAATCGATGGGCTACTGCGCTGGATTGGTTCGGCGAAGGAAACCGTGAGTTAAGCGATGCTATAGCGTTGGCGAAGCTCGGAACCTGCCTGGATGTACTGAGCTGCGGCGGCAGGAACGGCGGTATCTGTAAAATGGTCGTGCATCTGACCGGAACGAGTGACGACACGCAGGTAATACGAGGCAACCGTCCTCGCACGCTGAAGCAATTGGTCAAGGACATCTATGACCATGGTCGATCGCAGATACTGCATGGCACGCACTACGACAGACTGGAATCATTCGCGGCAGAGCGGCAGTATGCAGCCTACCTCGCACGGATCGTATTGATTGAGTGCGCAGTGCGACTACAGCGTTATGGTGGTCCAGATGATGACGGGGCGTTCAGCACAATATAGCTAGAGGTACTTTTTGAAGCTCCCCGCAGTCAGGGATATACCCAGTCCAAGCAAGGCGGTGCTCGGCAGCAGGATCAGCAGCGGATGCACCGATACCGGCAGCGCCAGGTACGTCACCCAAGGCAGCACGGCCAGCGGCATCAGGCTCGCCTTTGCGCGGTGGTAGATGAAGCCGGATTCCCGGCCCGCGCCGAAGCGCCGCACGTCACGGCGCACCAGGCCATCGATCAGACCTACGAATGCCGCCGTGAAGATCAGTGGCAGGGTGAGCACCAGGACCAACAGACGCACGAGAAAGGTCAGCGTCGTGAACGCTGCCGCAATCAGGTAGCTCTCGGTCCAAACATAGACTTGGCTGATGAAATAGCGGAAGTTGCGCGTCTGGCCCTGGCTCGACGCACGGGCGCGCTCGGCGGTCTGGCTCATGCGCTCCAGCAGCCCCGAACGCACGAACACCCATTCGTAGCCGGTATCTACCAACTCGTGCGCTGTGCGCCCCGGCTCCTGCACGATCACGCTGCGCGTGAAATGGCTAGACAGGTGCCCCAGCTCGTACTGCAGCATCTGCTGGGAGTGCCGCCAGCTTTGATCCTTCCAGAACAAGTGCATGCCCACGCACTCCATGACGATGGAGAACAGCAGCGAGCCGATCAGTACCCCAAGCAGCCGAAAAGGCAGCGTGATCGTGCCGATGACCAGACCCTGGCGGCGGCCTTGCTCCCTTCGTGTGGTGCCGGCGGCATCGCTCATGGTGCGGCCTCGTCTCTGGCCATATCGCCCGTGCCGGAGGCAGGAGCGTCGGCGGTGGCCACCTCATCGAGCAGGTCATCGGGCAAGGCCGTGTCCTGCAAGACCGGGGAACTGGTGAACTCCCACCACTGCGTGGCCTCACTGTAGCTCTGGCGCATGTAGCCCGCGAGTTGTTGCAGATCCTGCGGCATGACCTCATCGGGGTCCGGTGCCGGCAGCGGCATGCGAACCTTCCAAAGCTGGCCGCCCTGCAACAACGCGAAACACTGACCCTTGGGTAAGGCGACGACGTGCGACGGCTCGATCATCGGCACGCTGGACATGCTGATGCGGTCCTGCGTGTTGCTGGTGAAATCCGTCGCCCCGCGGATGTCGGAGCTGTCGGTCGCGCCGGAGACGATGGTGGTCGTATAGACCTCGACCTTCGGCAATTGCCGGGTCAGCAGTTCAGCGGTGGCCGTCTCGCGCACGCGCAGCATGAACAGGTTGTTGAAGTTGCCGATCACCTGACCGGCCTTCGCGCGGTTGCCGATGCGAGCCTCGATGTCCGAAAGGGTCTGGGTGTACGCGGTGACTTGCAGACCGGCGCCGCCGCCTTTGTTGATCAGCGGCACGAACTCGTCACCCATGAGTTCATTGAATTCATCCGCGTGGACGTTGATCGGCACGCGCGTGCCAGCCGATGCGCCCGGCAGGCCGTCATCGATCCCGTGCTTGTAGATATGGCCTGCCACCGAAACGAGATCGCTGAACATCGAGTTGCCGACCGCTGCGGCGACCTCGGCATCGGATAGCGCGTCCAGGCCCACATAGACGACGGCGCGCTTTCGGATGACCTGCATCCAATCGAAGATCGGGCGGGGGTCGGCCAGGTCGGAATAGTTCGGCGCCAGAAGCTGGGAAATCTTCCCGCTGGTGAGTTTCTCCAGCAGCGGCAGCAGCGATGCGACGATCTTGTCGAAATACGTCTTGTCGTAGCGAACCGCCGAGCGCAGGCCGTCGAGCACCGGGTCATAGTTACGGGCCTGGGAGAGGTACTGCTCCAGCGCCACCACGCGCTTCTCGCGCCCAATCATGTTGCGCGGGATGTTCTTCTCGTTGAGCTTGGCCTCGATCTGGACGATCACCTCCCAGGCCTTGGGCTCGGTCTTGGCGAAGTAGTGCTGGGCGTACTCGATGAACAGCGCGTCGATGTTGATGACGTGGCGCTGGATCAGCATGTAGTCCGGGCGCTGGCCCAGTTCCACCAGGGCGCGGGCGATGATATTGACGAAGCGCCACGCAAACTCGCGAAATGCCGCGCTGTTGCCTTCCCCGGAGAGCTGCCCTGCAACACGGGTGGCCACCTCGCTGATGCGCCCAAAGCGGCCCACAGCGTTGTAGCGCGCGGAAATGTCGGGCCAGCCCAAATGGAAGACATAGAACTCACCCTCACGACCCGCGCGTTTGGCCTCGACGTACACCCGCTTCAAAAGATCGGCATCGCCCTTGGGGTCTATGACGATGACGACCTCGTGCTCGCCGTCGGCGTTCTTGCGCCGAATGTCCTGGGTCACAAACAACTCGGCCAACCGCGTCTTGCCCACGCGCGTGGTGCCCAGCACCAGCGAATGCCCGACGCGCTCACCCAGCGGCAGGCTGACGTCCACCTCATCGGGTTCGATGCCGTGCAGGCGCGGCAGGCCGCCCACAGGCGGCAGCGGGCGCACCGGGTTGAAAGACACATCCCAGCCCGTGAGCGCGGGCAGCCGAGACAGCGGGAACGGCGCGAACTCCAGCCGTTCCTCCAGCCTGCGCGCCAGCCGGTAGGCCGGCGTCAACTCGACGTAGCGGCGAAATTCCGGTCGGTACGTCTGCATGAGCCGATGGGTGTGTTTCTGCTCCCACAGAAACCCGCGCCCCACGAACAGACGCTGCTGGCTGACCGGTACGTCCTTGCTGGTCATCACGTAGCGCGGCAAGCGGCGAATGTTGCGCCGGTAGCGCAGGATGACGCGGGCATCGCGGTAGCGGATGGCACCGTAGGCGCAGAACGCCAGCGCACTGCCGACGCCCATGGCCGGACTCAGCGCGAGCGACCACGGGGCCACCAGGGACAGAAACGCGGCGCCTGCACACGCCGCGACGGTATAGAACTCCACCGCTGGGCGCAGCAAAACCTCGACCGGCTGTTTCCCCGACATGGCTTCATTGCTCGATGCCGGTGGCTGTGATCAGCACCGGGTAATGTCGCAGAGCCAGGCGCTCGGCCAGGTCGTCACCGGCCACAGGCGCGAGGGCTACGCCCGGCACCAGGGCGCGCAGCCGTGCCAGGCCCTGCACGGTCTCGACGTTAACCACCAGGCCCACCGCGCCGCGCTGGCGCAGCGAGGCCGCCTGACGACGAAGCCAGGCGCGGGACGCCTCGTCGTCGCCGATGACCACAAAGGGCCGCAGGCCCGGCGCCTCTATCACCCGCCGCGCGACGGTGCCAGGTGTGAGCTTGGCACTGCGCACCGGCAACATCGCGGCCTCGTCCATGGGCGTGGCGGGCACCGGGAGCATTGGGATGGGCGGTCGGGCCGGCGCATCGGCGCGCGGCTGAAGGTTCAGAGCCTCGTAGTACGGCAGCGCCGACGCGCCGCCACGGTCTTCGACCACGATCAGCGGCTCGCCGGCACGCGAGGCCAGCGGCAGAGCCGCCAGCAGCACGAGCAGACCCTTCAGCGTGAAGTTGCTCAGAGGGAGGTTCGTCATGGGGATGTCTCCTGGCGCGCAGCGAGGGCCGCGGTGGTTGGGTGCGTGCCCTGCACACGGGCAAGGTGGCGCGACACGCTCCGCCTGTAACGGGCGGCAGGTTCTCCGCCCGCAGGACGGTGGTAGCGACCGATTGCCAGCAACCAGTCCTCGCCAGTGGTGTGCTGCTCTTTCAGGATTTCAGCGGCGATGGAAAGATTGCGGTACGGGTCGAGCAGGTCGCACGCGCTGGCGTAGCGCTGTTGGTGGTAGCCGAGGTTGATCTGGCCAAGGCCCGCGTCGATGCGCGTGTGCGGCGTGGCGCGCATCGCCTGCTGCAAACCGGCGCAGGCGTCGGCGCGTGTTGCGTAACGACGCGACTGGCCAGCGACGTTGAGCGACCACGGCCACGGGACGATGCGTCCATTGCGTCGGATGCCGCTCTCTTGCAAGGCTACGGCGTAGAGCACCGTCGAGGGGATGCCTGCGCGCTGTGCGGCAAGCTGGTAAGCCGGTGGCGGAAGCTCCTGGGCATGGGCGGCGCAGGCGCACAGGCCCGCCGCGATCACCAGTGCGCGCAAGCACTGCGAAACGGAGGTGGCCACTATGGCTGGCGCTGCCATTGACCGTTCACCTCGCGCACGACCGCAGGAAGGTCTCCGGGCAAGCTCAGCGACAGCCACCGCCCGCCATCATGGTTGAGCGTGATGCCACCGCTGCGCACGCGCGCCGGATCGACGTTCGCCCGCTTGGCCCAGTCGCGGATACGTGTGTCGTCCTGGCGGCTGCCGACCATGTACAGGTCGAACTCGGTACCAGAGGATTGCAGGCGCTGCACGAGCTGCCCGCAGGCCGCGCAGCCGTCCTTGATGAACACTGCCGTGCGGCCTGAACCGCGCAAGGGATTGGCGCTTGTGCCGGTGTCGGGCTTGTCGTCAGGCAGGTTCACCCGCTGCATGCCGGGATTCAGGCGCTGCCAGGCCTCGTCGTAGGCACGCTGGTAGGCGAGCAGCTTCTCGACACGGCGTGCCTCGATCTGTACCTGCAGCTCTGCGTAGCGGAGCCGTTCCTCGTCGGTGCGCGCCTCGATGCCCAGGGCGGACAGCGGGTCCAGGTTGGGTGAGTAGATACCCAGCGGCCCATCCATCAGTTCGCGATAGCGCGCCCACTCCTGCGGTTGCAAGCCCCAGTCGCTTGCCACCCGGTCGTCCAAGGCGCGAGTGACCAGCGGACGCTCCTGGCTCTGGGCATTGCCGGCGGGGGCCGTGGTCGGTTGCTGCGCCCAAGCGGACAACTGGGCAGACACCAGCAGAAGCGCGGAAAGGATAATGGCAGGCTTCATGTCATGTCCTCAGCTCAAGGGATCGCCACGCGACGGGTCTGGTCGCCGGCCTGAAACACGGCGGAGTTGCCCTCGACCGCCTGAAAGCGCCATGGGCCGAGCGAATCGCCGGGCAGCAGTACCTCAAGCTGGTCGGGCGTGAAGTCCCCGCTGCTCGGCGCGACGGACAGGCTGCGCTGGCCGGCGCGAAGTTCGGCGCCGACGATGCGGAACGGCAGTGGCAGCGGTTCCGGCTTGGCGTTAGGCCTGCGCGGTGTGCGCGGCTGAGCGGGTGCTGCGGTGCGCGCAACGGTCTGGCGCGTCTTGATTTGCTCGACCTCCGTGCGCAGCGCCTGAAGGTCGTCAGCAGCGGCATAGCCGCTCAGCGTTGTCTCGACCTGGGCAGCGCGTGCTTCCAGGAGTTCGCGGGTGTCTTTAAGGTCTGCCGCCGTTGCGACGGTTGGACGCTGCTGGATGGCCTCAATGGCCTCGGCCAGACCTACCGCCTGCGCTTCGAGACGTTGCAGGCGGGAATTAAGCAGCTCCTGGTCGACCTGCTCGTTCACCGCCTGGTAGCCGAGAGCGACGAAAACGCTGAGGCCGATCAGCCAGAGCCACATCAGGCTCTGCAACATCATGGCGGTGATCGGGCGACGGGGAGACTGCGCGGCATTCATGGCTGGCCTCCCGAAACCGAAGGCATCAGCGGAAACGTCTGCACCGCCTCGGCAGCAGGCGGTTCGTGTTCGTGCTCGGCGGTCGCACTGCCTCCAGCCTGCTCAAAGCAAATCTGCCGTGCCCGGTCATTCGCGTGCAGTTCCCAGGCCGGGCCAGCCAGGGTAAGCAGCGCATCGCGCAAGGTCATGGGGCCAAGATGCAGGTGCGCCGCCGGCAGCGGCAGCGCATACAACTCGGTCACGGCGTGGGCCATCTCGCAAAGCTGGTAACCACTGCGTTTGAGCACATGCCGCAGGCCATCGCCCACCGTGGCACGGGCATCCTCCGGCATGGACACATCGATGGTCTGCAACAGCAAGTCACGCTGCGCTGCCGAGGGTGCCAGCTCAACCAGCGTGTAGCGGCCATAGCGCACGACGGGAATGAACTCGGGTGCCTCGGGTTGGGGAACGGAGGCGATTTCCTCTATGGCGTCTGGTGCCAGTGGCGCGGTCGTGGTGGCGCAGCCGCTGGCCAGGGCAGCGGCCAGGAGACCAGCGCCGACCAGACGCCGGGATACATGGATGGCGGGCATGGCATCGGCTCTTCTGTTGCGATGCCGATACATTGGCGGCGCGATGCCGTGCGGTCAGCCAGGAATGCGAACTGGGTGGTGCCCGGTTTGCTGCCTTGGGCAAGCGCTCGGCCTTCACGGGAACACTTTGGAATGAGAGAAAAACGCAGCCCCGCCCACGAAGAACGCGGACGGGGCTGCAAGGTGGGAAGAACAGAAAGCCGGCGGCGCTAGGCCGGCTTGTGGCGTGGAAATCAGGCGGTGACCAATTGCCGGGCCAGCGCCACTTCGACGGAATCACCGTCCTGGTTCAGGACATCCAGCCCCGATTCGGGCACATCGCCCGAGGTGGACTGCGAGACCATGATCTTCTTGGCCATCAGTTCCAGGCAGGTCATCTGCGAGGAACCGGCATAGCCGAGGTAGATCACGCGCACGGGTTGCTTCTGCCCGATGCGCCAGGAGCGGCGTGCTGCCTGTTGGAGCGAGTACACGTTGTAGCCACTTTGCATGAACACAATCGTCGGGAACTCCAGCAGGTCCAGCCCCGTCTTGACCAGCTCGGGATTGGTGACGAGCACGTCGATGCCACG
Organism: Pseudomonas sp. NBRC 111119; assembly: GCF_001320125.1. Lineage (NCBI taxonomy): Bacteria > Pseudomonadati > Pseudomonadota > Gammaproteobacteria > Pseudomonadales > Pseudomonadaceae > Pseudomonas > Pseudomonas sp. NBRC 111119. Next base: position 29,716 of record NZ_BCAV01000054.1, read on the forward strand.
GTCCAGTTGCTCGGCGATCCAGTCTTCTCTGCGGCTGGCATCCACGCTTGCGCGCAGCACCGCCACCTTGAAGCCTTCCTGCTCCAGCAGCCCCTTCAGGCGCGACGTGGTATCGCGCGTGCCGGTATAGACCGTGTAGGCCAGAACCTTGCGGCCCTGTGTCTTCTCCTGCCTGCAGATCTCGATCAGCTCACGCTCCTTGGGGCTGATCTCGAACTCATTGAACTGAGCCGGGACAAACGCCAAGGTGTTGCGCGTGCGTGGATGCACCACGGTCTCCGACCGGAAGCAGCAATCCGGCCAGGCCAGCAGCACGTTGAGCACCACCCCCAGCAAGGTCGTATCGCGTCGCGCCAGAGCCTGTTTCAGCTCTGCGGTCAGCCGACCCGCCAAATCGCGGTAGGCCGCAGCTTGCGCCACGTCCATCTGGACTTCACGAAACTCCTCGTCATACGGTGGCAGGACGTTGCCACCGATGTCCTTGAGCTTGAGAAATATGGTGAACGGCAGGATGCAACGCAAGACCCCTTTCGGGCCGAAGCCGGGAGCCTTGACCGTGCGCACCGATACCTTGGTGCCCTTGGCCGTCTTGTGCGCCGTGCCGGCGCTCTCGGAGTAGATGTCCTTGAGGACGCCGTGATCGCGCATGAACGCCATCGCAGCCGAGGTCATGCTGCCGCTCGTGGTCGGGCGGTAGCCGTCTTCGATCATCCGCCCTGGCAGTGCCCGGAACAGCAGGTAGAACAGATCATCGCCGTAGCCGCCCATCAGCGTGCCGGTCAGCAGCAAGGTCTTGCGAGCCTTCGCCGCCAGCACGCCCATGGCCTGGCCCTGGGCACTGCCACCGTTCTTGTACTCGTGCGCCTCGTCGGCGATGAGCAGGTCGAACGTGCCTTGCGGCAGGTAGCGTTTGATGAACTCGGACGGTTGGTAGCCGCCCTCGCCAAAGCCAAACTCCATGTTGGCCATCGCACGTTCCATGCGCGTGGCCTGACGGTCGGAAAACACCAGCTCGCCATTGCCGTCCATCAGGTTGATGAACTCGTGGATGTTGTCACCCAGCATCGAGGCCAGGAAGCCGTCACCAAACTTCTGCATCAACTTCTGCGCGGTGACTTCCCCGATGGTCGGGATGCGCTTCAAGGCTTTGAGGACGACAGAGGACTGGTCACTGCCGGACAGACTACGCGGGCGGATCAGCGTCCACAGGGGCGCGGCGCAGTGGCTGCACTTCCTGCGGGACTCCTCGGCTTCGAGCGAGATCGGGTTGACCGGTTCGCCGTCGAGGTCCGTAATGACCGTGCCGCAGTTCGGGCATGCTGCCACGTCGCCGTGGCGGGTGCGCCGCTGGGTGAAGACCGGCTTCCAGTGGAACCCCATCCGCATCCGCACGCGCCCCAGGACGAAAAACTCCTGGCCCGTGGGCTGCACACCCAACTGCTCGCGCAGCTTGATGAGCTTGACCAGCGTATCCGGGCCATTGAGCACCCAGACCTTGGCGCCGGCCACCGTCTCCTGGATCTCGCGCCGCCACTTGTAGACCAGGTGGGGAGGCGAAAGTACCAGCGTGCGGCGGTAGCCTTCGGCGTTGAGCACCGCGGCCGTGGCGATGCCGACGGTCGTTTTGCCGCAGCCCATTTCGCCATTGACGATCGCAGCGCGTTCGCCTTGATCGACCAGCAGCTCGGCGGCAGCATGGACAACGTCGGCCTGGGCCTGGAACAGCTTGCGCTTGAGGCTGGCAACGACGAGTTGCCGCTGTGCTTGCGCTTGGCCGGTATAGACCGGCGGGTTGGCGCGGTTGAGAGAATCAAGCAGTTCGTCGCCGAACTCGCCGACAAAATCCTGAAGGCTCAGGGTCAGAGGGGATGATTCCGCTTCGAGCAGTTCGCCCGGTACGGGCGCTGCATTGCTGGCGGTGGTGTCGAGATCAACGGGCATGGTGATGCTCCATAAAAAGAATGGGGCATGCACCACCCCAGCGGGGCGATGACATGCCCCGTGGTGGGAAGAGAGACGGCGAACCGTCGGTGGTTGGACAGTACAGGCACTCCTTGGCCTGCGGTGACAACTCGCGGTCAGTACTCGTTGGGCAGCAACAGCGTGGTGACGCTGCGATCCCATTCGGTGATGATCCAAATCTTCAGGCCGGGTGTGACCTCGTAAGAAGAAAACAGACGATCCTCGCCGGACTTCAGCGCGGCATCGTTCTGCCGCCTGTCGCTGTCGTCGAGGTCGCCCCAATCGCCGCCGAGGTGGCGACGCAGGTAGGGAGTCGGGTTGAGCCGGCCCTGTCGGACCAGGTCATCGACGCCGCAGGTCATGACCACCTGGCCTGGCGAGAAGCGCAGGCTCGGTGTTTGGCTGATGGAAAGTGCTTGGGCTGCCATGGAAGGCTCCTGGATATGGAGGGGCCACGGCACCCCATCGGGGCGACTGGACCCCGGTAGGTGGAAAAATCGACGGCGAACCGTCGGCGGTGAAAAACAATCAGCGAATGGTCAACACCTCGCCCCGTGTCGGGGAATCAGGCGTCATGTCCCACGCGCGGATGACGGGAACAAACTTGTCGGTGAGGATGCGCGTCTCGGCGATCGAGCCGTCTTCGCGCTCGGTGAATTCCCGCTGGAGCGTCTTGTCCTTGTGGGTGTCACCTTTGACGACGAGCACGCGCCCCGTCTTGGATTGCACGACTCCCGAGATCGCGCCTGCGGCCAGAGCCAGGGCGAGATGCCAGTGGGACAAGGCCCGCGCCGGTGGACGTAGCGTCTGCTGCGCGGCCCCCAACTGCGTATCCCGCGACGGCCAGAGGCCTTGCAGTCTGCCAACCTCATCGGCGAACTGCTCCGGCTCCATCGTCACGCGGAAGAAATGCCCCGGCTCCGCCGGGCTGGCGGGGACGATGTACGGCAGGAACGGCCATTCGCTCGGCAGCTCCTCGGCTTCGATTTCGCCAAGCCCAATCTGCAGCAACAGACTGCGCACGGCCTTGACGGCATCGGGTGTCTGCTCACGCTGACGCACCCGTCGCCCGAAGATCACCACCTGCTTAAACTGCGTTTCCACCGCTCGATAGATCCGCAGGTCGGTGTAGTGGCGTGTCAGCCAGCCGACCAGCTCGGCATCGAGCACGTAGCCGGGGACGATGAAGACCAGCACGCCGCCGTACTGCAACAGGGGCAGCGTGCGCTGGTAGAACAGCTTTTCGAGGCGGGCTCGGCCCTGACCTTGATAGCCAATGTTGCCGTTGACGTCCTTGGACAGGTCGCCATACGGCGGATTGAGCCAGAGCAGACCGAAGGACTGCTTGGAGATCATCGTGTCCATCAGGTCCGCGTGCAGACAGTGATCGACCAGACCACGGGCATGGCGCGCCCGCTCTGCGTCGAACTCGACGGCGAACGCCTTGGCATGCTCGCGCCCCAGGGCATGAGCCGCTTCAGCGATTGCCACGCCTTCGCCGGCGCAGGGATCGAGGATGCACATCGGCCCATTGGATTCAGAGTTACTGGGCATCAATGCGTTGAGCGCTCTTTCGAGCGTGGGTTCGTCGGTCGGGAAGTACCCGTTTTTCACGAAATTGCGGGCGAGCCGCGGGAACATGAGAGCCATGGAAGTCTCCTGGTTGGCGGGGATGATTGGCGCAGGCACGCCTTGGCGTGCCTGCGCAGGTGGGTCAAGCCGCTACCGTTTCCGGCGTCCAAATCTTGGCCGGATAGGGATAGGCGGTGAGCACGTCACTGCGGATCAGCGAGCCGAGCGCCTGGGTCAGCGCCGGCACGTCGATGGCGAGCCGATGGCCCACCAAAGGCCCGAGGGCGAACGGCAGGCGGGTCAGCATCTCGCGGCTTTGCAGCAGTTCCAGCACGGTTTCGCGCCAGTGGTCGAGCAATGGCAGTGGGCAGGTGTCCTGCACCAACGTCCACAGGCGGTCAAGCCGGTGGTCGCTATCGCGGGGCAGCAATGCCAGTGCGCTGGCGTTGGCCTTGTCGGGCTTGACGCAGCGCCGATCGAACAGCCACACGTTGGACAGCGAACCGAACAGCGTTCGCCGGTAGGCGCGGGTCATGCGCTTTTCCAGGCGATCGACGTTGCCGACGAACACCGGGACGCTGCCGCCCTGGTCGGTGATGACGTGGAACTGCTCCAGGCCTTGCTCGTCACGCCCGAGGGTCAGGCGAGCAAGGAACTGCTGGACGGCGGTGTCCCGCGCCCAGATCGACAGGAAGATCAGATTGCCCTGGTCATCGCCGACGCAAGCGTCGGCCATCACGTCCGGGCATTCGTCGATGCGATACAGCGTGGTGGAAGAAGGGTTTGCGGGCATAGTGGTGTCCTCGGATAAGCGGGAACAGCAGCGCCGCTGGGGCAAGTGCTGCCCCTTGGGGTGGTAGGGCAAACGCCCTGGCTCAGGCCGTCAGCGTCGTAGCCGGGGCTGCTTTGGGTATGCGCCTCTGCGCGTGGTAGGCGCGAACGCCTGCACGCCAGTCGGCGGATTGCTCCGGTGCGAGATCCAGATAGGACAGCGGGCACGAGTAGTAGTACGGGTGCATGGATTCGTCCAGCGGCTTGTAGCCCCACTGGCCGCCGCTGCGTTGCAGCAGATCGCAGCGGATATAGCGCAGGGACTGACCTGGCGCGAGATCACGATGTACGCCGTCGGCTTTGGCCGTCACTTGCGTAACAGACCAGAGGACGTTGCCACGCAGTGCGTGGGCGATGACCTTCACGCTGGTGCGCTCGGTCTCTTGCGGTGTGATCAGTTCCGCGATCAGTTCAGACCGCGATTGGGGGGAGAAATACCAGCCCATGAGAGGCCTCCGGGAGAAATGAAGCCGGAGGCTTCCCCCGAGGGGAAGGCCCCCGGCGGGTGGGTGAGGAACACCGCAGATGCAGCGTTCCGTACTACGCGGGTTGCAGTTCGGCCTGGCGGCTCCACTCTTGCGTCTTGAAGTCCAGCGCATAACCCAGTTCGCTCAAGCGAGCGATCTGCGCGCGCAGGGTGCGGCGGTCGATGGTCGAATCCAGTTTCACGGACTCATCCAGCGGCCACAGCAGGCCGAACAGCGCGGCATCGCCCTCTTCGGTACTGCCGGAGGCAGTCGCCGTAGCGGGCGTCGGCGCATCCACACCAAAGGGGGTGGTATCGACCAGCGGGTCTGCGGATGCCTGCACAGGTGCGGGCTTGGCGGGCCTGGACGTTTTGGCTGGTTTGGCTGGTTTGGCCGGCGTTACCGCAGGCTGTTCGCCCAGCTCTTCATCAAGTGGATCGAGGTCCTGAGTGGCGAAGCTGCGTGCCTCGTCACGGCTCAGTTTGTCGATGTCGTAGAGCGTCATTCCGTCCAGACTGGCGCGGATTTCGAAACGCATGCCACCACCGACCGGGTAGGACTTCGGGAAGATGTACCTGATGATGAACTCCCCGTCGTACTTGCCTTCGGGGTATTGCTCCAGCTCCGGGTCCTTGACCTCGAACGTACCGAGGTGCGTGGCGAGGCGACCGACGGTGAAGGGGCCGTTCTTGCCGCGAATGGTGCGCAGCGTGAGTTGGCCGGGGACGACAATGGGCGAAACCGATTTATCGGATGCCGATGTGGCTGCCATGATGGTTCTCCTTAGCGATTGGGAAAACGACAAGGCCCGCGAGGGCCTTGCCGATCAGAACGAATCAGCCAATGCCGGCTCCTGCTTCTCGACTTCACCTTCGGGCTCGCGCTCGGCGGGCTCGGCAGGCTGATCGGCAGCGGGGCCGGCGTCCTCGGCTTCGGACGCGGATGCGTCCTGGGCTGGCGGCGTCTCGGCTTGCGCGGGGCTCGTCGGATAGACCTTGGTGCCGTCGATCTTGATCAGGCCGATGTGGATCAGCGTCGATTCCAGGCTTGCGGCCGGTTCCCCAGCGCGTTCACCCTTGGTGCGGATGTACGGATCGATCTTCATGTCGTTGAGACGGAAGGCGATCAGCACCTTGCAGTCCCCTTCGATGGCCTGCACGCACCGGCGAACCAGATGCTCGGCTTCAGGGGTGGTAACGATGGTGTCGAAGTACCGATACTCCGGTTCATCGACAGGCCCGGCCAGCGCGGCGACGGTGCAAGAGAGGAACGGGTCGCCATCTTTGGGCGTGACGTCCTTCGGACGGCTGAGGTAGCCGATGCCGCGGGTGATCAGCTCGTGATGCCTGATCGAAGCCAGTTCGGCTCGGTCAAGTGGCTCGGCCTTGAGCAGTCGCGCCTTGAGGGACGCGGCGGCTTGGCCTTTCTGCTCGCCCTTGTCGCGGATGTACGCATCGCCCCACAGGTCGCCGAGGCGAAAGCGCACCAGCGGGCGCTGCTTGGGATCGTCAACGCCGATGCAGCGCTCGACCAGCTTCTTGGCCTCGGCACCCGAGACCTTGACATCGAAATAGCGATAGCTGGGGTCCTTTGCGGAACCGACCAGCGCGGCGATGGTGCATGCCAGAAAAGGCTGCGCACGGCGGCCGCCCCGAACAGGCACTTCACGGACACGCTGGATGTAACCGATGCCCGAGGTGTGGAGGTCGAAATACGATTTCTCGTTGGACGTGGTGCTCATGGTGAATCTCCATAGGGATGAAGCGGAGACACGCCAGTCCCACGCTGCGGGGAAAGGTGCGTAACCCCGCGATGGGTTGATAAGGCGAAAGCATCCACCACCAGAGACTGGTGGCCGCTCGCGGATGGATGCGGTGCGAGCTGGCTCGGTCACGCAGTGGGAGCTGCGCCGCAACCTCGAAGACCGATGGTTGCCTGGCATGTCGCTGACAACGTCAGCAGGCATGGGCTCAGCATGGCCTCGCCTCGCGCGCGAGGCAGCCATCAATCGGCATCCGGGCGATTCCCTTTGATGAATCTCCCAGGCAGAAAAAAGGCCCTCCTTCCGAATGGAGGGAGAGCCTGTGGGGGCATGTCGCCTGGTTTTTTTCGTGGTGTCACGCAGGTACAGCGCGGCGCCGTCGGGACGTCTCCGCGCCGATCACGCTCACATCGATCAGACGCCAGCGTCCGTCGTCGATGAGCCGCTCCAGCACTTCGCCGAGCATGTCGAAGTACACCTCGTCGTGCCGATCGACCAACTCGCCGTCGCGGCGCAGCTCCACCGCATAGGTATCGCTGCCGCGCTGGTAGAGGATCGTCACCTGGCCGGCGAACTTCGCGGTCGAAACCGTGAAACTGATCGCCGGGGGCGTTTCGATGATCCTGGACGGCTTCGGATCGACCCAGGTGAAGTCGTGGGCGCCCGCATCGACCAGCATGTGGGTGATGCGCCGGAACCTGTCGGGCGCCGGCATTTCCTCCAACTGCTCGATGAGCTGACCCAGTTCCATGCACTGCGGCTCGGGAATGGGCAGCTTGGCCGGCGCGGAGCCGAGGATGTGTGTCTTGACGGTGTAGGGAGTGCCGTCGGACATCATCTCGGTGCGCTCTTCTGGCGTGTCCGCACGCAGGCCGTCGAAACGGCGACGGGCATAGGGTTGGACATGCACCTTGGTGCCCTCGCTGGGAACGGTGGTCACCAGGTTGGGATCGAGTACCGCGAACTCGCTGGGCTTGAGCTTGACGACGATGGCGTCTTTGCTGGCTGCTACCACCTTGCCGTCGAAGGGCTGGGGATCAATGACGAAGCCCAGTGTCGAGGACTGTGGTTGATCATCGAACACGCGGTACTTGAACGATCGCACGTTGCGCGGCACATGGCCTGCGACCAGCGAAGGCATCAGGGTCTTGATGAGAGAGCGATCCATGTGAATCTCCTTGAGGAAGAACAAGGGATTCCCGCCCGCAAGGGAGAGGTCCCTTGTGGGTGAATGGGCGCGATGCGTCCGTAGGAAGAAACAACCAGCACGGTTTCCCGCGCTTGCAGCCTTGAAGGTCTTGGCTGCCTGGGCATGTGTCGGCAACGCCGACGAACATGGGGTAAGGATGGCCCTTGAGTGAGCGGCCTGCGCTCAGCAAACCGCACCGCGCCGCACCCGCTTTCCTGCGCCGGGACAAGAAAAGGCCCCTCGAAAGGGGCTGGGTGGTCAGGCTTGGTACACGAAGTAGTGTTCGCGCTGACGTGGAAAGAACACGTGCTTCCACGTGTCGCCGCCGGTGTTGCCACCGTCGAAAACGACCATTTCGTAGTCGTCAATGTCGGTGTCGGCCAGATCGGCGCTGGCGATATGGCGCATGTGCAGCGTGCCACTCAAGCGCTCGAATACCAGGATCTGGCCGATGGCGTCGTCCTGGCCCATGGCGTTGACGCAGGCTCCAAGCTGATGCTCGAAGTCGCGTGCGGGCGAGATGAGGTCGGGGAACATAAAGTGCTCCTATGAAATTGGACCAGCCCGGCTCCTAGAAAGGAGACGGGCTGGCATGGAGGGCAAAGAGGAAGGTGGGCTCGTGGTGTGTTTGCTAGGACTCGGCCAGCGGCAAGCCCGGCAACACGGGCGCGTCGGCGTCGAGGATGAGGATGCGCACATCGGCCTGGCCAGCCAGTTCCAGGATGTTCGCCAGGTCGTCTGGCATGCCCTTGCTGCGGTGCTCCTGCCGAAGCTGCTCGGCGGTGATGCCATCGGCGTGCTCCAGGTTCTGGTCCGTCCAGGGCGTTGAGATCAGCTTGACGCCGATCGCCGGGCTGTACGGAACCCGAAAGGCGATGAACAAAAAGGCCTCCGGCGTGGCGAGGTCCGCCAGATTGGCGAGGTACTGGCCGGTTTCCTGGCTGATGTGCGCGCTGCTGATTTCCCAGCAGCGGCTGTAGTAGCCGGTCTCGAAACTCAGGCGCTGCACGATTTCCCGCGCGGCCTCGACCGAATAGCTGTCACCGACGTGGATCAGGCGATCGTCGAAGTCCTCGCCATGAATGGCATAGACCACGGCACCGATCACGCCTTCGCCGTTAACGCCCTCATCGGCATCGCATTCGGCCAGCACCTCGGCGCTTATAGGTTCAGAGCCGTTCGTGACCACCGCGAAATCGCTGGTGACGATGCAGGAAGATGAAATCAGTTCCTGGTCGGAAAGATGTTGCTGGCTCGGGTGGATATTTCGCCAGACATGCGGGCTTCCGTCCTCGTAGCTGATGGACAGCGTGCGGACGATTTTCAAGTTCCAGTAGCCGCGAACAAAGGGATTGGGATTCTGAGACATGGGAACGCTCCAGATTGAATAATGGAGCCAATTCCCGCCACCGGGAATTGGACCCAGTGGGTTGAAAAGGGAAAATGCGTCAGTCGGCGCTGATCGTTGGCTTTGATTCAGCCGCTTTACGCTGGGCTACGGAAAGGAAATCGAGGGACATGGCCGTGTGGACGCATGTCCCTCGTGGGGAACGAAAAGACGGGGGTGTGCCCGAAACGGGCTCACCAGCCGCTGTAGTTCACCATCAAGTCGGCGATGACCTTGCGGCGTTGCAGATCGAGGCCGTCGAAGTCCGACAGCCCGTCGAAGTGGCAGCGCTTGAGCATGGCACCGCCCTCGCGCGCGTTGTAGAAGCTGACCATGGCGGACAGGAACATGCGTTCGCCGCTGCTCAGGACGCCGAGGGCATCATTGAGCAGCAGCATGTTGGGACGCAGATCCCACTTGCTCTTGGCCTGGTTCAGACCTTCACGGGTGCCGTCGCCGAACCATTCGGGGCCAGCGATCTCGGCACCACGCTTCCATGCCTCGAAGAAGGCTTGGGGCGCGGCAGCGAAATGCTGCTCTTCCCGCATGATCTGATCGACGACTTCCTGCGGCAGCAGTTGATTCATGGCGTGATTCCTCCAGTTGGATCAGGGAATGGCGAGCTGGGACCAGCCGCCTCTTTCGAGGGCACGTTGAGCCGCCGCATGGCTGCGGAAGTACTCGTGCGATTCCCGCGAAACGGGACCTTCGGTATCGCGCGTGCCGATGTAGTGGCCGGCGGCGCTTTGCAGGACTTCGAGCGGCAGGAACTTGCCGCAATAGGTCAAGGCCAACTGGCCGAAAGAGGCTTTGTGGGACATGGGTAGGCTCCTTGGAAAAGCGAGGCCTTGTCCCTCACGGGATGGCAGCTCCCGCACGTGGTGGATAAAAAGCATCGGCGTCACGGGGACGCGCGTCCGCAGACTTGATGCGATACGGACTGGCGGGTTACGCGGGAAGAACCCACGGCAGCCTGGAACCCATGGCTGCTGGCATGTGCTGACGAATCAGCGAACATGCGGGCAGCTTCGTCCGGGAGCCTCGCTGCGTCAGTTGGAAAACGGCAATCGGCCCAGCCCGGATTGATGGCGCGGAGACAGAAAACCCGCATCGAGTGCGGGCTGTCAGGGGGGGCGTGGGTGCGTTGGCTCACTCGGTCTTGTCGCCCAGGACATACTGCTTCCACAGGGCGAATGCCTCGTCCTGTCCCAGTTCGGCCAGGACCACAATGGGTTGCGTTTGCCGCGCACGCAGCGAAGCGAAATACGCCTTACGGTCGGCGATGGCCTTGAGGTTGATGCCATCGATAAACAGCAGCTTGCCGTCCTTGATGAACAGCACCTTGTTGCCAAGGTCGCGCTCGAACGCGGCTCGTACTTTCTCCGGTTGTTGCATGCGTCGGTTTCCTGTTGCTGTGGCCGGCCCTTGGGTCGGAACGTTGATCGACGAGACAAAGGAGCCGAAGGCTCGCTGACCTTCGGCTCGGGAGGAAATAACCACCCGTGGGCTGTTGCAGGCCCGGTCGTCGCTCGAACCGTCTGCTCATCAGCAATCACACCCGGCCCATGTCGTGGCTGGGGCCGGCATCGTCTGGCGCACATCCGCGCACAAAGGGAGCCCGTTTTTGCGCCGGTGGGCACCGGCACTGAATACCGCTGACCACAAAGGGTCTCCGGGTGGCTCGCGCTGCCAGGCAAGCCATCGGGGGACCACTTCGCAGTGGGCGGGAGAAACACAGACCAGCAGAACACGCGGGAGGCGGTTCGCGGAAAAACTACCTTCAGGTCCCGCAGCCGGGGACGGCTCGACGGGACGCGCACACGGACAAGAAGGCGTTGCGCGCTGGGCGACCCGCAGGGGCGTGCGGGACACGGGCCACGCCTTTGAAACAGGGTGCGGCCCACGGGAAACGGAGTCGGTTAGGCGCCTTTGCGGCCGCTGCTACGCGAGCGCGAAGCGCCACGCTTGGGCGGACCAGATTCGACCGGCAGCGTGCCTTTGCAGTCGGGGTAGCGACTGCACGACCAGAATGGACCGCTCTTGCCGGTGCGTTGGCGCGTCGATGCGCCGCACTGCGGGCATGCTGGTCCATGGGCAAGCTTGATGGACAGGGACATGCTGCCGTACTGCGCGATCAACTGCGAAATCCAGGCGGCCTGCTTGCCAATGAACACGTCCAGCGTGAGCTGACCAGCCTCGATCATGTCGAGTGCCTGTTCCCACACGGCGGTGGTGCCGGGGTCAGCAATCGCCGCAGGCACGGCATCGATCAGCGTGAACGCCGCATCCGATGCACGGATGGAGCGTCCCTTTTTCACGATGTAGCCGCGAGTGATCAACCCGCTGATGATGTTGGCCCGCGTCGCCTCGGTGCCGATGCCCGTCGTGTCCTTCAGCTTCTGCTTCAGGCGCGGGTCGGTCACGAAACGCGCAACACCCTTCATCGCCTTGACCAGTTCGCCCTGCGTATAGGGCTTGGGTGGCATCGTTTTGAGTGCCTTGATGTCGGCCCCAGCGATCTGACATGCCATCGCTTCGCGCAACGCGGGTAGCACCTGGCTGCGTGCAGAGGCGTCGGCGTCCTCATCAGCGCTGCCTTCACGTTCGGGCTCGTCCAGCACCAGGCGCCAGCCCTTGACGACGACCTGCTTGCCCGTAGCCACCAGCTTCTGCTGGCCGCAGGAAAGCTCGGCCACGGTGCGGTCGAACTCGTGGTGAGGGAGGAACTGGGCCAGGTAATGCGCCCGGATTAGCCGGTACACGGCCCGTTCCTTCTCGCTCATGACGGAAAGATTCGCCGGTTCGAGCGTCGGGATGATGCCGTGGTGCGCTGTGACCTTGCCGTCGTTCCATGCACGCGAACGCTGGGTGCGGTCGAGCTGACCCATGATCGGGCGCAGCGACGGGTCGGTCTTGAGCAGGCTGTCCAGGACGGTGGGCACCTCGGCGAACATGCTTTCGGGCAGGTAGCCGGAGTCCGAGCGCGGGTAGGTTGTGGCCTTGTGCGTCTCGTACAGGGCCTGGGCTATCTGCAATGTCTCCTGTACGTCCAGCCCGAGCTGCCTGGAACAGACCTCCTGAAGCGTCCCCAGGTCGAACAGCAGGGGCGGGCCTTCGCGCACGCGCTCGGTCTCGACCGACACCACCTGGGCGCTGCCCGCAGCGCGAATCTGCTGCGCCGCCTGCTGGGCGACCGGCTGTTGCAGGCAACGACCGGCGTCGTCGGTGCAGCCGTCGGGCGCAACCCACTGCGCGGAGAAAGCCTGACCCTCTGTGGACAAAGACACGTCGATGGCCCAGAACGGCGCCGACTTGAAAGCCGCGATTTCGCGGTCGCGATCAACGACCAGCTTCAGGGTCGGGGTCTGGACACGTCCGACCGACAGCACGCCGTCGTAGCCCGCCTGCCGCCCGAGCAGCGTGAACAGACGGCTGAGGTTCATGCCGACGAGCCAGTCTGCCCGCGAACGCGCCAGCGCCGAGTAGTACATCGGCAGCGTATCGGATGATGGTCGCAGCTTGCCGAGCGCAGTGCGGATCGACGCATCGTTGAGCGCCGACAGCCACAAGCGCTCGATGGGGCCACGGTAGCCGCACAGGTCGATGATCTCGCGGGCGATCAGCTCGCCCTCGCGGTCGGCATCGGTGGCGATGACGAGATGGGTCGCCTTCGCCAGAAGCGCCTTGACGACCTTGAATTGCGTGGCGGTCTTGGGTTTGACCTCGACCCGCCACTGCTGGGGAATGATGGGCAACTGCTCCAGCGACCAGCGCTTGAGCGCCGCGTCATAGACCTCGGGTGCTGCCGCTTCTACGAGATGGCCGATGCACCAGGTAATCGTGACGCCGGAGCCGTTGAGGCAGCCTTCACCGCGCTGTGTCGCGCCGAGAATCCGACCAATATCCTTGCCCTGGGAGGGCTTCTCGCACAAGAACAGCCGCATATCCGTCCATCCGATTTCCGTGGTTCATTGAGTTGCTGGAATCGAGGATGCCGGTCCCCACCAGGGGCAACAGCAAACAAGTCGCAAGCGGTGGCGACCACTTTCACGGGATGGAATGGCTGGGGCGGAGATGGTATGCAGCCGGGGTGTGCGGGCCGGGAGCCGCGATTTTCGGGAGCACGTGGAATCCGGTGGACGTAGATGGAGCTATCCCCTGGGGATAGCTCGCGGGTGCATGGAGCGGCGAACAGTGGCCGACCCATGCCGGGTCACTTCCTACGCCGCGGCTCTTTTGGCGCAGCCGGTTCCTGGGCGGCCTGGGGCTTTGCCTCCGCATCCTGCGGCTTCGGGCTGAGGGTCACGGACTCGATGCGAAACGGCAGGATGCCGACGCTGCGCGCGTTGATCTGCCAGGTTTCGCGCGGCTGATCTTCGTTGTCCGTCCAGGGCTCGCGCTCCATGCGGCCGACGACCAGGATGCGCATGCCTTTCTGGTAGAGGCTTTTCCAGTGCGCGGCGTCGCGGTGCCAGATTTCCACGGGCGCCCAGAAGCCGCCGCGATCCTCGAAGTCGCCGCCTTTGGTGGGAACGGGGTTGTCGAAATACACGTTCAGCCGCAGCAAGCGCCGCGGCTCGTCGTTGCCGTTGGGGAACTCCCGGTATTCGGGCGGGGAGCCAATGTTGCCTTCGCCCCAAAAGTGCGTGCTCATGTTGCAATCTCCATGGTGGTTGAAATACCCGTGCCGCGTCGGCGTCGGGTGTGTGCTGGGGTGTCCGGTGCCATCACCGATCACGCATTCCAGGTGGGATGGACTTGAGCCGGCGCAGGTAGGCGTCTTCCGCCACAGCCGCCTTGCTGGCGCATTCCTGGGCCTGCCTGCCCAGGGTGTGCAACAGGCTGATCTGCATGTTCAGCGTGATGCGCTGAAGCTCGATCGCGTGCAGCTCGGCCAGTAAGTTGACCGGCGTGCCGGTGCTCGCCATCAATTCCTGCCACAGGGCTACGCCCATGGCTGAGCGGTCGTGCTTGCGCCAGCGCAAAAACGCCGTTCCTGCGCCAGTGGTTTGTTGGGCCAACTCCACGGGCAGCAGGTGGAAGGGATGCCCGACTGCCTGTTGCAGCACCTGCCGCTGAGCCAAGCCAATCAACTCGTCGCGCATGGCGAAGCACTGGCTGGCCCAGGCCTCAAGATCCCCCTTACCCTTAAAAGGCTTTAAAAGGCCTTTTAGAGAGGCCGCGTGTTCCAGCTTCACGAAGGCAGCCTGTTGCAGGCCCTGGAAGTAGCGGGGTTCGCGGTTCGGATCGCTCATGCCTGCTCGCCCTTGATCTCGCCGACGCCGACCTCGGGCACCGCGCCGGTGGCGGCCTCGTCGTTGGGGGCAGGCGCTGCAGCAGGACTCTCGACACGCTGTTGCAGGCCACGGCGCACGATGGGCGGCGCGAACTTCGAGCGGTGCGTGCCTTCCAGCACGTCCTGCGGCAGTTCGCCGAATTTCTCCAGCGCCGCCCGTGCTGCGGCGTTCTTTGACACGAAGTCGTCGCGCGTACAGCCCGAATAGCGGTATTGCTGGGCCAGCGAGAACAGGCTGCGCAGTGCATGGGCGCCCTCGTTGAGCCAGCGCTCCAAGGTGCTGCGGTCGATGAGCGCCGTGTGATGGGCGAGGATCAGTTTGCGGGCGATGTCGTCGTAGTCGGCCAGCAGATAGACGGCGGCAAAGCCGAGCTGCGCATTGACGAACAGCGGCAACTTGACGGGTTGCACGTTGAGGTTCTCGCCCAGGCTGAGTGCCGGCGGTACGCTTGCCAGCGCCTGATCCACCTGCTCGCGCAGCGCTTGCAGCGTGGTCTTGGTCTGGTCGAGCTTGACCTCGATGCGCAGCATCCACCAATCCGAGTACGGGTCGTCCTGCTCCGAACCGCGCCGCATCTTGTTCATTTGGGCGATGTAGCCGTTCAGGCCGACGATGCCCGGTCGCCCCTCGGCGGCGGCACGGCCATGCCAGATGCGCGAAGCGTGGTGGGTGTGAAGCGTCAGCGACATCGCGCTGCGCAGGGAGCCGAGATTCAGTTGCAGAGATTCATTGGTTGCCATGGTGTCCGCTCGTTGTGGGGAAAGGAGCGGTCAGCTTCGGCAGGAAGCGGAAGGCCGTCAGTCAACAAACCGAAACCTGCCAGACCCCGGTTCAGCGCGTGGTGGCCGCCTGCGGCGCGAGCTATCCCCAGGGGATAGCTCCAAGGAGCGCCAGCGAACGCTGCACGTCAGGATCAGGACGGACAAGGCCGATGCTGCGGCAGATGTTCGAGGCGAGGCCTGCGACTGCACGGCATCCGCCCCAACGGTGGAACTATCCCCAGGGGATAGCTCTACTGGCATCCATGGGCGTCCACTTCACCGCCTTGCCGGCCTGCTCACTTGCTGGCGAGCAGATTTCGCAGCCGCTCGATGTGCTGCCTGGCGACTTCTGGTGGCACCGGCTTACCCTGCGTTTGGGTCGGCGGTGCGGGTGGTGGCCGTTCGTTTGGTTGAGTGGGTGCCGGTGGCGGGTCTTTCTTTGCCCAGGCATTGAACTCACCGTGGATGGCCCGCTGGATGATGCCGAACAGATACCCTGCGGGATTGCGGATGCCGGGGTTGCTACAACGCGCGGCCCATTCGTCCAGCACGTCCTGCCTCAGCGAGGGATCAACTTGCTGCAATGCCACCTTGGCACCCGCCTGCTGTTCCGCCTTCAGTTGTGCAAAGCGCTTGGGCCATTGCAGATCGCCCAGCGCGCGCGCCTGCGCAGTAGTACGTATTTCATTAATACAACTACTACGTACTGTACGGGCCTGCTTCGGATTCCGAAGAGAGACGTCTGGCGCGGGTTTCAGCCCTGCTTCGGAATCCGTAGCGGGTCGTTCACGATTCCGAAGAAGGCTCGGAGCCCCTTCTTCGGAATCGTGAATGGCGTCTTCCTGTGGATAACTTTCGCAGGCCGTGGGGTTCTGGTTGGCGAGACGTTCGGCCATCACCTGCAACCGTGACGGGAGGGTGCGTCCGGCCAGTAATGGGTCTTCGCCGATTTCCTTGAGCGTGTGCAGGCCCACGATCTGCACGGCCTTGGCAGAATGGCCGAGCGCCTGGCTGACGAGTTGCAGGTAGTCCGGGTCGAGCTGCATGGCCTCGAACGGTGTCAGGGGTTCGTCGTGCAGCACGTACAGATTGCCGAGGATGCGGCCGGTCTTGGGGTCGCGCCGTCGCCGAACCAGGCTCAGCCAGCGGGTCAGGCGCATCAGTGTCAGCGCCCGTGCCACGGTTTCATGCGAGGCCTGGCCTGCGCAGGGCATGGACGCTAGCCAGGGGCGCAACTGCTCGTAGGTGGGAAATGCGGTCACGCCATCGTCGTTGAGCATCAGTCGGAACACTTGCCAGGCGTTTCGTTCCAGCGGCGTCAGGCGGCGGTCGAGGAACAACTTGCGTGGCACCGTCTCGTGCCGGTTGCCACTGAACAGGAAAGCATCGCCGGAGGTGGGCGTGGGCGACTGTGCAGGTGTAGACGCAGGTGCGCTGGGGGCGGGCTTGGGCGCAAGGTCTTTCAGCGCAGCATCGAACAGTTCTGCCAGTGCGATGGGGCCTTGGCGTAGGGCTCGTGGTGCGGTGTCGTCCACGGCCATGACTCACGCCAATCCCTGATCGACCCAGCTCTTGATCGAGGCCCAGACCACCGACAGAGGCAGCGACATTCCTTCGGCCAAGTCCATGGCGGCATCGAGGATGGAAGTGTCATCTTCGAGATCGACGGTTCTGCTGTTGGTCACGGCCTTCCATTGCCGCCACAGCTCCGTGTCCTGCTCCTCGTCCAGCACGGGGTGCCGGCCCTTGCGCTTGGGCAGACCGAGGATTTCACGGCGAAGCGCTACTTCCTGATGCGTCAAGCCATAGAACTTGCTGACCATCTCCGTGCTCGCGCCCAGCCTGAGCATGCGATCGACCGTGGCGATTTCCTTCTCCACGTCCTGCGCCTGCTGGAGCAGCCGCCGCAGCACTTCGCGGTTGACCGTCACTGAGCACCAGGAGACGTTGGCGTTGGCCAGCACGCTGATCAGCGCAGGATGCTTGAGGGCGTCCAGCTCTGCCTCGCCAAACCCCATCAGTTTGCAGCGGCGCAGTTGCCCATTGCGCAGGTCATAGAGGGCCTGGGCGATGACAGCCTGGTTGAGCGGGTGTGCTGTGGACATGCTGGCCTCCCTCGCTTAGGTTCCAGAGTCCGCAGCGCCGGCTTCGAGATCGAGCAGGCGGCGGGCCAGTCGCAGCAGGCGGAACAGCTTGACCAGCGCGGTGTCGCTCAATCGTCGGGTTACGTCGCCCTGGCCGTGCAGCAGCGCCGGCAGGTCGATGACGAGTTGCCCGTTGTCCAGACCGACGTCGGCGGGCTGCTGACCGGCCAGGCAAGCCAACAGCGCATGGACGGCACGGCCCTTTGGCGCCAGGCTTGAGGTATGGGCACGGCAGGCGAAGCCGATGCCTTCTGGACGGTCATCGATGCACTCGCCCAGGTGTGCCTCGCCCGCAATCTCGCGGGCAAACTGCGCGACGTGGATGCGCAGGTGCTCGGGTGTGTCCAGGCCGGGGGCGATGTACCAGACATCCGAGATCGGATAGAGCCCACCAGCCTGCACCGGGATGGACTGCAAGACATTCGCCGAGAAGTCGTGCGGCAGTGCATCGCCCAACTGGTCGGCGACCATGCGCTGGATGGACTCAAGCCGTTCCGTTGTCGGCGCCGGCGAGACGATGTGCTCCTGAAGCCGGTCGCCATCTGTCGCCGGGCTGACCGCGTCCGAATGACTGGCTTCCGCGTCGCTCTCGCCCGTCGAGGGAGTTGCCGTCGGCCTCGCAGCAGGTGGCGCAGTATCGGCAGGTGGGCGCGCAATGGCCTCTGGCTCTGGCAGGGCAGGCGGCGTCGAGGGCGGCGTCGGCTCGCTGACCAAGGCGCGCTGGCGGCTCTCGGATTCGGTCATGTCCAGAGCGAGCACGTCGTAATCAACACCCAGCAATTCGGTCATCTGGCCGATCAGCTCGTCCTGTATGCGCTGCGCAGAGAACTCGTCGGCCTGGACATCGAATTGCGACAGCACTTCCTGAAAGAACTCGTCGAAGTCCTGAACCAGTGAGCGGCCTTTGGCGTAATGCGCCCAGGTGCGCTCGCAGGCCTTGCGCATGACCGACAACCGCTCGACCTGGTGACGCCCCAGGCCGGCGTAGAGCACGGTCGGGATTGCGGGCAGCAGGTAGCGTACTGCGTCGGCCATCCGGCTGATGTGCGACTGCTGCACGGGGTATCCGTCGGCGGCCAGGCGGCGGGCCAGCTCGGACTGGCTCAGGGTGGAGCCGCTTTCCAGTTCGTAGAATTCGCGCGCTTTCTCGACGCCCAAAGCCCGCTCGATGAAGGTGAGGCCACCGCGCAGTTCGTTTTCCGCAAGATGCCCGGTGAGCGCGACGATCTCGCCACGCTCGGGCCACGGGCGGAACAGGCATGAGACCCGAAAAAATCGTTCGTCCTTGGTCTCCGACCAGAGTTCGCGCAGGATTGCCAGTCGCGTGTTGCCGCCATTACGGATGATGTAGTGATCGTCGCCGGGCCGCCGGGTGATGGCCGGAGCCGCGTCCAGACCACGCTCGCGGATGGATGCCTTGATTTCCTCGTACACCGGATTGCGCTTCTTGCGCGGGTCGTGGTCGTAGGGGCGCAATTGGTCGAGCGTCACGACCATGGGCGTGTCGGCGATCGGGTCGCTCAAGGTCGTTGCTGACGGGCCGCTGCGCTCGAACCCGGACGCAAGCAGTTTGCCGGCCATCTGCTGGGAAGTGATCTCAGTCATGGCCGCCCCCCTGCGCTTGGGATCGGGTCTCGCGCTCGGCGCGACGGATCTGCGCACGGGCGTTGAGGGCTGCCCGGTGATCGCTGGCCGTCGAACTGGTGTAGATCGCGGCGCAGCCTGACTTGGTGAACTTGAGGTGACCGCCCGCCGTGCGCTTGACGTGCCAGCCTTCGCCCACGGCGAACTCGATCAGGGCGCGCAGCCGGCTGTGACCTCGGGCCAGTTCATGTGCGTTGGCCATGGGGCCTCCTGGTATCAAGAGGCTGTGGCGGACGGCCGGACACTGCGGCAAATCGATCCTGCCACTGCGGGAGCAATTCGCCGGCAAGATCGCGCATGGTGGCGAGCGCGGCGGGAGCGACTCTGCCCACTGGCTGGCGGTACTCGACCCGATGCACCGGCAGGCCGCGCGTAGCAGCACGCGGATAAGCCTCAATGGCCGGCACGTCGGTAGCCAACACACGGATGTCAGCATGGTCCTGGAACAGATCGCGCAGCGCCTGCTGGATCAGGCGGGCGTTGGCGGACACCGGATGGACGCGGTTGATGAGCAGATGCAGCGGCGGCGGCGCGATGCCCAGCTGCCGGTACGGTGCAATGTCCTCCAGCAACTGCATGGTGCCGCGCCGCAGCTCGCGGGCGGCGAGAATTTCCGGGGTCACGGGTGACAGTGCGAGGTCGGAGGCCAGCACCGCCATCTCCAGCAGCACCGAGCGCGCGCCCTGGGTGTCGATCAGCACCAGGTCGTAGAGGGGATTGAGCGCCGGAAGCAGATGCCGCAGCCGCAAGCGCCCGTCCGGCGCGTGCAGCAGCAAAGTGTTCAGTTCGCCTCGGTGGTCGTTGGAGAGCACCAAGTCCAGGCCCGCGATGATCGTGCGGGACACAAGCTGGTCGAGGTCGCGCTCGTTGAAGGCCAGCAATTCATAGATACCGCCCGGCGCGCGGTGAGCCAGCTCATAGTATGAGGACAAGGTGGGCTGCACATCGAGGTCGAGCAGCAGCACGCGCAGTCCGGCGTCCGCAGCGAGACCGCCGAGGTTCGCAGCGGTGGTAGTCTTGCCGACCCCACCTTTGGTTGAAATGATGGATACGACCTGCATGGCGTTCTCCGTGTCAAGATGAAAAGTCCGCGGGAGAACGGGTCAGGCCCGGTTGTTGACGCGCTCGTCGATCCACTGATCGATTTCGATGGAGTCCCAGCCCACGGCGCGCACGCCCAGACGCAGGGCCTGCGGGAACTGGCGTTTCTTCATCAGGTTGTAGATGTGGGCGCGCTTGAAACCTGATTTCGCTTCGACTTCTTCCAAGCGCAGGATGCGGCGCTCGTTTGGCTGCAGTACAGATGTTTGCGACATGGCAGTCACTCCTGAACGCTCAGCGGCGTTTGTTGGCGTGACCTCTATTCAATAGACACGGCTGCGAAAAGACATTGCAAATGCAATCTCCGCGACTGCACATACAAGCTGGCAAATCTCAGCGGGAGGCGCTACGCAGCCGGCGCCTGGCGGTGGCAAACTTACCGTTCAATGTCCGCTCCGCGATGCCCATGGCGCCGCTGTGATGGGCGACCAGCGCGCTGACCACGGCCTCCTGCGTCTTGAAGCTGGAGTACGGCGTGCCCGATGGCGACTGGCCGAGCATCAGCTCCAACAGGCCGCCAACGATGTTCAGGTAGGTGGCCTCGGCTCGATCACTGATCGGACACTGCGCGCATGCCGGAATCACCGTGGGCTGCTTGAGCAGCGCGTCATGCTTGTCCTGCAACTCGCGAAGCTGACGTTTGGTCTGTTCCAGGACGGATTTCAAAGCCTGGCGTTCGACCAGCATGGCTTGCCCTGTTTCCAGAGAGATGAAGGGATGGGTGATGCGCTCGCTGCGGGAGAAGAGAAAGCCGGGCCGCTGCTCGGGGTAGTGCTGGCGCATCCAGCACTTCAGATCGACATGGCGCACCGTCAGATCAGGCGATTCGATCAACGTGGTGTCGCGCGTCGTGATGCCGTGCTGCCCGAAGGGCAGTTCCCCGTTGAGGATGCCGTCATAGATGCGGTCGGTGTACAGCCGCAGTTCGCCCAAACGTGGGCAGTCCAGCGACTGCGGCAGATTCATCGGCGACGAGACCGAAGCCAGAATCACCTGCTCGTATCGCAGCAGTCCGGCCCAGCGGATGGACGCTTCGAGCGGGCGGTAGAACACCTTTGATGTTGGTGCATCATTTTTGTTCTCGTGCATGCTCCGTCTCCTTCCAGGAGAAGAACTACAGGGCCGACTGCTTTTGCAGCCGTCCCCATGGTCGGCCTGTTGTCCGCGCAAGACGCGAGTGATGACGCCCGCTTTTGATTACTTCTGATCAGTTCGCGCAACGAGTAGGCGTTGTGTGCTCGATGTACAAAAATCCATTGAGCACAAGAAAAGCGAGCGTCCGTCGCGGCTCGACAGTGACGCTTGCGCTATCAGGATCGTGAGAAGTGGCGGTTCACGCAAAACCGTATCGGTATGGTCTGATACGGCAGCGGTTTGAAAAAGCTGCGAGCGGTCGGAATCTATTGATCGGGGCTTGGGATTGGCTGCGGAAATCCGCTGGCGTCATATCCGATCAGGATACTGATATAGCGAGATAGCATCACAGAGAAGTCGCCTATGGTGACTGCCAAGCGCAGATTCGACGCTAAACACTGCCTGCCAATACTTGGAAATCGCGAGTTGGCGGGTGGTCATGCAACGATCGACCTATTGGTTCCCTGCTTGGACCTTGACCGGACGGGCTGCCGTCCGGCCTCAGCTCAACGGGCGACCAGATCTTCGGGCGTATCAACCAACATTGCCGTTTTTACCAGGCGCTCTACAGTCTGCCTGGCCAGCACCGGAGATACTTCCGATTGCTCTGCAAGCTCATCGGTTTCTATGGCATGTGCGGCGACCAGTCGAGCTGCAAGATGCAGGTTGGTCGGATCGACTGCCTCGATGACTGGACACTTGCCCAGGGCATCGTATGGCCGCAGCAGTGCGTGATAGATGTGCCAGGTGTCGATGCCGCGCGGCACCAGCTTCAGGACAGCCTGAATCAGCTTGCGTTTGATGGGGTCGAGTTGCCAGTCCGGGACGCGCTGTCCACGGTGACCCAGATGGATCGACAGGAGATTGCCAGCCTGAATCTCGTAAGTGATCCAGCGGCGGGACTTGCCAACCAGCTTGGCGTAGTCGGCCACCGACAGGTTGTGGGATGCCTCGAACATCTCCAGCAATTGCAAGCGCTCGCGCTGCACCTCTGACAGCGTGGGTCGCGCGTACTCGGGCAGATGCACCGCCGAAAGTCGATAGACGGAAGCTGGAACCGCTGGCGCATCCGGTGCAGGCGCAACGATCAACTGAGGGGCGTTTGGATTCAGGGCGGGCGGCTGCGCTGCCGCCTGTCCGGCAATCGTGGGCAGACCCTGCAGCGTGATGGTCAGGTGCGTGCTGGCAACTTCGAGCTGATTCTGCTCGAACAAGTCCAGGCGGTCGGCCCAGTCTTGCATCATGACGCGGCGCTGCTCGACGTACTCGGCGTGGTTGTAGGTCGCGCTGATCCGATCCGGATCGGCATGCGAGAGTTGGGCGTCTACCCACTTGGGCGGATAGCCCAATTCATTGAGCGCGGTCGATACGGTGGCGCGAACGCCGTGCCCAGTGAGCTGATCTTCATAGCCCATGCGCTTGAGCGCGCCATTGAGCGTGTTCTCGCTGAGAGGTTTTTTCAGGCACCAATCACCGGGGATGAGATAGACCTGCGCTGGCTTCAGATTTCCCAGCAGATGACGAACGACTTCTTGTGCCTGCAACGACAGTGGCACGATGTACGGCGGGATGTCGGCGAAACGCTGGCGCTTCTTCTTGGTGAGCTGCTTGCGTTGCTTGAGCCTGACAACCGGGATGATCCACAGACCGCGCTCCAGATCGAACTGATCGGGCGTGGCGTAGCGCAATTCACCGGTGCGCACGCCCGTGAGCAGCAGCAGACGTAGACCCAGTTGCGTATTCAGGCGGCCGCTGTACTTGCGCAACGTCTGCAGCATGGCCGGCAGTTCGGGCATGCGCAAAAAGGGGTTGTTCTCCACCGGCGGCAGCGGCATCGCCACCACATCCAAATCCTTGGCCGGGTTGTCGCCCATGTTGGGCACCACCACCGAGGCGTAGGTGAATAGCTGGCTGAACCAGGTGCGCAGCTTCTCGGCGACCGACAGCGAGCCACGTTTTTCCACTCTGCCGATGATGTCCAGCAGGTGGGCGCGAGTGACGTCGTAGACGGTCAGGTGGCGCAATACGGGAAACACATCCTTGGCGAAGACGCGCCCGATCTGTTTGGGCGTGCTCTGGCGGCCCTCATTTTCCAGAGAGAGGCTGCGGTGGGCCAGCCATTTGTCGTAGATGGCCTGGAAGGTGTGCTCGCCCGCCAGGACAATCACGTGGCGTTTGCGCTTGCGTTCCGAATGCGGGTTGATGTCCTTGGCCAGCATGGCCCGGGCCTCGTCGCGCAGATGACGGGCATCTTTCAGGGAAAGCGCGGGATAGCCGCCGAAGGACATGCGCTCGCGCTTGCCGCCCCAAGTGAAGCGGAAGTGCCAGGCCTTGAAGCCGGTGGCTGAGATATGGAAGTAGAGACCGTCGAAATCGACAAGCGAATACGCCTTGCCGGTCACCTTGGCCTGTCGAACCTGGAGGTCTGAAAGCATGAGCCCAACTCCTGCGAAACGAGTTGGATGCCATGTTCCCGACGGAACCCCGGCTCCTCCAGCAACAATACGGTTTTGGGAACCTCCGCATTGCCAATGTACCACTCAACGTACCAGTTGGAACCGGCTGTGAGTGGATTTCGCTGGATGTCAGTGGATCGATATTGGGTGAAAATCCTCAATCCTGACAATGACTTACGACGTTCCCTGGCGTTCGGCGGAAGACCCTGGAAAGTCGAAGTGGAGCGGGTAGAGGGAATCGAACCCTCAACTAAAGCTTGGGAAGCTTTCGTTTTGCCACTAAACTATACCCGCATCTGAGCTGCACTTTTTACCAGAACCCAGGGTAAATTAGAAGCCCACGTTATAAAAAATCTAACGCCACCCTGCAGCCTCCGCGGTTGTGGCTACAGGGTGTGTTGCCCGTCACATGGCCAATGCATGCTGCCCTTGGGCTGCTGCCTGATAACGCGGGCGCTTTTCTCGCACGTCTGGCTTCAGGAAGCCCAGCAGCACGGCGCGGGTATCCTCGCAGGCGGCCTTGTGCTCCATGTCCAGAAAGTGGCCGGCGTCGCGGATCGCGCTGAACTGGCACGTGCCGACATGCCTGTCAAACTGCCGTGCATCCGCCACGGTGGTGTACTCATCCCGCTCACCGTTGACGAACAGCACCGGGATGTCGATGTTGCGCGCGCGGCTCAGGGCCCGCTCCAGGTCGTGCTGCAGCACTTCGTTGATATGGAAGTGCATCTGCGCGTATTCATGGCTGTCCAGGCTGCTGACGTGCCGGTAGTTGAAGCGTTTGAACAGCGACGGCAGGTGCTTGCCAATGGTGTTGTTGACCAGGTTGCCCACCTGGTAGCGGTCGCAGGCGGCGAGGTACTGGCTGCCGCGGCTGAGGTAGTCGCGCATCGGTTCGTTGATCACCGGTGAGAACGAACTGACGATGGCCTTTTTCACCCGACGCGGCTGATGCGCCAGCGCCAGCAGGGTGCTGGCGCCACCCCATGAAAACGACATCACATGGTCGGCCTGGAAGTGGTCGATCAGTTCCAGAAGAATATGGGCTTCGGTTTCCTTGCTGATCAGCCTTTCCTGGCGGTTGTGCTGCTTGGATTTGCCGGCGTAGGGCTGGTCGAATAGCACCACGTTCAACTGCGGGTGCAGGTTGCGTACGGTCTGGGCAAACGAGGCTGTGGTGGCAAGCGAGCCGTTGATCAGGATGATTGTCTTCTCGGCCGCGTCCGCGCGATAGAACTCCGTGTAAACCCGATACTGACCTTGAATATCAAGTACAGCGATTTCTGGCCTCATGTCATCGACTCCTGGCGCAAAAAGGGTATTCGCGTCACCTAAAGTGCACGTTTTTTATGACAGGTAGGCATCTGCCTGAAGAGAAACCGGGCCCCGTGTCGATCCATTGGCACGTGTGTCGACGGTGTTGTTATGGCGGGCAATCTGTTGTGCCCCAAGGCATCGAGACCCTGGGTGGCCAGCAGACAGGTGTCGGCCGTGCAGCTATGACTATCCAGTCACATGCAGACCGACGCAGTGGATTCAAGCAGCGCCGCCGGGTTCGCGCAAGTGCCGTTCGGGGGAAAGGAGCGCCCTGCGTCGGGCGGTTGCTTGCCGTTGATCAGCCAAATCAGACCGCAGCGATTTCCTCGGCCGTCAGTGCGCGAAAAGCGCCAGGTGCCAGCGCCGGGTCCAGCGCAATGGCACCCATGCGCTCACGGTGCAGCTTCACCACCTTGTTGTTGTAGAAGCCGAACATGCGCTTGACCTGGTGATAACGCCCCTCGACGATGGCCAGCCGCGCCTGGCGCGGCCCCAGAATGTGCAGCTGGGCGGGTTGGGTGACGAGGCCTTCGAAGGCGAAATGAAAACCCTCGAGAAACTTGGCGACGTAGTGCTGGCCGATCTCGTCTTCGGTGTCGACCAGGTAGTGCTTGGGCAACTTGGTGGCCGGCTGGGTAAGCCGGCGCGACCATTGCCCATCGTTGGTGAGGAGCATCAGGCCGGTGGTGTTGAAGTCCAGCCGCCCGGCAATGTGCAGGCCGTGCCGCGCCTCGGCGGGCAGCAGGTCGAGCACAGTGGGGTGCTGCGGGTCGTGGGTGGCACTGACGCAACCGGCCGGCTTGTGCAGCATCAGGTAGCGCGCGGGGTAGCCGGCCTGGAGCACCGCGTCATCCAGCGCCACATGGCTGAATTCGCGCACCTGTGCCAAGGGGTCGCTGACCACCTGCCCATCCACGCGCACGCGCTGCTGGGCCAGCAGCATGCGTGCTTGCTGGCGGTTGTAGTTGGGCAGGTTGGCAAGAAAACGGTCAAGGCGCATGGCTGTCAGTTGACCGGGGCGGGTGGCAGCTGCGCCTCGACGGCTGCGCAGCGTGGGCACAGGCAGGCTTTGCCGCGCAGCTCGGCGGGCAGCGCCTGGATGACGGCGGGGTCGATGTGGGCGCTGTAACACCAGCAGGCCTGGGTGGCGCTGCGTGGGTCGGCCAGGCTGCACTGGTTGAGGGCGCCGCACGCAGGGCAATGTTGGTTGTCATTCATTGTGCAGTTCACTGCAGACGCGGTTGCGGCCAGCCTGTTTGGCACGGTACAGGGCGCTGTCGGCGCGGGTCAGCAAGGTGTGCAAGGTGTCGTCTTGCTGCAGGTTGCTGACGCCGATGCTGGTGGTCAGGCGCAGGGGCTGGTCCTCGTAGCTGAATGTCAGTTGCTCGGCGCGCCTGCGGATTTTTTCGGCGACCTCGATGGCCTGCCGGCCTTCGGCTTCACGGAGCAGGACGATGAATTCCTCACCGCCCCAGCGGCACAGTATATCCGACTCGCGCAGGCTGCCCTGCAGCACATTGGCAAACTGGCGCAGCACTTCGTCGCCCGCCAGGTGACCGTAGGTGTCATTCAGGGCCTTGAAGTGGTCAAGGTCGATCAGTAGCGCCACCAGCGGGCTGCCGTCGCGCTGGGCTTCGCGCAGTGCCTGGGCGGCCAGCAGGTCGAAACTGCGGCGGTTGGGCAGGCCCGTGAGGCTGTCGAGGGTGGCCAGGGCCTCGATGCTGGCGTGGTGGCGGCGCACCATGGCATGCACCAGCGCCACGACCACCAGGGTGATCATGGCGCAGATGGCCAGGTTCAGGTAAAGCGAATGGCGGATGCGGTCCAGCGCGCCGGTCTCGCGTTTGTCCACCAGCAGGTACCAGTCCAGCTCCGGCAGGCGCCGCACGTTGAGGAAATGGCTGTGGCCATCGGCGTCACGGTAGTCGTGGCTACCTTCGCTCGGCACCGGTTGGCCTGCCCGTGCGTCATCAAGGTCGGTATTATCGCTGAGCGACTGGCCCACCCGCACGCCGCGCGGGCCGCCTTCAGACCCAGTGAGCAACACCTTGCCCTTGGCATCGACGAACATCACCGCACGCTGATAACGACGCTGATACTGGTCGATCAGCTTCACCACCGAAGACACGCTGAGCCCGACGCCGGCCGCACCGATGAACTGCTGCTGGTAATCATGCACCTGGTAGTTGATGAACACGGTCAGGCTGTCCTGGTTAGCCATGTCCAGGTCGACGTTGATCTCATAGGGGGCCTTGAGACCACGCAGGCGAAAGTACCAGGCATCACGCCAGGCCTGCGGTTGTACTTGCTTGAGCACACCCTTGGCCTGGTAATAGGTCAGGGTACGGTCCGAGACGAAGAACGAGGTGAAGGTGTCCTGCTTGCCCATCACTTCGCCCAGGTAGCGCGTGATGCGGTCTGTGTCTTGTTCACCGGACAGCACCCAGTCACGCAGGAAGGTGTCCTGGGCCATCATCGAGGCGATGAGCACCGGGCGGACCAGGTCTTTCTGGATTTCCGAGTACACCGTGTCGGAGGTGAGCGGTAACTCGGTGTTGATGATGCCGTCACGGATGGCGCTGCGCGATGAAAAGTAGCTGAGCAGCGAGGTGGCGATAAAACCGCAGGCCAGCAGTATCAACAGGGTCGCAATCAGCGAACGCTGCGATAACAGGGCGGAACGTGAGGGCATGATCTTCCCATGATGTGTGCCAAGCCGGCTATTCTAGTGGCCTGGGCGACAAATGGCCGCATGTTTTTCAGGGTTTGCCCACGTGTATCAATTTATTGCAGGCAGCGCACTGCACGCCCTTGCCGCTGTCTTACCCAATGCCGGCCCACGCATGCCGGGTTGGCGCTCGCCAGCGTCGCTGCCCGAGCATCCCTGCGGTCCAGGAGGCCGCCTATGTCCTACCGAATTCTGTTGCTTGCCCTCGTGGGGCTGACGGTGAGTGCCTGCGTCCCTTACTCGGGGCGCTCTGCCTACTACCGCACGGACTATTACGTCACTGACCGCTATGCGTCTCCTGGTTACGCGCCGGGTTATTACCGCTATGACCGTTACTATGTGGCGCCCCAGCCCCGTTACTATTATCAGCCTGGGCCACGGTACTACGCGCCGCCCGTACCGGTTTACCGGCCTGTGCCACCTGGGGTGGACCGCTGGCACGGCAACCCGCGCTACGACTACGGCAACCGCCAGCGCTATGACTACGGTCGCGACCGCGACCGGCATGACTACCGCGACCGCGGCCCGCGTTACCAGCCAGACCGCTGGCATTCGAACGGTTGGGGGGACCCGCGCAGCCGCAGGCCCTGATCGCGGCGGCAAAACGCCAGGGGCTACCCCAGGTCTGCCAGTGGGTGGCGCCCCTCCCAGGCCTTGGTAAAGTGAGCCTGCACCACCCCCTGGGGCACCTGGGCCACATCCGGCCAATGCCAGCGTGGCTGGTTATCCTTGTCCAGCAAGCGGGCGCGCACGCCTTCGCCGAACTCAGGATGACGACAGCAATTCAGGCTCATGGCGTATTCCATCTGGAACACCTGCGCCAGTGACAAGTGGCGGGCGCGATGAATCTGTTCCCACACCAGGTGGGCCGTAAGTGGGCACCCCCCCTGCATGCGCTCGGCGGCCGACGCCAGCAGCGGGTCGTCGTGCTGGCGCAAGGCACTCAAGGCATGCCAGGCGGCGCTTGCGTCCGTGACATCCAGCACACGATCGATCAGCTGCCGGCGTGGCAGCCACTGCGCTGGCGGCAATTGGCTGCAGGCGCGGTGCTCCTCGGCCTTAAGCAGGCTGTTGAGTTGCAGTGCGGTTTGCTCCTGCCAGTTCAGCTGCAGCAGTTCGTCGACCAGCCCAGCCTGCTGTTGTTCGCCAAGGAAACGATCAGCCAGCCCCAGGTCGAGGGCATCCCGTGCGTTCAGCGGGGCGCCGGTGAGCCCCAGGAACAACCCGAGCCGGCCGGGCAAACGGGCGAGAAACCAGCTGGCGCCCACATCCGGGTACAGGCCGATGCTGATCTCTGGCATGGCCAGGCGGCTGCTGGGGGTGACGATACGCACATTGGCGCCTTGCAGCAGCCCCATCCCGCCACCCAGCACGTGGCCATGGCCCCAACACAGCAGGGGCTTTGGGTAGGTGTGCAGGGTAAAGTCCAGGCGGTACTCGGCCGCGAAGAAGGTTGCCGCCAGGTGGGGGACGCGGCCTGGCTGGTCGCTGCAGGCCTGGGCCAGGGCCCGAACGTCGCCGCCTGCGCAAAACGCCTTGGCGCCATTACCGCGCAGCAATACGCAGGCCACCCCAGGGTCCTGGGCCCAGGCATACAACTGCTCGCCGAGCACTTCGATCATGGGCAGGGTCAGGGCATTGAGCGCCATGGGGGCATCGAGGGTAGCGATAGCGATGCGCGCGCCGTCGACACCGGTGTGTACTTCGCAACGAATAGTCATGGCTCACCTCGTCAGGTTACCGCACAAGTATGGCCCGGCTGACCGATCATGCCGGTTGGTGGTCGGAGGGTTTGACAAGCACTCATCGCGCACCTAGTGTCGCGCCATTGATTACGGATGGCCCCATGACTGACGACGATCGCATCAAACTCGAACCCAGCTGGAAAGCTGCACTGCGTGCCGAGTTCGACCAGCCCTACATGCACCAGCTGCGAGCGTTTCTGCGCAGCGAGTACGCAGCCGGCAAGCAGATCTTCCCGCCTGGCCCGCTGATCTTCAACGCGCTGAATTCCACGCCCTTGGACAAGGTCAAGGTGGTGATCCTCGGCCAGGACCCGTACCACGGCCCTGGGCAGGCCCACGGTCTGTGCTTCTCGGTGCAGCCGGGTGTGGCGACGCCGCCGTCGCTGGTGAACATCTACAAGGAGCTGCACCGCGACCTGAACATCCCGATCCCCAGCCATGGCTACCTGCAAAGCTGGGCAGACCAAGGCGTGCTGCTGCTCAACACCACCATGACCGTGGAGCGGGCCAATGCTGCCTCGCATGCCAAGAAGGGGTGGGAGTTCTTTACCGACCGCATCATCGAACTGGTCAGCGAGCGCTGCCAGCATGTGGTGTTCCTGCTGTGGGGCTCCCATGCGCAGAGCAAGCAGAAGCTGATCGACGGCACCAAGCACCTGGTGCTCAAATCGGTGCACCCCTCGCCACTGTCGGCCTACCGTGGGTTCCTGGGTTGCGGGCATTTCAGCCGCACCAACAGCTTCCTCGAGCAGCGCGGGCTGGCCCCTGTCGACTGGGCCTTGCCACCGCTCTAGGGCAGCCGCCGGCTACGCCGGCGCTTTCACCCAGTAACGGAACAACGGCTCGGCCAGAAACAGCACGAACAGCAGCCGCATCACCTGCAGCGCCGTGACCAGCGGCACCGACAGCTGCAGGGTTTCTGCCGTGAGGCTCATCTCGGCAATGCCGCCCGGCATCATGCCCAGCGTCAGCGAGCGCAGGTCCAGCGCGGTAACCAGGCTCAGCACCCAGGCGGCGCTGCCAGCAATGAACATGCACAGGGCGGTGGCCACCAGGGTGCGGGCGAGAAACGCCGGTGCACGGCGGAAGAACGCACGGTTGAAATGGCAGGCCAGGCCGCTGCCGATCAGCCACTGGCCGATTTGGCTGCCGCCGTTGGGCAGGGCGATCTGCAGGTTGGCTGCCAGGCAAACGCTGGCCGCGACCAGCAGCGGCCCGAACAGCCACGGGTTAGGCTGGCGCAGGCGCTGCCACAGTCAGGCAACGGCCACCCCCATGGGTACGATCAGCGCCAGCCAGCCCCAGCTCACGCTGGCGCCGTGGTTCAGTGCCACCCCGTCACCCAGCAGCCACTTGAACAGCGCCGGCACGCACAGCACCACCGCCAGCACCCGCAGGCTCTGCGCCGCAGCCACTTGGCTGAGTACCGCACCATTGCGTGCACCCAGGTTGACCATTTCCCCCGACCCGCCCGGCATGCTGGCAAAGAACGCCGTTGCGCGGTCTTCGCCAGAGCGCCTCAGCAGCCATACGCCGATGACACTGGACAAGGTGGTGAGCAAGGCGCCGAAGAAGATCAATACGAAGTGGCTGGCCACCTGTTCGATGATGGCGGGGGTGAAATGCAGGCCGATACCAATGCCGATGATGCATTGGCCGCAGCGCCGGCCATTGGGTATTTCCGGCAGTTGCCAGGGGGTGAGGCAGCGCACGGCGATGATCGCCAGCAACGATCCCACCATCCACGGCAAAGGCCAGCCGACCTTGCTGGCGATGAAACCGCCCGCAAGGCCGACCAGCCCGGTTGCCCAGTACAGCGGCAAACGGCTATCAGGCATCGGCCATCGCCCGACGTTGCTGGCTGCGTTTGCGCCAGATGCGCAACAGCGGCAGTGCCAGCATCATCGCAACCAGCGCCCAGACGCCCATGCTGATCGGGCTGGACCAGAGGATGCCCAGTTCACCGTTGGAGATCGACAGCGCCCGGCGCAGGTTCTGCTCCATCAGGCCACCTAGGATGAAGCCCAGCAGGATTGGCGACAGCGGGAAGTCCAGCTTGCGCAGGATGTAGCCCATGATGCCGATACCGACCATCAGGAACAGGTCGAACGTAGTGGCATGCACGGCGTACACGCCGATGGCAGTGATGATGGCGATCACCGGTACCAGCGCCCAGTTCGGGACGGCCAGGATGCGGGTGAAGATGCGGATCATCGGGATGTTCAGGATCACCAGCATGATGTTGGCAATGAACAGCGATGCGATCAGGCCCCAGACGATGTCCGGCTGCTGTTCGAACAGCAACGGGCCTGGGGTGATGTTGTACAGGGTCAGTGCACCGATCATCACCGCAGTGGTGCCTGAGCCAGGTACACCCAGGGTCAGCATCGGCACCAGCGCGCCGCAGCAGGAGGCGCCGATGGCCGTTTCCGGGGCCGCCAGGCCACGGGCATCACCCTTGCCGAAGTGGCCGCTGGTGCCGGCGATGCGCTTCTCGGTCATGTAGGCCACGGCACTGGCCAGGGTGGCCCCTGCGCCTGGCAGCACGCCCATGATGAAGCCCAGCAGGCCACAGCGAATGTTCACCACGAACACCGAGGCTGCTTCCTTGAAGTTGAACAGCATGCGCCCGGTGGCCTTGATCGCCTGGTGGCCATGGTGGGTCTTTTCCAGCAGCAGCAGAATTTCGCTGACCGAGAACAGGCCCAGCACAAGCACCACGAACTGAATGCCATCGGCCAGGTGCACACTGTCACCGGTGAAGCGGTACACGCCGCTGTTGGCGTCGATACCCACTGCCGAGAGGAACAGGCCGATCAGTGCCGCGATGAAGGTCTTCAGCGGTTTGTCACCTGCCATGCCGCCCAGGGCGACAATGGCGAACACCATCAGCACGAAGTATTCCGCAGGGCCGAAGGCAATCGCCCACTTCGCCAGCAGTGGTGCGAACAGCACCATGCCGCAGGTGGCGATGAAGGCACCGATGAACGAGCTCCAGGCCGACAGCGACAGCGCAACGCCGGCCAGGCCCTGGCGGGCCATCGGGTAGCCATCGAGAGTGGTCATCACGGTCGATGCTTCACCAGGGATGTTCAGCAGAATCGAGCTGATGCGGCCGCCGTACTCGCAGCCCAGGTACACGGCCGCCAGCAGAATCAGGGCCGACTCCGGTGGCAGCCCCAGTGCGAAGGCAATGGGGATGAGCAGCGCCACGCCATTGATCGGGCCCAGGCCCGGCAGCAGGCCGACCACGGTGCCGATCAGCGTGCCGGACAGGGCGGTAACCAGGTTGTAGGGGGACAGGGCGACGCCGAAGCCCTGGCCCAGGTAGCTCAAGGTATCCATGTGTCAGTTCTCCAGTACGCTCAGCAGGCCAAGGGGCAGGGGCACGTCCATGACGCGGTCGAACAGCCAGTAGAGGAACACGCTCATGCCGACCACCACGACAACACTGTGCAGCCAGCGGCCGCCATACAGCCGGGCCATGGGTACGCCGGCCAGGATGGCGCTGAGAATGAAGCCCAGCGATTCGAAGGTGGCCGCGAAGACCAGCAGCAGGCCGATACAGGCTGCGATCTTGGTCAGGGTTTCGCGGTCCAGTTCCGGTTCGTCATCCTTGCGCACGATGGGTGTGGGGCGGATGGCCAGGTACAGCAGGCCCAGGCTCATCAGGCCGAGCATCAGCAGCGGGTAGGCGCGCGGGCCTACCGGCTCATAGGAAAACGCCGCTTGGTAGGGCCAGGCCATTACGGCCAGGGCGGCGCAAACCGCCAGCAGCACCAGGGCGAAGATGCGTTGAAGGATCATGACAGAGTCCTCATGTGTGAGAGCGGCGGGTCGCCGCCCCCACAGGGGGCGGTGAAGGGGCGTGATGGGTTACTGGATCAGGCCGAATTCCCTGGCCAGCGACTTGTAGTCGGCCACCTGTTTCTTCACATACACGTCCAGCTCTTCACCCGTCATGGCAAACGGGAACAGCTCACGCTGGTCACGCAACTTGGCGAAGTCTTCCGAGGCCAGCATGTTGTCGAACGATGCCTTCCACCAGGCGTAGTCCTCGTCGCTCACCTTCGGCCCCAGGTAGAAGCCGCGCACCACTGGCCAGACGATGTCGTAGCCCTGTTCCTTGGCGGTGGGGATGTCCTTCATTTCCGGTTCGTCCAGGCGCTTTTCCGAGAACACCGCGAGGATGCGCATGTTGCCGCTCTGGATGTGCGGCATGGAGTCGGAGATATCGGTCGAGCCGACCTGAATGTGGCCACCCAGCAGCGCCGTGGCAATCTCGCCACCGCCCTCCAGGGCCACGTAGCGCAGGTCACGCGGGTTGATACCGGCGGCCTTGGCGATCAGCGCCGTCTGCATCCAGTCCTGGCTGCCGACGGTGCCCCCCGAGCCGATCACCACTTTGCTCGGGTCTTTTTTCAGTGCGGCGACCAGGTCATCAAGAGTCTTGTAGGGCGAGTCGTTCTTCACCGCGATGGCGCCGTAGCTGGTGCCCACGGCCGCCAGCCATTTCACCGCGTTCTCGTCGAAGCGGCCAAACTTGCCCTGGGCCAGGTTCAACAGCGAGCCACTGGACCAGGCCACCAGGGTGCCCGCATCGGCCGGGCGCTGGGCGACCACGGCGTTGTAGGCTACCGCGCCGACACCGCCCGGCATGTAGGTGACGCGCATGGGCTTGCTGAGGATCTTTTCCTGCACCAGGGCGCTTTGCACCAGCTTGCAGGTCAGGTCGAAACCGCCGCCTGGCGAGGCAGGGGCGATGCATTCAGGGCGTTTGGGTTCGGCGGCCAGGGCGTTGCCTGCCAGCAGCAGGCAGCCGGTTGCCAGGACGATGCGGCGCAGTGAGAAGGTCATGGTGTATCTCCGTAGGCATTGTTGTTATCGGGTTACCACAGGGCCACGCTGTAGCTCACCAGCAGGCGCACTTCGTCAGCGTCGCGGGCAAAGTTGGAGCGGAAGGTGGCATTTCGCAGGCGTACAGCGACGTTCTTCAACGGGCCGCTCTGCACCACGTACTTCAGTTCGGTGTTGCGCTCCCATTCCTTGCCTTCGCCCCCGCTGGCGCGGCTGACATTGTCGCCGTTGATGTAGCGGGTCATGAAGGTCAGGCCCGGTATACCGAGCGCTGCGAAGTTGTAGTCGTAACGGGCCTGCCAGGAACGCTCGTCAGCATTGGCGAAGTCGTTGATCTGGACGAAGTTGACCAGGTAAGGGTCGGCGCCATCCACGTAGGGGAATGCGCTATCACCCGACAACTGCTGCCAGCCGGCACTCACCTTGTGCCCGCCCAGCGCGTAGCTGAACAGGCTGCTGAAGGTGGTGTTGTCGATAGTGCCGGCCTTGGCAGCGCCAGCGTCATCGCTCAGCGCCAGGCGCAGGTCCACGCCGACGGTGCCGGGGCCCCATGGCTGGGTGGCGAGCATGCCGATGAAGTGCTGGCGGTAGATATCGTCGAGCTGGGCGAAGTGGTAGCTGCCGGTGATACGGTCGGTGAACTGGTAGTCCAGGCCCGCCAGGGTCAGGTTGTCTGCGCTGAACGTGCCACCGAAGCGGCCATTCTTGTTGTTCAGTGCCAGGTCTTCCCAGTTGGTGTCGTTGCGGTCTTTGGCTTTGTCCAGGCGGCCACCGGTGAAGGTCAGGCCCTTGATCTCGCGGGAGGTCAGCAGGCCACCTTCGAAGGTTTGCGGCAGGATGCGGCCGTCGTTGGGGCGCAGGGTGGGCAACTCGGGGATCAGCGTGCCGATCTTGAGCTCGGTCTGGGAGATCTTCGCTTTGGCGGTCAGGCCCAGCTTGGAGTACTCATTGGCAGCCCTGCCATCATCGTGGGTGGGCAGCAAGCCGCTGCCGGTGCGGTCGGGGCTGGAATCGAGCTTGATGCCGAGCATGCCTAGCGCATCCACGCCGAAGCCTACGGTGCCGTCGGTGTAGCCGGACTCGAAATTGAGGATGAAACCCTGGGCCCATTCATCACGCTTGGACTGCTGCGCGCTGGTGCCATCGCGAAAATCGCGATTGAAATACATGTTGCGGGTTTCGAAGGTGGCCGTGCTGTCTTCGATGAAGGCGGCCTGGCTTATAGGGGCGACCCCGGCGAGCGCAAGTGCGCTGGCGATGGCGATGGGCCGTACGGCAAAGGAACGGGTAGGCGCAAATGCCTGCGGCTGCGATGACAGCATCGTGGTTGACTCCGTTTATTGTTCTTATTCGTTGCACCTTGCTGGTGCTTTTTTCGGCGCTTGGCGCGACCGTGGTGCGATGCTAGGTAACGAACCTTTCGCTAACCTTTCAGTGTGAAAGGTTTGTCGGCAAGGGCTTCACAGGCAGCCCGACAGCGGTACACTCCGCGCCACCGCCCCACCCGAGAGGCATGAACCGATGCGTGTGTTGCTGGTTGAAGACCATCTGCAGTTGGCCGACAGCGTGGCCCAGGCTTTGAAAAGCCTTGGCCTGACCGTGGATGTATTGCATGACGGGGTGGCTGCCGACCTGGCGCTGGCCAGCGAGGACTATGCCGTCGCCATACTGGACGTCGGCCTCCCGCGCCTGGACGGCTTTGAGGTGCTGGCCCGCCTGCGTGGGCGTGGCAAGACCTTGCCGGTGCTGATGCTGACCGCCCGCAGCGACGTCAAGGACCGCGTCCACGGCCTGAACCTGGGGGCCGATGACTACCTGGCCAAGCCCTTTGAGCTGACCGAGCTGGAGGCGCGGGTAAAGGCGCTGCTGCGGCGTAGTGTGCTGGGTGGTGAGCGCCAGCAGCGCTGCGGCCCCCTGGTGTATGACCTGGACACCCGCCGCTTCAGCCTGGGTGACGACACCCTGGCGTTGACGTCGCGCGAGCAGAGCGTGCTGCAAGCACTGATCGCCAGGCCCGGGCGGGTGATGAGCAAGGAACAGCTGGCTGCCCAGGTATTCGGCCTGGACGAAGAAGCCAGCCCGGATGCCATCGAAATCTACATCCACCGCCTGCGCAAGAAGCTCGATGGCCACCCGGTGGCGATCGTTACCTTCCGCGGCCTGGGTTATCTGCTCGAGCATCGCGATGCGTGACAATGTCAGCCTGCGGGGGCGTTTGCTGGGCAACCTGGCCCTGTTGCTGGTGGTGCTGATGCTGGCCAGCGGTTTGAGCGCCTACTGGAACGGCCGCGAAGCCGCCGATACCGCCTACGACCGCACCTTGTTGGCCTCGGCGCGGACCATTGCCGCAGGGTTGTCCCAGCGCGACGGCTCGCTGAGCGCGGATGTGCCGTATGTGGCACTGGACACCTTCGCCTACGACAGCGCTGGCCGTATCTACTACCAGGTGCTGGACATCAAGCAGCGGTTGATCTCCGGCTACGAAAAGCTGCCGCCACCGCCGCCGGGCACGCCACGCACCGACGACTACCCGGCGTTGGCGCGGTTCTACGACGCCACCTACCTGGGCCAGAACGTGCGTGTGGTCAGCCTGCTGAAGGCGGTGAGCGAGCCCAACATGAACGGTATGGCAGAGATTCGCGTGGCCGAAACCGACGAAGCGCGTGTGAGCATGGCCCGCGGCCTGATGGCTGATACGTTGCTGCGCCTGGGCATGCTGGCGCTGGGTGCGCTGGTGATGGTCTGGTTCGCTGTCAGCGCGGCCCTGCGGCCGCTGGAGCGCTTGCGCACGGCGGTCGAGGAGCGCCAGCCAGACGACCTGCGCCCGCTGCCGGTGGTGCAGGTGCAGCGTGAGTTGGGCCCGCTGGTAGGGGCCTTGAACCACTTTACCGAACGCCTGCGACGCCAGTTCGAACGCCAGGCCCAGTTCATCGCCGACGCCGCCCATGAGTTGCGCACGCCGTTGGCTGCCTTGAAAGCCCGGGTGGAACTGGGGCTGCGCTCCAGCGACCCGCAGGTGTGGCGCCAAACCCTGGAAACCGCCGCACAGGGTACTGACCGCCTGACCCACCTGGCCAACCAGCTGCTGTCGATGGCTCGGGTGGAAAACGGCGCGCGGGCAATCGCCGAGGGTGGCGCCCAGCGCCTGGACCTCAGCCAGCTGGCGCGCGAACTGGGCATGGCCATGGCGCCACTGGCGCATAACCGTGGTGTAGCCCTGGCGCTTGAAGCCCAGGCACCGGTGTGGCTGAAAGGCGAGCCCACGCTGCTCAACGAGCTGCTCAGCAACCTGGTGGACAACGCCTTGGCGCACACGCCAGCAGGGGGGAACGTCATTTTGCGGGTCATTGCCCCGGCGGTACTGGAGGTGGAGGACGATGGGCCGGGCATTCCCGAGGACGAACGCGAGCGGGTGTTCGAGCGCTTCTACCGTCGCGGTGTTCAGGGCAGCGGGCTGGGTTTGGCAATCGTCGGCGAAATCTGCCGCGCCCACCTGGCGCAGATCAGCCTGCACGATGGCGTCAACGGCGGGTTGCGGGTGCGCGTGAGCTTCATCGCCGACTAGCCTGCCCATAAGGGCCTGGGCTCAGCGCAACAGGCTGCGGGCTTCGGTCAGTTCGTCGGCCTGCAACTCGATCCCCACGGGTAACCCCAGATGGCGATAGGCGGGCAGGGCAGCCAGCGGCCGTTGCCGCCCGCGCTGGCTGATGCAGCGGGCAATCTGCACCACGTCGATGTAATCGAGGGCAGCGGTCTGCCGGTCCAGGTCCTGGATCTGGCCGGGCAGCCTGACCAGTTGCTCGGGGAACTCCCAGGCCTTGAGGATCTTGTCGCCCAGCACGGGCTGGATCTGTTCGATGACATAGTGCAGGCAAACCGGGTCGGAGAGCAGCTCGTTGTGCTCCTCGGCGTAGATCAGCACCGGCAGCGCGCCAATCTGATGAACCAGGCCGCCCAAGGCTGCCTGGTCGGGCTTGAGGCGGCTGTAGCGCCGTGCAATTTCATAGCTGATACCTGCCACTTCCAGGCTGTTGGCCCAGATTTCTCGCAGTTTCTGCTCCACCGCCGGGGCGCGTGCATGGAAGATCTGCTCGATCACAAGGCCAATGGCCAGGTTGCAGCTGTAGTTGATGCCCAAGCGGGTGATTGCGGTATGCAGGTCGGTTACTTCCACCGCTGCGCGCAGCAGGGGGCTGTTGACCACCTTGATCAGGCGTGCTGACAGGGCGGCATCGCGCCCGATCACCTTGCTCAGCGCCGCCACGCTGATTTCATTGTCTTCCGCTGCCTCGCGGATGCTCAAGGCAACCTCGGGCAGGGTCGGCAGCACCAGGTCATCCTTTTCGATGGCATCCAGCAACTGTGCCTGGACCATCTCGGCCAGCTTGTTCATTGGCATATCTACCGCAGTGGTGGAGCAGCCCCGCGGGGATGGCGGGGCGGGCTGTTCAGCGCTGGATTTCCCGGTCGCGGTCCAGTTCGTAGGGCAGGGGCAGCACGTGCAGGCGCGGGCCTTCCAGGTTGCCCAGGTGCAGGTTGCCGTCCTCGACTGCCTCGGCCCCGATCACTGCCAGCAGTTCGCAGCCAGCGCCGGTGCTGGCCGCCAGTACCACCTCACCCACCGATGAACCGTGGGTAGGGGAGAAGATCTGGTCGCCAGGCGAAACCTCCACCTGCTGTTCAAGTGCCACACGGTACTGACGGCGCTTGAGCTTGCCCAGGTACTGCATGCGGGCGACGATTTCCTGGCCGGTGTAGCAGCCTTTCTTGAAACTGACGCCGTCCACGGCCTGCAGGTTGATCATTTGTGGAATGAACAGCTCGCGGGTAGGGCCCATCACCTGGCCGATGCCGGCGCGGATCTGCCCCAGCAACCAATCGTTGAGGTTGCCTTCCGGCAGCGCAGCGGCGAGGGTGGTGTGAACCTCGGTGGCGATGCCCGCAGGCGCCCACAGCTCGACCCTGCCAGGAGAAACGGCAATGGCGATCAGGCCTTCGTGACGCACCGTACTGCCCGCGGTGCCCGGCACTTCCAGGCCCAGCGACTGCAGTGCTGCCTCGCCATTGGCCAGGCCGAAACGGGCCCACTCAGCGCTTTCGTCGGCCAGCGTCGCTTTGGAGAACACCGCATATTTCTTCAGGTCAGCCAGCTGTGCGTCCAGCAGCTCACTGGCCATGGCCAGCAGGTAGCCGTTCCCCTCGGGCAGGATGCGGAAGCTGGACTGCATGCGGCCTTTGACCATGCAGCGGGCACCAAGGCTGGCGTATTCCGGGTTGAGGTAATTGATATTGCAGGTCAGCTGGCCTTGCAGGAACTTGCCTGCATCGGAGCCGCGGACGGCGAGGATGCCCTCGTGGGACAGTGGGCAGAAGAAAGCGGAATCGGCCATGGGTCATCGCGGTGGCTAAAGACTGTCGGCCATCATAGAACGCTGGTAACAAAATAGGTAGGTGACTTAGACCAACGCCCGCTGTCGCTTCGATGACCTGGCTGTATACTGGCGGGCCATTCGAGGAGGGCCCCATGGTCGAACAAACTGAACTCAACCGGCTTTTCTGGCACAGCCGCCGGGGCATGCTGGAACTGGACGTACTGCTGGTGCCATTCACCCAGGAAGTCTACCCCAGCCTCAATGAAACCGACCGCGAACTGTACGTGCGTCTGCTGAGCTGCGAGGACCAGGACATGTTCGGCTGGTTCATGGAGCGCACCGAGTCCGACGACCCGGAGCTGCAGCGCATGGTCCGCATCATCCTGGACCGTGTCCAGCCCAAGTGAGTGCTTCGAGTGCCGGTGGCAGGGCTCGCGCCTGCTGCTGGCGGCCTACCTGACCTGCCAGTTGCTGGCGTGGCTTGCCGCCTTGCTTGGCCCGCTGCCGTGGTGGGCGGGGCTGGGCGCCATTTGTGCGTGTGTTGCCCATGGGGCCTGGGTGGTTCCACGGCGCATTCTGTTGAGTCATGGGGATGCGGTTGTAGGGCTGCGTCGTGACGGGCGTGGCTGGTGGGTGTTCAGCCGGGCGCAGGGGTGGCGGGCGGTGCGGTTGTGCCGCGACAGTATGGCGTTGCCGGCGCTGGTGGTCTTGAGGTTTGTGCCGGTGGGCGGCTGGGTGGGGCGCAGTCAGTGCATACCTTGCGATGCGCTTGAGGGGGATGAGCATCGGCGGTTGCGGGTTAGGCTTAAGTTTAGTCGGCGGCGGTGGGTGGACCCTGGGCAGGGTTAGTTTGAAGTTGTTTGCTGTTCGTGGGTTTTCATGGCAAGCATGCTCTCGTCATCCGGCCCTTATGCTGCGCTTCGGGGTTCCCTCACTACGGCCTCCTGAAGTCGCGAAGATCAAGGCCAAAGTCAAGATCAAGATCTACAGCAATAGCAACAGCGAACTTAAATATATCCATCCACCAACTGAAAGCACTCTACCGCTCTTGCTTCTAAGTGCGCGATA
>NZ_BCAV01000055.1:0-19144 GCF_001320125.1 Pseudomonas sp. NBRC 111119
GAGCGCCACCCCCGCTAATGAATATCAACCCGCCTGAAGCGCAATACGCCCAATCAAACCTTCCCGGGGCTCAGCACAGTATCCTTGGCCTCCCCCAACACCCCAGGATAATCCAACGTATAATGCAACCCCCGACTCTCCTTCCGCCGCATCGCCGATAAAATCATCAGCTCCGCCACCTGCGCCAAGTTCCGCAGTTCTATCAAATCCCTGCTCACCCGGTAATTACTGTAGAACTCGTCAATCTCATCCAGCAGCAGCCTCACCCGATGCTGGGCCCGCTGCAACCGTTTGCTGGTCCGTACGATCCCCACGTAGTCCCACATGAACCGCCGTAACTCGTCCCAGTTATGCGCAATGATCACGTCCTCGTCCGAATCCGTCACCTGGCTCGCGTCCCACCCCGGTAATGCCACCGGCATGGGCACCGCTTCCAGGTGCGCCTGAATGTCCGCTGCCGCCGCGCGGCCATAGACGAAGCATTCCAGCAGCGAATTGCTGGCCATGCGATTGGCGCCATGCAGCCCGGTAAAGCTCGTTTCGCCAATGGCATAAAGCCCCGGCACATCCGTATGGCCACGCTCATCCACCATCACCCCGCCACAGGTGTAATGTGCCGCCGGCACCACCGGGATGGGTTGACGCGTGATGTCGATACCAAAACCCAGGCAGCGCTCGTATACCGTCGGGAAATGGCTCTTGATGAACTCCGCAGTCTTGTGCGTGATGTCCAGGTACACGCAGTCCACGCCAAGGCGCTTCATCTCGTGGTCGATTGCCCTGGCCACGATGTCCCGCGGTGCCAGTTCCTCACGCGGGTCGAACCGAGGCATGAAGCGCTCCCCGTTGGGCAGGCGCAGCAGGGCGCCTTCTCCACGCAGCGCCTCGGTTATCAGAAAGCTCTTGGCTTGCGGGTGATAGAGGCAGGTGGGGTGGAACTGGTTGAACTCCAGGTTCGCCACCCGGCAACCTGCACGCCAGGCCATGGCGATGCCATCGCCGCAGGCACCGTCCGGGTTGCTGGTGTAGAGGTAAACCTTGGCTGCACCGCCTGTCGCAAGCACCGTGAACCGGGCGCCGTAGGTGTCGACCTGGCCCGTGTTGCGATCCAGTACATAGGCCCCCAGGCAACGCTCGCCGGCAAGGCCCAGGCGCCGCTCTGTGATCAGGTCTACCGCTACGCGCTGCTCCAGCAACTCGATGTTGGGGCGCTGCCTGGCTTGCGCGAGCAGGGTGGTGAAGATGGCGGCGCCCGTGGCGTCTGCGGCGTGGATGATACGCCGGTGGCTGTGGCCGCCCTCGCGGGTAAGGTGGAACTCGAAGCCACCGTCGTCGACGCCGTGGTGGTCGTCCCGGGTGAACGGCACGCCCTGTTCGATCAGCCATTCGATGGCTTCGCGGCTGTGTTCGACGGTGAAACGCACGGCCGCTTCATTGCACAGGCCGCCGCCGGCATTGAGCGTGTCTTCGACGTGGGACTGTACGGTGTCGGTGTCGTCCAGTACCGCTGCTACACCACCCTGGGCCCAGAAGGTCGAGCCATTGGCCAGGTCGCCCTTGCTGAGCACGGCAACGCGTAGGTTGCCGGGCAGGTTCAGTGCCAGGCTGAGACCCGCAGCGCCGCTGCCGATCACCAGGACATCATGTTGGAATTGTTGGCTCATGTCGGGACACTAGTAATCTTCTGGAAGGGCGCGGCACAATAGTCACGCGCCGATGGCATTGTGAAACTATCGTGAACCTGGCCGGGTTGCCTTTATAGCAGCCTCAGGTAGCCAATTTCCATGCCACTTGCCAGGTAGCGGCAACCTTTGTGGGAACTTTCCGGCTTCGCCGGAAATCCTATGAAGGCTGCCTGCACGCCAACAATTTGCCGCGGCGACGCAGGGCGGTAGCTCCCAATGGGCTCACACCTGCGTATTCGTAACCTGATTATCGACGTTGCCGGTCAGTTCCGTGCTACGTCTTCCGTGCACGCCGATCAAGGGCTGCAGGAAACTTGCTTGGAGGGGAGAACTTTTGCGCAAAGCCCGAGTCTATGGTTGCAAGCCTGAGCGATGGCCATTGCAGCGCTCCTTCGAGTTTACCGAGGAGTGTTCATGCTAACCCAGGAAGAGGATCAGCAGCTTGTCGAGCGTGTGCAGCGTGGTGACAGGCGAGCTTTCGATCTGTTGGTGCTGAAGTATCAGCACAAGATTCTCGGGTTGATCGTGCGGTTTGTCCACGACACCCACGAAGCCCAGGATGTTGCACAGGAAGCGTTTATCAAGGCGTACCGTGCGCTTGGCAACTTTCGCGGTGACAGTGCGTTCTATACGTGGCTGTACCGCATCGCCATCAACACGGCGAAAAATTACTTGGTGTCACGCGGTAGGCGGCCACCAGACAGTGATGTGAGCTCCGAGGATGCGGAGTTTTACGATGGCGATCATGGCCTCAAGGATCTTGAGTCTCCAGAGCGCTCGTTGTTGCGGGATGAAATCGAAGGCACCGTCCATCGGACCATCCAGCAGCTCCCGGAGGACCTGCGCACGGCATTGACCCTGCGTGAGTTCGACGGCCTGAGTTACGAAGACATTGCCAGTGTCATGCAATGTCCGGTGGGTACCGTGCGCTCTCGGATTTTCCGCGCTCGGGAGGCCATAGATAAAGCCCTGCAGCCTTTGTTGCAGGAAACCTGAGACAGCGGCTACAGCCAAGAGAGGAACCGCCATGAGTCGTGAAGCTTTGCAGGAATCGCTGTCCGCGGTGATGGATAACGAAGCGGATGAACTGGAACTGCGTCGGGTGTTGAACGCCGTCGACGAAGCCGAAACCCGTGCCACTTGGTCGCGCTACCAGGTTGCCCGCGCAGCCATGCACAAGGAATTGTTGCTGCCTAACCTGGACATCGCCTCGGCTGTGTC
The DNA here is from genome assembly GCF_001320125.1 of Pseudomonas sp. NBRC 111119. Lineage (NCBI taxonomy): Bacteria > Pseudomonadati > Pseudomonadota > Gammaproteobacteria > Pseudomonadales > Pseudomonadaceae > Pseudomonas > Pseudomonas sp. NBRC 111119. The sequence goes on from NZ_BCAV01000055.1 coordinate 2,907, forward strand.
CGCAGCTCTGGCTGACGAGGCCGTGCCGGTCAAGGTCAAGCAAGGCCCATGGCGTACTGTCGGCCGTCTGGCTGTTGCAGCCTCCGTCACCCTGGCTGTACTGGCAGGTGTGCGCATGTACAACCAGGACGACATCACCGGTGCCGAGCTGGCTGCCCAGCAACCTGTCCAGCAAGGCGTAACTGTTCCGCAGGCTCAGGGCCCGGCAGTGCTGGCTGGCTATAGCGAAAGCAGCGAGCAGGCTACCGGCCCAATGGCCAATGGTGTGTTGCAGAACCAGGCTGGCTGGGATCAGCGCCTACCGGGTTACCTGCGCCAACACGCTCAGGAGTCCGCCCTGAAGGGGACTGAAACCGCATTGCCTTACGCTCGCGCAGCCAGCCTGGAAAACCGTTAAGTAGGGAGGACCATGCGCGCGCTACCCCTTCTGTCGCTGCTGGTCGGCAGCTGTATGGCGGTGCCAGCGTTGGCAGCCAACTCGTCGCCTGAGGCGAACGAGTGGCTGAACAAGCTGGCACAAGCCGAGCAAACCCAGAGCTATCAGGGCTCATTCGTCTACGAACGCAACGGTAGCTTCTCTTCCCACGATATCTGGCACAAGGTCCAAGGTGGCAACGTCAGCGAGCGGCTGCTGCAGCTCGACGGCACCGCCCAGGAAATCGTGCGCGTCGACGGCAAGGTCCAGTGTGTAGGTGGCGGCCTTGCCAGTGATGTGACGGCGCCGCCCGACACTGCTCCGCGTGTGCTGGACCCTCTGAAACTGATGGGCTGGTACGACCTGGCCATGTCGGGCAAGTCTCGGGTTGCTGGGCGTGATGCTGTGGTTGTCACCCTCACGCCACGCGACCAGCACCGCTACGGTTTTGAACTGAATCTGGATCGCCAGACCGGGTTGCCGCTTCGCTCGCTGATGCTCAACGAGAAAGGCCAACTGCTGGAGCGCTTCCAGATGACACGCCTTGAGCCCAAGGTGCCTTCTGATAACGATCTTCACCCCAGCGCTTCGTGCAAGCCGGTTGCGGCCGCCGCGCCAGCGGGCAGCCCTGTGTCTGGCTGGCGCTCAGACTGGCTGCCGCCTGGTTTCGAGCTGATCAACAGCGCCGTTCGTCGCGAGCCAGGAAAGGGCGGCACGGTGAGTACCCTGATGTATGACGACGGCCTGGCCAGGTTTTCGGTGTTCCTTGAGCCTGTGAAGGACGAAGGCGGTGCCGATGTTCGTACCCAGTTGGGCCCGACCTCAGCGGTGTCGCGTCGCCTGAACACGCCCAAGGGCAAGGTGATGGTAACCGTGGTAGGGGAAATACCCCTGGGTACAGCAGAGCGCGTGGCATTGTCGATGCGGCCGCAGGATGCCCAGGCCAGTCAATGACGGCGGGCACTGCACGCACGCTGTGCAGGCTTTTGAAACGAAATTAACGCATTGTCATTTGCAATCCGTCGGCAAATTTTCTATAGGTCAGGCTTCTGGGAGCCTGACCTTTTGCTGCGTCGTGCAGGGGCCTTTCTAAACTACCGCTCGTTGTGACGGGAGCCGTATGTCAATACCACGCTTGAAATCCTATCTATCGCTGTTCGCTGCTGTGCTGATGCTCGGCCAGGTGCTGACCGCCCAGGCCGAGGAAGCCCTGCCGGACTTCACCACGCTGGTCGAGCAGGCTTCGCCGGCTGTGGTCAACATCAGTACCAAGCAGAAGCTTCCGGACCGCCGCATTGCCGCTGGGCAGATGCCTGACCTCGAAGGCCTGCCGCCGATGTTCCGCGAGTTCTTCGAGCGCAACATGCCCCAGCAGCCGCGCTCCCCGCGTGGCGATCGCCAGCGCGAGGCGCAGTCGCTCGGTTCGGGCTTCATCATTTCCAGCGACGGCTATGTGCTGACCAACAACCACGTGGTGGCCGATGCCGACGAAATCATCGTGCGCCTGTCTGACCGCAGTGAACTGCAGGCCAAGCTGGTAGGTACCGACCCGCGCACCGACGTAGCCCTGCTCAAGGTCGAGGGCAAGAACCTGCCGACCGTCAAGCTAGGGGATTCCGAAAAGCTGAAGGTCGGTGAGTGGGTGCTGGCCATCGGTTCGCCGTTCGGCTTCGATCACTCGGTCACCAAAGGCATCGTCAGCGCCAAAGGCCGGACCCTGCCCAACGATACCTACGTGCCGTTCATCCAGACCGACGTGGCCATCAACCCGGGTAACTCGGGTGGCCCGCTGTTCAACATGAAAGGTGAGGTGGTGGGTATCAACTCGCAGATCTTCACCCGTTCCGGTGGTTTCATGGGCCTGTCGTTCGCCATCCCGATCGACGTGGCCATCGACGTGTCCAACCAGCTGAAAAAAGACGGCAAGGTCAGCCGTGGCTGGCTGGGTGTGGTTATCCAGGAGGTCAATAAGGACCTGGCCGAGTCGTTCGGCCTGGAAAAACCCGCCGGTGCACTGGTGGCCCAGGTACTCGAAAACGGCCCGGCAGCCAAGGGTGGCCTGCAGGTAGGTGATGTGATCCTCAGCATGAATGGTCAGCCGATTGTCATGTCTGCCGACCTGCCGCACCTGGTCGGCGGCCTGAAGGATGGCGAAAAGGCAAAACTGGACATTATCCGCAATGGCAAGCGCCAGACCCTGGATATTAGCGTGGGTGCACTGCCGGATGACGATGCCGATATCGCCCCTGGCAGCGACACCAGCGTGGAACGCAGCAGCAACCGCCTGGGTGTTGCCGTGGCGGACTTGACCGCCGAGCAGAAGAAGTCCCTGGAGCTCAAGGGCGGCGTGGTTATCAAGGAAGTGCAGGATGGCCCGGCAGCCATGATTGGCCTGCGTCCGGGTGATGTCATCAGCCACCTGAACAACCAGGCCATCGGTTCGGCCAAGGAGTTCACGCAGATCGCCAAGGAACTGCCGAAAAACCGTTCGGTGTCGATGCGGGTGCTGCGTCAGGGTCGCGCCAGCTTCATCACCTTCAAGCTCGCTGAATAAGGTGTTTTGACAGGCGGAGAAGGGCAGCGATGGCTGCCCTTTTTTATGAATGTTCACAATTGGGCTGGCGGATACTGCCGACGGTTGGGCAGAGGAATCTCCCATCTGCCAGCTGCTTAAGGTACAATTGCCGGCTATTTTTCGGCGGGCGTCCGGCTCGCAGCCTTTTCGAGTGTTGACCTGTGAGTGATTTGAGTCATATCCGCAATTTCTCCATCATCGCCCACATCGACCATGGCAAGTCGACGCTGGCCGACCGTTTCATTCAGATGTGCGGTGGCCTTACCGCGCGCGAAATGGAAGCCCAGGTCCTCGATTCCATGGACTTGGAGCGCGAGCGCGGCATCACCATCAAGGCCCACAGCGTTACGCTCAACTACAAGGCCCAGGACGGTAAGGTCTACCAGCTCAACTTCATCGACACCCCCGGCCACGTCGACTTCACTTACGAGGTGTCGCGTTCGCTGGCAGCCTGTGAAGGTGCCTTGCTGGTGGTCGACGCGGGCCAGGGTGTCGAGGCCCAGTCCGTTGCCAACTGCTACACCGCCATCGAGCAAGGCCTTGAGGTCATGCCGGTGCTGAACAAGATGGACCTGCCCCAGGCCGACCCGGACCGGGTGAAGGACGAGATCGAGAAGATCATCGGCATCGATGCTACCGACGCCGTGGCCTGCAGTGCCAAGAGCGGCATGGGCGTGGACGAAGTGCTCGAGCGCCTGGTGCATACCATCCCGGCACCCGAGGGCGACATCGACGCGCCGTTGCAGGCGCTGATCATCGATTCCTGGTTCGACAACTACCTGGGCGTGGTCTCGCTGGTGCGTGTGCGCCATGGCCGCGTCAAGAAAGGCGACAAGATCCTGGTCAAGTCCACCGGCAAGCTGCACTTGGTCGACAGCGTCGGTGTGTTCACCCCGAAACACACCCAGACCGCCGACCTGAAGGCAGGCGAGGTAGGTTTCATCATCGCCAGCATCAAGGACATTCATGGTGCGCCAGTGGGCGACACCCTGACGCTGTCCTCCACGCCTGAAGTGCAGGTGCTGCCAGGCTTCAAGAAAATTCAGCCGCAGGTCTACGCCGGCCTGTTCCCGGTCAGCTCCGATGACTTCGAAGATTTCCGCGACGCGTTGCAGAAACTCACGCTGAACGACTCGTCGCTGCAGTACATGCCGGAAAGCTCCGATGCACTGGGCTTCGGTTTCCGCTGTGGCTTCCTGGGCATGCTGCACATGGAGATCATTCAGGAACGCCTGGAGCGCGAGTACGACCTGGACCTGATCACCACGGCGCCCAGCGTAATTTACGAGCTGGAACTGAAAACCGGTGAAACCATCGTGGTCGACAACCCGTCGAAGCTTCCGGACGTCTCTGCCGTCACGGACTTCCGTGAGCCGATCGTCACCGCGACTATTCTGGTGCCTCAGGAACACCTGGGTAACGTGATCACGCTGTGCATCGAAAAGCGCGGCGTGCAGCGTGACATGCAGTTCCTCGGTAGCCAGGTGCAGGTGCGCTACGATATGCCGATGAACGAGGTGGTGCTGGACTTCTTCGACCGCCTCAAATCCACCAGCCGCGGCTATGCTTCGCTGGATTACCATTTTGATCGCTATCAGTCGGCCAACCTGGTCAAGCTGGATGTGTTGATCAACGGTGACAAGGTCGACGCCCTGGCATTGATCGTGCACCGCGACAACGCAGCCTACAAAGGCCGTGCGCTGACCGAGAAGATGAAGGAGCTGATTCCTCGGCAGATGTTCGATGTGGCGATCCAGGCAGCCATTGGCGGCCAGATCATTGCCCGGACCACTGTCAAGGCACTCAGAAAGAACGTACTGGCCAAATGTTACGGTGGCGACGTTAGCCGTAAGAAAAAGCTGCTGGAGAAGCAGAAGGCCGGTAAGAAACGCATGAAACAGGTGGGCAACGTGGAGATTCCACAAGAAGCCTTCCTCGCCGTGCTCAGGTTGGATAGCTAGGTCCTATGTCGCTAAATTTCCCGCTGTTGCTCGTCATCGCCGTTTTCGTATGCGGTCTGCTTGGCTTGATCGACCTGCTGTTCCTGGCGCCGCGGCGTCGTGCAGCCATCGCCAACTATCAGGGCAGCGTAAGCCAGCCGGAAGTAGCGGTGGTCGAGCGCCTGAACAAGGAGCCGTTGCTGGTCGAGTACGGCAAGTCGTTCTTCCCGGTGTTGTTCATCGTGCTGGTGCTGCGCTCGTTTCTGGTTGAGCCGTTCCAGATCCCTTCGGGGTCGATGAAGCCGACCTTGGAAGTGGGCGACTTCATCCTGGTGAACAAGTTCTCCTACGGCATTCGCCTGCCGGTGATCGACAAGAAGGTGATCGAAATCGGTGACCCCCAGCGGGGCGATGTCATGGTGTTCCGCTACCCGAGCGATCCGAATGTCAACTACATCAAGCGTGTGGTTGGCCTGCCAGGTGACCAGATCCGTTACACCAACGACAAGCGTCTGTTCGTCAATGGCCAGCCCATTGCCGAGCAACTGGTGGGCACCGAGCCGGGCACCTTGGGTAGCGCAGAGCTGTACAAGGAAAAGCTCGGGGCTGCCGAGCACCTGATCCGCAAGGAGATGAGCCGTTATCGCATGCCACCGGACCAGCAATGGACCGTGCCGGCAGGCCATTACTTCATGATGGGCGACAACCGCGACAACTCCAACGACAGCCGCTACTGGGATGACCCAAATATTCCCAAAGAGCTGCACGGCATGGTTCCGGATCGCAACATTGTCGGCAAGGCCTTTGCCGTCTGGATGAGCTGGCCAGAGCCGAAACTCAGCCACCTGCCTAACCTTTCGCGGGTCGGCCTGATCCATTGATACCCTTCGGCGCTGTCCAGCAGACAGCGCCGAATGCATTTCTGACATAGGCTGTGTCTCAGGGATGGGAGATTCGCCGCACGTCGCGGCCGCCACAGCCAAACAGTCTTTCAGGATGTTGATTTGAACAACGCGTTTAACAACGATCGGGTGGTCGCATGAGTGCTTCCCTTGCCCATCTGGAGCGAAAGCTCGGTTACACCTTCAAGGACCAGGACCAGATGCTCCTGGCCTTGACCCACCGCAGCTACGCCGGGCGCAACAATGAGCGCCTGGAGTTTCTAGGCGACGCCATTCTCAATTTCGTTGCGGGCGAGGCACTGTACGAGCGCTTCCCGCAGGCCCGCGAGGGCCAGCTGTCGCGCCTGCGGGCACGGTTGGTCAAGGGTGAAACCCTGGCCCGCCTGGCCCGTGGTTTTGACTTGGGCGAATACCTGCGCCTGGGCTCCGGTGAGCTCAAGAGCGGCGGCTTTCGCCGGGAATCGATCCTGGCCGATGCCTTGGAAGCCCTGATTGGCGCCATCTACCTGGATGCCGACATGGCAACCGCCCGCGAGCGTGTGCTGGCGTGGCTGGCCAACGAATTCGAAGGCCTGACGCTGGTCGACACCAACAAAGACCCGAAAACCCGCCTGCAAGAGTTCCTGCAGTCGCGCAGCTGTGAGCTGCCGCGTTATGAAGTGGTGGATATCCAGGGCGAACCCCATTGCCGTACCTTCTTCGTCGAATGCGAAGTGGTGCTGCTGAACAACAAGAGCCGTGGTCAGGGCGTCAGCCGGCGTATCGCCGAGCAAGTCGCTGCCGCGTCCGCATTGATCGCCCTGGGCGTGGAGAATGGCAATGACTGAGAACACCCCGACCCGTTGCGGCTACGTCGCCATCGTTGGCCGGCCGAACGTCGGCAAGTCGACGCTACTCAACCACATCCTGGGTCAGAAGCTGGCCATTACCTCGCGCAAGCCGCAGACCACACGCCACAACATGCTCGGCATCAAGACCGAGGGTGACGTGCAGGCCATCTACGTCGATACCCCCGGCATGCACAAGGCCAACGATAAGGCCTTGAACCGCTACATGAACCGCAACGCCTCGGCCGCCCTGAAGGATGTCGACGTGGTGATCTTTGTAGTGGACCGTACCCGTTGGACAGACGAAGACCAATTGGTGCTCGAGCGCGTGCAGTACGTGACCGGGCCGGTCATCCTGGCGGTCAACAAGACTGACCGCATGGACGAGAAGGCCGAGCTGATCCCGCACCTGCAATGGCTGCAGACGCAATTGCCGAATGCCGAGATCGTGCCTATTTCTGCGCAGCAAGGGCATAACCTCGAGTCGCTGGAGGCGCTGATCGCCAAGCACCTGCCGGAAAACGAGCATTTCTTCCCGGAAGACCAGATCACTGACCGCAGCAGCCGGTTCCTGGCCGCTGAGCTGGTGCGCGAGAAAATCATGCGTCAGCTGGGTGCAGAGTTGCCCTATCAGATCACGGTCGAGATCGAGGAATTCAAGCAGCAGGGCCACGTGCTGCACATCCATGCGCTGATCCTGGTCGAGCGGGATGGCCAGAAGAAGATCATCATTGGCGACAAGGGTGAGCGTATCAAGCGCATCGGCTCCGACGCACGCAAGGACATGGAAGTGCTGTTCGACGCCAAGGTCATGCTCAACCTGTGGGTCAAGGTGAAGGGCGGCTGGTCTGACGATGAACGTGCCTTGCGCTCGCTGGGTTACGGCGACCTCTGACGCTGTTGCAATAGCGGCTGGCCCCACGGCCTAGCCGCTTCCCTAGGGCTCGAAACCTCGAGCAAGTGACCCTCCATGGATCAACCAGTCGGGCAGCCTGCCTACGTGCTGCACAGCCGGGCCTACAAGGAAACCAGTGCGCTGGTGGACTTCTATACCCCGCAAGGTCGCGTACGTGCGGTTCTGCGCCGTGCACGGGGTAAGGGTGGCAGCCTGGTGCGTCCCTTCGTCCCCCTGGAGGTCGAGTTGCGCGGGCGGGGTGAACTCAAGACCGTCGGCCGGCTGGAAGGGGCCGGCACTGCGCTCTGGCTGCATGGCGATGCGGTATTCAGCGGTTTGTACCTCAACGAGCTGCTCATGCGCCTGCTACCGGCCGAGGCGCCGTCCCCCGAACTGTTCGACCACTATGCCCAGACCCTGCAGGCACTGATGGCCGGGCGCGCGCTGGAACCGCTGCTACGGGCATTTGAGTGGCGGCTGTTGGATGAGCTGGGCTATGCCTTCTCGCTGCAAAACGACGTCAATGACCAGCCTATTGCTGCCGAGGGCCGTTACCGCCTGCGGGTGGATGCAGGCCTGGAGCGGGTGGAACTGGTACAACCTGGCCTGTTTGCCGGCGCCGAATTACTGGCGTTGGCCGAGGCTGATTGGGATGTACCCGGCGCACTGCTGGCTGCCAAGCGCCTGATGCGTCAGGCGCTGGCGGTTCACCTGGGGGCAAGGCCGCTGGTTAGCCGTGAACTGTTTCGCAAGCGCTGATCACGACGTATGCTGTAGCGCTCAAACTTAGGAGAGCGTTTCGTGACTCACAGCAACCGCATGCTTCTCGGCGTCAATATCGACCACGTGGCAACCCTGCGTCAGGCCCGAGGCACGCGCTACCCTGACCCGGTCAAGGCAGCCCTGGATGCAGAGGAAGCAGGCGCCGATGGCATCACCGTGCACCTGCGAGAAGACCGCCGCCACATTCAGGAGCGCGATGTGCTGCTGCTCAAGGACGTGCTGCAGACGCGCATGAACTTCGAGATGGGCGTTACCGAAGAGATGATGGCGTTCGCCGAAAAACTCCGCCCCGCCCACATCTGCCTGGTGCCCGAGACGCGTCAGGAACTCACCACCGAGGGTGGCCTGGACGTGGCCGGGCAGGAAGTGCGTATCAAGGCCGCAGTCGAGCGCTTGGCCCGCACAGGGGCAGAAGTGTCGTTGTTCATCGATGCTGACGAGCGGCAGATTGAAGCTTCGCGCCGGGTCGGCGCCCCTGCCATCGAGTTGCACACCGGTCGTTATGCCGATGCCCATACCCCCACCGAGGTGGCTCAGGAGCTTGAGCGTATTGTGCAGGGGGCCGCATTCGGTATTGACCAGGGCCTGATCGTAAATGCCGGCCACGGGTTGCATTACCACAATGTCGAAGCCATCGCTGCGATCAAGGGTATCAACGAACTGAACATTGGCCATGCCTTGGTGGCTCATGCCCTGTTCGTTGGTTTCAAGGCTGCGGTTGCGGAAATGAAAGCGCTGATTCTTGCTGCATCACGCTAACCATCAGTTGCGGCCTGCCGGGCAATTCACTTGCGCGCCAGCAGGGTTGCCCGGCGTGGCGCTGGCAGCCCTTCCACGGTCTTGCCATGGTCGTCAGGGTCGAGGAAGTCGCTGAGCGACTGGTAGCGCATCCACTCGGTGCTGCGCTGTTCCTCCACACTCGTGACGCTCACATCGACGCAGCGCACATCGCTGAAACCGGCGCGCCGCAACCAGCGCGCCAACGCCGGTACCGACGGCAGGTACCACACGTTGCGCATCTGTGCGTAGCGGTCTTCTGGCACCAGCACCTGCTGTTCGTCACCCTCGATCACCAAGGTTTCCAGCACCAGTTCGCCCCCTTTGACCAGGCAATCCTTGAGTGCCAGCAGGTGCTCGATGGGCGAGCGGCGGTGATAGAACACACCCATGGAGAAGACCGTATCGAACCCCTCCAGGTTGGCCGGAAGGTCTTCCAGTGCGAACGGCAGGTGCCAGGCGGGCAGGTCTGGCAGGTAGCGCTGCACGGCCTGGAACTGGCAGAAGAACAGCCAGTTGGGGTCGACACCCACCACCAGGTCGGCCCCCGCGCCCAGCATACGCCATTGGTAATAACCATTACCGCACCCCACATCGAGCACGCGCTTGCCCTTCAGGTTCAGGTGCGGGCCCACCCGCGACCACTTCCAATCCGAGCGCCATTCAGTGTCCACATGCACGCCGAACAGGTCGAAGGGCCCCTTGCGCCAGGGTGAAAGCCCCATCAAGGCCTGGCGCATCTGCACGCGGCTGGCGTCATCGCAGGCGCAATCCAGACGCAACCCATTGACCAGGTCGACCTCGCTGGCCTGCAGGGCAGGCAGGGCGTCGAGTGCGCCGCGCCAGCGGTCCAGGTCACCGTGGCCTTTTTCCAGTTTTGCATCCAGTTGCGCTTGCAGGCCTTGCGACCAGCTAGCCAGGGGTGTGCCCGCCAGGCGGCGGACCAGGGGGGAAAGATCAATCATGGCAGGGCTATCAACGAGGCAAAATTGAGGCATTGAAACCACGGCACCACGTTGGAAAAACCGGCCGCCAGCAGGCGCTCGCGGTGGGTATCCAGCGTGTCCGGGCGCATCACGTTTTCAATGGCACTGCGCTTCTGGGCGATTTCCAGTTCGCTGTAGCCGTTGGCACGTTTGAAGTCCAGGTGCAGGTCATTGAGTAGGCGCTGTTGCTGGGCATCGGCGAAACAGAGCTTTTCGGACAGGATCAGGGCGCCCCCGGGCAGCAGCGACTGGCGGATACGCGCCAGTAGGTCCAGGCGTTGCTCCGGGGCGATGAACTGCAGCGTGAAGTTCAGCGCCACCACCGATGCAGGCTCGAACGGCAGTGTGAGGATGTCGGCTTCCAGCACCTGCACGGGCAACAGTTCCTGGAACATCGAGTCCTGGGCCGTGAGGTACTGGCGGCAGCGTTCGACCATGGCGGCAGAATTGTCCACCGCGATCACCCGGCAGCCGTCGCTGCGCACATGACGGCGCAGCGCCTGGGTGACTGCCCCCAGCGAGGCGCCAAGGTCATACAGGGCAGTGCCGGGCTGGGCGAAGCGTGCGGCCAGCACGCCCAGGTTCTCGACGATGGTCGGGTAGCCGGGGACCGAGCGCTTGATCATGTCCGGGAACACCTGCACCACGTCTTCGTTGAAGACGAAGTCGGGTACCTGCTCCAGAGGCTGGGCGAAGAGGCGGTCGGGTTGTTGGCTCACGGCGGGCTCGATGCGCGGTAAAACGGGGGCGTATTTTATCGAATGGCCAGGTTTCTTGCCATGGCAACCTTTCTGGGGATCGCTGTTCATACCCGCTGCAGTGAAGTTTCACACACCGCTAAGTTAGCCAGATGAATGTGGCGCGTGCACGAAAGTTTGATACTCCGCGCTCAATGTCCTGATGAATGATTAATCACGGACCTCATCGAGTGATAGGTGGTATTGCCATGCAGGAAGAATTACCCATAGAGCAGATGGATAATATTTCCATCGTCAAAACATTGCCCGCACAGTATTTCGCTTTTATAGAAAACCGGCTGGAGGGTGGTCAGCAGGTAGGCACATTGCTGACCGCTGAGAACCTCAAGGCCATCAAGCAGTATGCCAATCAAGTGCATCAGTTACCCCGAACGCAGGCAGAGATCGAAAGTGATTTTGACTATGCAAGCCTGGGGCTTGATGCCACCAAGGTCTACGACCTCTATGTGGCGTTACACCGGCATGTCTATGAGTGGGACATCCTGGAGCGAACCATAAAACAGCTTGGCCCCGAGATCGAGTCATTCGCCGACAGCCTGGTTAACCGCGGTGGCACCCTGCTGAACAACCTGGAAAACAGTGATGTGTTCCACGCACTCAAACAGCGTAAGGCCGAGCAGGGTGAGGATGTCTATACCCACTCATTGAGCGAGGACGAGCGGGCTCAGGTCGCCGCTATCCTGGCAGTCGGTATCAATGAAATCGTTCGGGAGATCGAGGACACCCGTCGGCGCATTGATGACGTCGACAAGCGGGCCAACTGGTTCAACAACGAGATCAAGCGCGAGCTGAAGCCCCGTATGGTGAGGCTGTTGAGGCACTTCGACGACAATGTCTCTCTCGCCGACGTCATCGAGCGCCGCAAGCAGCTCGATCAATGGGATGAGCAGATCGAGCAGTTGAAGTCGGAATACGATGCCAATGTCGGGTACGCCTTCACCGGTATTGCACTGGGCCCCATCGGCTTGATTATCACCGGTGGTGTGTTTGGCGACAGGGCCGAAAAAATTCGCAAGCGCAAGAATGCCTTGATCGAGGAGCGTGACGAACTGGCCGGCCGGCTTGGGAAAATGGTACCAGCGATGGAAGATTTCGAGCGGGTCTCGACGCTGGTCAGGGACTTGCAGTTCCGCTGCAAGGACCTTTCCGCCGCCACCAAGCGCCTAGCCGATGTGTGGTTGTATTTGGCCTCCTATGCCAAGAACTCCGTAGAAGAAGCCAAGGCGTTGGATACCATCACGCAGCTGGAATCGTTCGTTCACGATTTTTCAGAAGTCATCAAGCCCTGGACCAAGATCGGCAACATTTGCCATACCCTGTCGGAAGTGTTCAATGAACTGATCGACGAATATGAGGATGCCTAACATGGACGTTATCAACCTGAAAACCGCCTTGCCTGATTTCCTGAAGATGCAACAGGTGCAGGATCAGATGTTCGAGCTGATCAGTACGTGGGACGGCCATGTACTTACGCGGGTGCGGGAACAGCTTGATGAATTGCGAAACTTGCTGTTGCTGGTGGAGCGCTCGTTCAAGGAATGCGTGATAGGCGGTATTGTGCTGCTGGAGGATCGGCATTTTGTCCCCTCCACGCGCACCGTGGATGCGCCCTCCAAGCTGGGCAGCGTGCTGACCCGGCTCAACCAGCACCATGCGACCTTGGCTCGCTTCAACCTGCGGCTGGAGCTTTACTCGCTGTCGGCCCTGCCTGAATCGCTGGCACACCTGCAATCACGCGCCACGCGCCTGGAGGAGCAAGCGGCCGGGTTTGACATGAGGCTGGTGACGCTGCGAGAGCAGCGCGCCGCCGTGGTGCAGGCTATCCAGGTTTTCGAACGGCCTTCGGTCGCCAGCGCCTTCAAAGGCCTGATTCCCAGCGATGAGGAAATCGACCAACTGATGGGGCTGATCAAGGACCCGAAGGTCGATGCCGGGTTGCTCAAGTCGGTAACGGCCAAGCTGGCCAAGTATGCTGATGTGTTGGAAGGTGGCAGAACCTTCAACGACCTGAGCAACGCCCATGCACGCTTGCAGATAAAGATCGACGAGGCTGCAAACGACCTGCAGTTGGCGCAACGTGCATTGCAGGACGCCAACACCGAACTGCAAGCCGTCACCGAGCTTTCTGGCCTTGAAGCCTTGAAGCAGACGTGGCTGGGTGAACTGCGCAAGGTTGAAGTGCACTGGCAGGCACAGGCCGAAAAACTCACTGCGGGCATGGCGGTGGAAGCTGCAACGCTGGCGCTTCACGACCTCTGCGATTACCTCAAAGCAGTACAGCAGGCCTATGACCGCAGTTGAACGCTCAGCGCACTACGACCTTGCAGTCGAAAGTCTGTACGGGGAGCACCTGTTTTTCCCAAGGCCGTTGATACACCAGCCGTAAAACGGCTTTGCCCGGGGTGCTGGCCTGGTAGCGCCAGGTCGAAAGGCCGGCGCTGCCCACCACGTCTTCTTCTTGTGGGGCGCTGTACACCTCCGGGCCCAGGCTTTCGAGCGCCGGTTGTGCAGCTGACTCAACCTGCCATCGGTAGCCGGTCGACGGGTTGCTGGGCAGGGACAGGCTCAAGGCTTGGCCCACCTTCAGGTACACGGGGCATTCGCTCTCGGCATCGAGCTCGACGGGCTGGGGAGGGTGCTGCGCGCAGGCAGACAAAAGCAGTAGCCCCACAGGGGCAAGCAGGCGATAGCTGGACATAGCGGCTCCAGAGGCTGGCGACAGCCTGAGAATAACCGATTGTTGCATTCACTGAACGGTCGAGTGGGTAAAAGGGCTGCGCGAGCAGCCCTTTAAAGGTGTTAGAACAGTATCTTGGCCACGTCGGCAAAGCGCTTGGCAAAATGCACGGTCAGCCCTTCACGCAGGTAGTCCGGTAGCTCTTCGAAGTCTCCACGGTTGGGCTCGGGCAGGATCAACTCGTGAATCTTCTGCCGGCGTGCCGCAATGACTTTTTCCCGCACGCCACCAATGGGCAGTACCTGGCCGGTCAGGGTCAGCTCGCCTGTCATGGCGACCCCCTTCTTTGGCGCTTGGTCCCGGGCCAGTGACAGCAGGGCACTGGCCATAGTGATGCCGGCGCTCGGCCCATCCTTCGGCGTTGCACCTTCGGGCACGTGCAGGTGGATGAATGCCTCGTTGAAGAAGCCGGCGTCACCGCCAAACTGCTTGAGGTTGGAACTGACATAGCTGTAGGCGATTTCGGCGGACTCCTTCATGACGTCGCCCAGCTTGCCGGTGAGCTTGAACCCACGGCTGAGGGTGTGGATGCGTGTGGCCTCGATTGGCAGGGTGGCGCCACCCATGCTGGTCCAGGCAAGCCCTGTGATCACGCCTTTGCCTGCCAGAACCTGCTCGCTGCGGAACACGGGCATGCCCAGCGCAGCTTCCAGGTCCTTAGGGCCAATCTTGAGCTTGGCGGTGGGGTCTTCCAGCAGCTTGACCACGGCCTTGCGTACCAGCTTGCCCAGCTGTTTTTCCAGCTGCCGCACGCCGGCCTCTCGTGCGTAACCTTCGATCACCGTGCGCAGCGCGCTGTCGCTGATGCTCAGGCTGGTCTTGGCCACACCGGCCTTTTGCAGCTGTTTGGGCCACAGGTGACGTTTGGCGATGGCCAGCTTTTCTTCGGTGATGTAGCCGGAAAGCCGGATCACTTCCATACGGTCGAGCAGCGGCCCGGGGATAGAGTCGAGGGTGTTGGCGGTACACACGAACAACACCTTCGACAGGTCCAGGCGCAAGTCCAGGTAATGGTCCAGGAAGTCGACGTTCTGCTCCGGGTCCAGGGTTTCCAGCAGAGCCGAGGCTGGGTCGCCCTGGTAGCTCTGGCCCATCTTGTCGATCTCGTCGAGCATGATCACCGGGTTCATCACTTCGACGTCTTTCAGCGCCTGCACCAGCTTGCCGGGCTGTGCGCCGATGTAGGTGCGCCGGTGCCCCTTGATTTCTGCTTCGTCACGCATGCCGCCGACACTGAAGCGATAGAACGGCCGGCCCAGGGATTCGGCGATGGACTTACCAATGCTGGTTTTGCCGACCCCGGGCGGGCCCACCAGCAGCACGATCGAACCGCTGATTTCGCCTTTCCAGGCTCCGACGGCCAGGAACTCGAGGATACGTTCCTTGATGTCACCCAGGCCGGCGTGGTGCGCATCGAGCACCTTGCGGGCATGCTTGAGGTCGAGCTTGTCGTCGCCATACACCCCCCACGGCAGGGCAGTAGCCCAGTCCAGGTAATTGCGGGTGACGGCATATTCAGGCGAGCCGGTTTCCAGAATGGCCAGCTTGCCCATCTCTTCATCAATGCGTTTGCGAGCCTGGGCCGGCAGCGTCTTGCCTTCGAGGCGCTGTTCGAACTGCTCCAGGTCGGCGCTGCGGTCGTCCTTGGTCAGGCCCAGTTCCTGCTGGATGACCTTGAGCTGTTCCTTGAGGAAGAACTCGCGCTGGTGCTCGCCGATCTGCCGGTTGACCTCGGCGGAGATCTCGTTTTGCAGGCGCGCGACTTCCACCTCCTTGCGCAGCATGGGCAGGACCTTCTCCATGCGCTTGAGCATGGGCACACAGTCAAGCACTTCCTGTAGCTGGCCGCCCGTGGCCGAGGTGAGTGCGGCGGCGAAGTCGGTGAGCGGCGAAGGGTCGTTGGGGCTGAAGCGGTTGAGGTAGTTCTTCAGCTCCTCGCTGTAAAGCGGGTTGAGCGGCAGCAGTTCCTTGATCGCATTGATCAGGGCCATGCCGTAAGCCTTGACCTCGTCAGTGGGGTCGGCTGGCTGGCGTGGGTATTCCACCTCCACCAGATAAGGTGGGCGATGGTGCTTGAGCCAGGTGCGGATGCGTACCCGGGTGAGGCCCTGGGCCACGAACTGGAGTTTGCCGTTCTCGCGGCTGGCGTGGTGCACCTTGACCAGCGTGCCGTACTCGGGCAGCGCCTTGGTGTCGAAGTGGCGATGGTCTTCAGCTGGGGTGTCCATGAAGAACAACGCCAGGCTGTGGTCAGGCGACTTGGCCACCAGGTCCAGGGTTTCGGCCCAGGGCTCTTCGTTGACGATGACCGGCAGGACCTGTGCGGGGAAGAACGGGCGGTTGTGAATCGGGATCACATAGACCTTGTCCGGCAGTTGCTGGCCGGGCAGGGCCAGGGCGTGGCTTGTGCCAGGCTGGGCTGTGGTGTGTTCGACTTCAGCGTGGTCGTCGGGGTGTTCGGGGAGATCCTGCTGGTCGCTCATGGGGCACCTGCGTGAATGACTATGGTGCTTAGATGGGGCAGGGGGCCAAGGGTTTCAAGCGGCTGGCTGGATCGGTGCCTGATGGCGGGGGCTGGCTGTGTGATTGCATGGGCTGAATCAAGATCCGCAGCAACAGCGACCTTAAATATATCCGTTTACT
>NZ_BCAV01000056.1:0-9877 GCF_001320125.1 Pseudomonas sp. NBRC 111119
TAGCTGCCAAGTCCACGGATTGTCTCGATTCCATCGCCGTTGGATGGCTGCCTGCATGATTCGCGCTTGCCGTGGATGTCGTTGCTGGGTGCTCTTCGAACCGGCCAGGACTCCGCTGAGGAACAGCTCTATATCAAAGGGTTTGGTCATGATCGGCCACCAATGTAGGCCGACACCACATCAATCCGGTAGTGTCCAAGTTCAAGGCTGATCTGTTGACGCGCCCACCAATCAAGACCGCGGTCGATGTGACAGCCGTGGCTGTCATCGACTGGTGCAGCACGGCCCGTGAGTGCGTGTAACGTTCGCAAGCGTAGGCCGCGCGCAGTTCATGAAAGCCCTTTATCCCGTGCTTATGCAGAGTTTCGCGAGCTGGGAGCACCGTCCGTTGCAAGAACGCGGTGTAGGTTTCGGCCCGGTGCAGTAAGTTGTGGCCGCCGATCGGCTATGCGTTGTGCGCCAATAGGAGTGATGCTTTGACCTCTTCATTGGCGATGATCCAACGCGGCGCTGATGCCCCGCTTCGCCCGCCTTTGGTGTCGTCCTGGATATTGATCCGACCAAGCGACTCGGCCTCGTCGTGCAAGCGTGGAAGGTTTGCCAGGATCGCTTCGCGCAGGCGCATAGCGGTAGTCCGGGCCAACATGATGATAGCGGCCAACCGTTCGTATTGGTGTTCCATCAGCGACAGCGCTACTCGCTGTACGTCTTGATAATCTTGCCCGTCCGGCGCACGGGTGCGTACGTTGGAGCGGTGCCGTCCCAGCGCCTGGCTCGGGCTGATGACTCTCACGTCCTGATCAACGCGCAGCGCGGCGAGGGTTCGGTTAACGCTGCTCAGGCGGTTTTGCGCGGTGGCGATGCACAGTTCGCCTTACTGGATCTGCTGGCGCAGGTATGCAACGTAGTCCTCCAGCGTCTGTCGATCAATCTGACGTGCATCGTTGTAACCAGGGCCTTCCTCTGACCGGCACTAGCGGACGAAGGCTTGCCAGCGATTGCTATGGGCGTTGACGGTGGCGAAGTGGCCGCCGGCGAACAGGTCTTCCAATGCCTGCCGGCCGGCGTAGCTCAGTTGGCGGCCGTAACCAAAGTTGCGACCGTCACGCCGACCGACCAGCGCCATTGTCTTCACCTTGAACGTTGGTTTGTAGAAGCCGCAGCAGGGCTTTCCAGTGGGCGCTGACGCTGTCCAACTATCCCCAGTGTGCTGGGCGGATGAAAAGGGCATTTTCGCTGTGCAGCAGCAGAGCCCCTTCCTCTTGCAGCTGCTCGATGAGCTGAGCCAGGTCTATGGGCTCAGGTGTTGCTCTGGCGACAGCGGCGACAGTGGCGACAACACCCGCCGCATCTCGCTTGGCAGGTGGCGACAAAGTGGTGACGCTGGCGGCGACACACCGTAATTCGGTCGGCGAGCCATGTTGCCCCCGATAGCGGCGCACGGCGTCATTGAGTCGGAACATGGCGTACCTCGAATATGTCCCCGTCATTGTCCAGCCAGTTATGGGCAACCAGTTGCAGCAATAACTCGAAGGTGTGCCGCGTGCTTTTACGGGCAAAGCGAGGACCGTTGCGTGTGATGTCGCGGAGGCGAAACGGTGGCCAGTTCTTCTTTATCAACCAGCGCAGCAGGCAGTCGGCCTCTGCGCGAAGCTTATTCAGAGGCTCCTGTTCAGTCAGTCGTTGATTCTCAGCCAAGTAGTAATCCATCAGCGTAGAGGCGCGCTGAATGTGCATTTCTTCCAAGACAGTCGATTCTTCAACCACCGCCATCACACCAGCCATGCGTAGAACGTTCGCGGCGGCTTTGCCCGCGGCAGCCTGTATGTTGACCAGCTCGCCGAATTCCCCAGACTCGCATTCAATGGTGTCGTGAATGGCAATCCATGCTTCACGGGCGCGGGGGCTTAACTCCAGTGTTGCAGGGTTGAGTCCGCCGTCTTTATGGCGTGACCAAGGCTTCTGCATCAGCGCGGCAATGCGCTGCTGGTACAGGTGCACCTTTGGATCTCGGGTCAGGTCGATGGCTTTGTACAGCCGTTGTCCAACCAGACGCTCCGGCCAACTGATCAGACAGCGTCCCAGGATGCCCTGGTCTTTGATATCAGCGTCTGCAGCAAGCGGTCTGCCAGGCGGGGTTGAAGCATCAAGTGCATGCTGAGGCGGCGATCATAGGCACGTAGACTTTCTCCAGTCATCGCGCGCGACCGATCAATCGGGCTACCGTCCCACAGCGTCGACAAGTGAGTGATCGCCTTGATCATGTTGTCCTTGCTGATGGTGCTGCCGCCCAAAAACTGCCGCCTTCATCGCTGAACAGCCCCATGCTCGGCAAACCATGGCAGAGGCTTTTGACCAGACCTTCAATGGTCGGCTCAGCACTGAGGAGTCTCGGTTGGACGGGTTCAGGTTGGGCGTCCAGCGCTAGCTGTGCTGACTTTTTCGAGGTTGGCGATTTCGCGGTGAGGCTCATCGCTGCTCGGTGCGCCTTGAGTTGTTCGCCGTAAGCGATCCACTGCTGTCTCTCCCAGTCGCGTACGGCCTGCTGTGCAGTATGGTCCACCGCGCTTTTGCGATCACCCAAGCAAGCTACCGTTAGCAAGTACAGCGACAACGGATAGATTCGGCCGTCGAGGTGAACATTGGCGTGCGCCTGGCTCGTCAAAGCTGTCGTGGCTAGAACAGATTGCGCGGCCATGGCGCAGGGCACGCCGATCACATCGGCCATGCGCTCTATGGCCCGCCCCAAAAGATCGCCCAGCGCCGCGACCGGGTAGGGTAGGGGCGTACTCTGCTGTTCCAACAAGGGGCGTGGCCTGATCTGGTGCAAGGCGTCGGACGCCGACCACGAACTCGTCGAAATCTTTCAAATATGGATCGCGCCAGAGGCACGTGGTCTTGGCATCGGTAGGGCGTTGCTTGAGTCGGCTGTTGCTTGGGCTGAAAACCGCGGCACTTTCCGCGTGCGCTTGGATGTGACCATTGCAGACAGCCCAGCGATACAGCTGTATAAAACGAGCGGCTTTGAGCCAGTTGGCCCCGCTGAGCCTCTGCGTCCGGGCTCGAGTCTAATGTCTCAGCCAATGGAGCTAAGGCTGCGAGCTGATCAATTACGTTGATCTGCCCCTGAAGGTAGGCAGTCTTCAAAGCCGAACACTGAACCAGGTCTTCAACGCATCCGAAAGCGTAGACCTACTTCACCGCATCATCCCCAACTCAGCATCATCCATCAGCGCTTTGGCCAACGCGCACAGATAGTGCGAAGCCCAGATCAGCTGAGGTTTATCTTCCATCAACCCATCCAGCGTCATATCCCGCGCGTAGCCCATCAGCTCAGAAGCTTGCTCGCGCGCGCTTTGGCAGGGAATCCCAGGCTCGATGCGAAAGAGGGGATGGGTCTGGTTCGCGCCTTGGTAGAAAGTGGTTTTACCAACGGTGAATTTGTTTTCTTCTGTGGCCATCTTTGTCGCTCCCTGAAACACGCTAATGCCTGGGCTGGCCTAGCCGCACCACGCACAACCCAGGCGAAACCAATCACAAACTCAATGCCGCAACCTTGGCTCATACGGCATCTGCACCTGAATCAACGCCGACTCAAGCAACGCGCGCAGCGTCTCAAGCTCGTGCATAGATGCCATCATCAGGATGGAGGCGGGTGACTTGGGCTGCAATTGAATTGCCTGCTGAACAACGGTCGACGCGCAGAGCGCGTAGTCAGTGGCCTGTATCAGAGTGTCTTCAAGGGAGAGAAGGGCGGGAGGCGGATCAGGAACAATCTTTAGCATGGTTCAGCTCCAACGTGGGATATGGAGCTGCCTCGAACTTGCTGTCAAACAAGAGGGTGGCAGCTGTACGCGGGTTGACAGACCGAGACGTTGGCACTCGGCGCACCATAGGTGCCCGCACGTACAGCCGCCATAAAGGCGTGCACATGAGGACAACGTGAGCGGTCTGTCAAAACCGGTCGCTGAATTGGCAGCGACCGGGCGAGACTAGAATCCACACTGCTCATGTGCAACGAAAAACGTGCGCCCGGAGTATCTTTGGGAAACGGCCTACAAGGAAGGGGCTAATTCCGATTTTTTCGCACAGAGGACACTAGGTTCCACCTGGATGACGCAGGCTTACGTCATTGCTACCCAATTAGTGCTGTTTCGAAACCCTAGCGCCTGGAGACCACATGTCGGTAGGTCGCCTTTCTTTTTGCAGATTTATCGCGGCGAGCCTTCCGGTCGCTGGTCCGGCGGCAGGGTTCAGGGTACCTCGGTATAGCTCTCCGGAATCCTGGGCCTAGTTTGGCTGCATACTTCAGTAGGGTGGTGACATAGTCTTGATGCAAGAGCCACCAGGCTTCTAGCAGAAGGGGCGGCACCAGGAGCGTGGCCATCACTGCTACCTTTGTTGTAAACACCTTATCAGCTGCGACGGGTAGGTAGAACCCCATTGCAAGTAGGGATGATAGGACGAAACATGCGAAAAGCGTCGACTCTTTGATTATCTCCTTTTGGATTGCAAAGGCATCTACCCGAACGCGTTTGATCTTCCTGAGCTGGCGGGTGACCAGCCGTTTAGCCAAGTGCAGGGCCAAAGAGACTGCTCCATTGATGGCTTTGGACACCAGCCAGAGCAGGAAGGCGCCGACCAATGGAAGTACGAAATCCTGGGGGGAGAGTGAGAAATTGTTCATTACCGATCCGTGGTTTGGTTAACAGGGGCGCAACGCTACTATCTTCGCATTTTTATTGAAAGCAGGCGGTGGGAAAGAGGTGGATACGGCAAAAAAGACCCTTGCCACCCGGGGCGCTATTTGCAATTCCATTGAGCGCGGCCTTGGTTGCACCGAACGTCACTTCGGGCCTGCCGCTCTGGCGCAGTGCCGAGGTGGAGCCCGTCAGAATGACTTGCGGCCTGGACGAACCGAGCAAATTCGGGATCAGGCGTTTTAGCAATAGCAGCGTGGCGGTGATGTTCACCTTCACCAGCCTGCTGATGGAGGCGTCACTGTCGCTCAGAAATGCGTACTGCTCTGTGAACGCATATTGCTCCCAGATGCCGATGTTGTAGATCAGCACATCCAGCTCACGGGGCGCGGAGGCTGCTATTGCTTCAGCGCCAGTAACGGGGTTTGCAAGGTCTGCCTGGATCCACTCAAGCGTTACACCCGAGGAAACGGGGTGAATGCCTTGGGGTTCCGTGCGGCACCGATTATTACCATGGCTCAGCGCATCATCCTTTACTCAGCTTCCACCAGTGCCTTGGCCTGCGTCCACACGTGCGATGGCCAAACGCTGGAGCTAAGCGAGTGCACTGCGCATACCGCTCGCGCTGTCAGCATGCTGCCTGATCCCAGCCAAAAAATGAAAACGCCCCGTTTCATAGCGCGGAGCTTCTGATTACGGCAATATTCACCGTCTTTAGCGCTATCTCAAGGAGTGAGCCACATGAAAAATACATTTACAGGGATCTGCATGGGATCGCTGCTCGTGATGAGTACTTCCCATGCTGACGTTGGCCGCGAAGAGGAGTTAGACGAGGCGGTTCGCCAGTTCGCTGCGAAGGTTGAAGCTGTCTGGCAGGAGTGCTTGCGCAGGCCAGATGTTCATGGCACGAATGGCAGCGAGATGTGTCTTTTCGCAATGAAGCGCAGTGCCGACGAGCAAGTTGAGCTTAAGTACCAGGAGAAATTGGCTCACGCCCAGCAGATGACTGAGCACCCCGATAGGTATTCGACCTATGAGGAAGTTCCGGTTCTGCTCAAGGCTTCACAGTCTCATTGGAAGGAATATGTCAAATCGGATTGTGAGGGAATCTACCAACAAAGTGTCTCTGGAACAGCTCGGGGTACTTTCGCCTTGATGTGTAAGTACAAACACGCTCTTCAGCGTTTGCGAGCGTTGGATGAGTGGTACTAACGAACACGGTGAGTAGGTCCATGGTCTTTAGAGTCGACACGATAGGTGAGGCCTAACCCGAGCAGCGCACTCTAATCACCTACTACGCAGGATGAACGCGTGGACAGGATGCAACAGGTCCAGGGTCGCTATGGTAGATTCCACCCTCTTACAAGGAGGTACCCATGAGCAGCAGAGGAACAGACCGCCAGATCGACAACATTGAGTTCAACGTCCAGAACATTCAGCGCAGCAAGGATTTTTACGGCGCGGTGTTCGGCTGGACCTTCGTCGATTACGGCCCGACATACACCGAGTTCAGCGACGGTCGGTTGACCGGTGGCTTCACCACTGGCGAGCCAGTCAGGCCAGGCGGCCCATTGGTCATCTTGTACTCAGACGACCTTGCTGGAGCTGAGACTCGGGTTAAGGCTGCTGGCGGAATCATCAGCCGTGAAGTTTTCACCTTTCCTGGCGGGAAGCGATTCCACTTCATCGATCCAGATGGTTATGAGCTTGCTGTCTGGACAGCCTCGGCCTGAGGGATAAAGCCCAGCCCAATGCTGGGCTTTTTGATGGCTGCTGAGCCAGCTTGGTTGCACACAGCTTGACTCAACGCATCATGCCCAGCTCAGCATCATCCATCAGCGCCTTGGCCAGCGCACACAGGTAGTGGGATGCCCAGATCAGCTGGGGTTTATCTTCCATCAAACCATCCAGCGTCATGTCCCGCGCATAGCCCATCAGTTCCGAGGCTTGCTCACGCGCACTTTGGCAAGGGATTCCAGGTTCGATGCGGAAGAGGGGATGGGTTTGATTGGCACCTTGGTAGAAGGTGGTTTTACCGACGGTGAATTTGTTTTCTTCTGTGGGCACGGTGGTAGCTCCCCTAAAGACATCGTTGCCTGGGCTGGAAACCCTGGTGGCTCTAACAGCCCAGGCGTTACACAACCAGGCTTTAGTGCCAGGCCCTGGGTTCTGAGGGCATCTGCACCTGGATCAATGCCGACTCAAGCAGCGCTCGCAGCGTTTCCAGTTCGTGCATCGACGCCATGATGAGCACCGACGCGGGCGATTTGGGCTGTAGCGCCATTGCCTGCTGCACCACGGTTGCCGCGCACAGGGCGTAATCCGTGGCCTGGATCAGTGTGTCTTCTAGGGAAAGAATGTGACGGGGTGGGTCTGGGACGATTTTCAGCATGCTCACGCTCCAACAATGGTTGAGCTGCTATCCACCTCGCTGTCAAACGGGAGGGTGGCAGCTGTACGCGGGTTGACAGACCGAGATTGTTGGCACTCGGCGCACACGAAGGTGCCCGCACGTACAGCCGCCATAAGCGTATGCACACGGACAACAATCGACGGTCTGTCAAAACCGGTCGCTGAATTTGCAGCGACGGGCCGAGACTAGGACCGACGATTTCCTTGCGCAACGAAAAACAGGCTCACGGAGTATCTTTGGGAAAGGGCCTACAAGAAAGGGTTAAATTCTGATTGTTTACCAGGAACTCCATCGCGTTTTACATAGACTGCCCGGTGTTGCAGGTTGCAGGTTGTTTCCAAGTAGTATTGAAACTCCACACCTACCGCACCAAGGATCAACCCGATGAACCAGCCACCCGACGGCATGCCCATTTACCGCGTACTGACCGGCCCCGATGACGCTGCCTTTTGCCGCAGGGTCAGTGATGCCCTGCTGATCGGCTATCAGCTTCATGGCGGGCCTGCGCTTACGTTCAATGGCACGCATGTGATTGTGGCTCAGGCGGTGGTTTGGCCTGGGGAGCGGGTGGGCGCTGCTTGATATCAGGGTGGATGGCACCGGCTGGCGCCGGTGTTCGCGGGTGAACCCGCTCCCACAGGGTGGGCTGCCTCATAAACTGGACTGCCCCACAAATCGGCGGGGGATGCACTTTTTGCTGCTGTTGATGATGAGCGCTGATATTTTCTTCACTGAACGCACAAAATCTTCAGATCTAGCGATTCTGCCGATTTTTTCTTCACTGCTCAGCTGAAGTCAAACTGGCGGAATGAGGAATGGCCGCAGTTAAGAGAGCGAGGCAGTTTGTTCCAACAAGGTGTTCACCTGCGCCGCAACACCGCCGCCAGCCCCACGGTCAGCATCACGGCACACCCCATGGCCAGGCTGACCGCAAGCCCCACGCCCCACGCCTGCAGCACACCCGCCAACACCAGATAAAACGCAATCACCCCCACCGCCCCAATCGCATTACCCCGTACCATCGCGGCCATGCCGGCGCGCCCGTTTTGCACATTCGCGAACACCACCAACGGCCAGGCAATCACCGGTATCGGCGCCAGCATCCCGCTGGTCGCCGGCCCCAGCCAGTTGGCCAGGCTGGTGGTAACCATCAGCAGGGACGTGGCCGACACCATGCGCAGGGGAATCTCCCAATACCGCTGTCGAGACAGGGCCATGGCCTCTGGCTTGGGCTCGCGCCCACTGGCGTTTATCAACACGGCAATCAGCACCAGCGCCACGCCAATCGACAGGTACAAACTGCCCCAATGGGTAAAGGCATAGGCAGCCACGCCATAGAACAGTACCGCCAGCCCCACGGCAGCCCCCACGCCTAGCCTGCGCGTGGCGAACAGGTAAAAGGCATAGGTAGCCTGCACCGCCGCCAGCCCGCCCAGCGCGCCAGGCACGGCCCCGAGGGCGAATGCTGTGCCTTGTTCCAGGCACAAAAAAGTCATCACCAATGCCGAGGTGATCGGTAACCCGGACAGCAGCCCGCCCAACAAGCCGCCCCAGCGCCGCGACGCGAGGGAGATGGCCCACATCAGCAGCGGGGTGACGATGAGTTTCAGGTAGAACAGGGTCATCGCAAGGCAATCCGGTTATGCAGAAGTGACGCCCGCCGTCGGCATTGGGTAGGGCGCTGGTGAGTCAACCGCGGCTGGCCTCCAGGGCCTGGGCCAGGTCGGCGAGGATGTCGTCGCTGTGCTCGATGCCGATCGACAGCCGTACCATGTCCCGTGGCACGCCGGCCTTTTCCAGTTCTTCGTCGTTGAGCTGGCGGTGGGTGGTGGAGGCGGGGTGGCAGGCCAGTGACTTGGCGTCGCCGATGTTCACCAAGCGCAGCACCAGTTGCAGGGCATCAATGAAGCGCGCACCGGCCGCCTGGCCACCCTTGATGCCGAACGACAGAATCGACGCTGGCTTGCCGCCGGTGTAGCGCTGGGCCAGTGCATGTTCGGGGTGGTCGGGCAGGCCGGCGTAGTTAACCCACGCCACTTGCTCGTGGCCTTGCAGGTAGCGGGCAACCTTCAGGGCGTTCTCGGTGTGGCGCTCCATGCGCAGGGCCAGGGTTTCCAGGCCTTGCAGAATCATGAAAGCGTTGAACGGTGCCAGCGCCGCGCCCGTGTTGCGCAGGGGTACCACACGGCAGCGGCCGATGAAGGCGGCGGGGCCGAAGGCTTCTGTGTAGGTAACGCCGTGGTAGGACGGGTCGGGTGTGTTCAGTAGGGCGAAACGTTCTTTGTTGTCGGCCCAGGGGAATGTGCCGGAGTCGATGACGATGCCGCCGATGCTGGTGCCGTGGCCGCCGATGTACTTGGTCAGCGAGTGCACGACGATGTCGGCGCCGTGTTCGAACGGCCGGCACAGCACGGGGGTGGCGACGGTGTTGTCGACGATCAGCGGCACGCCATGGCGGTGGGCGGCCTCGGCCAGTGCGGCGATATCCACGATGTTGCCGGCAGGGTTGCCGATGGACTCGCAGAACACAGCCTTGGTGCGCTCATCGATCAGCGCCTCCATGGCGGCGATGTTGTCGTGGGCAGCGAAGCGGGTGGTGATGCCCATGCGCGGCAGGGTGTGGGCCAGCAGGTTGTAGGTGCCGCCATACAGCTTGGCCACCGAGACAATATTGTCGCCAGCCTCGGCCACGGTCTGGATGGCGTAGGTGATGGCCGCCATGCCCGAGGCCACCGCCAGCGCGCCCACCCCACCTTCCAGGGCG
>NZ_BCAV01000057.1:0-25978 GCF_001320125.1 Pseudomonas sp. NBRC 111119
CATGCGCTGCTCCAGCACGTCGTTGGTGGGGTTCATGATGCGCGAGTAGATGTTGCCGGCCACCTTCAGGTCGAACAGGTCGGCACCGTGCTGGGTGTCGTCGAAGGTGAACGAGGTGGTCTGGTAAATGGGCACCGCCGCGGCCCGGGTGGTGGGGTCGGAGGTGAAGCCCGCGTGGAGGGCGAGGGTTTCCAGTTTCATGCGATCAGTCCTTGAGCGTGGGTGGAGCGATCAAGCATGCGGCGGGGGGTGAGGCGGGTCAAGGGTGGCTGGGCGGGCCTTTTCTATACCGAGGTTGATTCAGAGAAGGCTGCTGTAATCGCATCCACAACTGTGCGCACCCTGGTGGTGTGCGCCAAGTACTGATATATCAGCCCTGGGATTTGGTCCGCTTGCGATCAGGCTACACCTGCGCTCGGTCAGCATCAGGTTAGCGTCCAGCTCCGCAACGACGCGCCTTGGGCACTGGGACGCTGTGCGTTGACCACTCACGAATCTGCTATCAGCTAAGGCACGCCCATGGATGCGACCATTGAACTGAAGATCAAAAACGCACTACACGATCTATTCGCCGCTGTTGGGCAACTGCAGGCGGCCTATCCAGGCAAGCCCTTTACCCTGGACGGCAGGCTGGTCGGCGATATCGGCGAGGTTGTGGCCAGCCTGGCGTACAGGCTGGTACTCAATGATGGGCTCACCAGGCATCACGATGCAATTTGTGATGCGGGGCGCAATGTGCAAATCAAGACCACCTTCGGCACCACCCTTACATTCCCGGTGCACCATGTGCCTGACTATTACCTCGGTATTCGCATGAACCGGGACGGTACGTTTGAAGAGGTCTACAACGGCCCAGGCTATCTGATTCAGCAGCAACTGGTGCGCCGTAAACCTACCCGTACGGGATTGCATGGGAATCTCATGGCCATGCTCAGGCGGCTGAATGCAACGGTGGCTGAGCAAGATCGGATACCGCGGCGTTGAATCAGCCTCACGCTGCCTTGGTGCCAACAGCCTGCTTTCCAAATGGCTGAGTGGCCCGAGCATTCTGTACTAAGCCACCGCCCAAGCCATGGCACATCGACTGTTCGGAGCAAACCCGTGTTGGTATTCCTCACTCAATATCGCCGCAAGCCTCGGTTCCAGGTCGTGACTGGCTATCGCCTCAAACCCCATGCGGGCGTAAAACGGCGCATTCCATATTGCCGTGATGCTCGGTACTGAGAAACCTTTAGGGCCGCCCAGTGGCCCTAACCCCGCTTATAAGCCCAGCCCCGCGCTACCCCGGCTCATATGGATCAGTGCCACCCGGTGCCCCTCTGGGGAACATCTTTCTTCCACTGCGAAAGGCAAGAAACCCAGTTTCGGGTAAAGCAGTAAACCCGCAGTGTTCTCGTTGAAGCACGCAATGTGTACCGCCGTGGCCTGATAACGGTCAAATGCCAGCGCTGTCATCGTTTCCACGATGTAACTCGCCACGCCTTGGCCGCGTGCGTCTGGGGCAACGATGACGTTACCGATGCAGCACACGCCGTGCATCTCGGCTTTGTAGAAGTTGGCAAAGCCGACGGTGCGGTTGTTTTTCTCGAACACTGTGCACTCAGTGCGTTGGGCGATGGCGGTGGAGAGCTGATGCTCGGTGAGGGGGTAGTGAGCTTTGGGGAACATGTAGAACAGTTCCTGAGCGTTTTGCGGGAAGGTGCAAAGGGTTGGGATGTCTTCGGGCGTTACGGGTCTGTGTTGTAGGGGCATGGCGGGGCCTTTTATAGGGGGCTGGGGCTACTTTGCAGCGCATCGCCGGCAGGCCGGCTCCTTCAGGGGGACTGCCTGTAAGTTTGGGCCGTTAGAAGGTCGGCGGTGTAATCACCCAAATCACAATAGCGTCAGCTTCACCAGGGTTGCCATAGCGGTGCGGCTGCTGGCTGGAGAAGCTGAAACTGTCGCCTTCTTCCAGCACAAAATGCCGCTCGCCCACCCACAGCTCGAACTGGCCGCTGAGCAGGTAGCCGGCTTCTTCGCCTTCATGGCTGTAGCTGGTCTGGCTGTAGGTGCCCGGTGGGAAGCGTGAATGCAGCATCTCCAGCTCGCGGTTGGGCTGGGGGGTGAGCAACTGGTCGATGATGCCGTCTTCGTAATACACGCTCAGCCGGCTGTTCTTGCGCACCACGTAGCCTTCATCCTCGGGCGCAGTGACCGCTTCGCTTGCGAAAAACCACTGGATGGTCACGCCCAGGCTGCGGGCGATGTTGAACAGCGCCGGGATGGACGGGTACGACAGGTTGCGCTCCAGCTGGCTGATGTAGCCAGCCGTGAGCTCGCTTTGTGCGGCCAGTTCGGCCAGGGTCAGGCCGCGGCGCTTGCGCAGGCCGCGGATGCGCGTACCCAGAAACTGCGGCGCGCTGGCGCCGTCCTCGGCCTGTGGCGCTTTGCTGATGTGGCGACTCATGGCGATGTCCGATCGACCCTGCAAAGCCTCGGAGTATAAACAGGCTCACAAGGCGGCGGCGACTTTCAAACCTTCGTGGATCGCCTCTTCAGCCGTGCGCGGGGCCAGGCAGTCGCCGATGCGGTAGACAGGCGCCAGGTCGCGGATCTGCTCGGCCAGGGTATCGACCGGCTGGTGGCCCATGCACAGCACCAGGGTGTCGATGTGTTCGAACAGCATCGCTTCGCCGCTGGCGGTGTGCTGCAGGTAGACCGTGTTGTCGTCGCAGCCGTACAGCCGGGCATAGGGGGTGATGGGGATTGCCAGCTTGTGCAGCTCGCCGGCCAGCTGGTCACGCACGTACAGGGGCAGGCTCTCGCCGCAGTGGGTGCCGTTGACCGCCAGTTGCACCTGATGGCCGGCGCGCACCAGCCGTTCGGCGATGCCTGGGCCAATCCAGTCGCAACGCCAGTCCATCACCAGCACCGAGCGGCCGGGCTTTACCTGGTCACGCAACAGCTGCCAGGCGTCCACCACTTGCAGTTCGCCGGCGCGCTCGAAGTGCGGCCAGTAGGGCTCGGCACCGGTGGCGACAACCACGGCGTCCGGGCGTACGCGCTCGACCAGTGCCCGGTCTACCCAGGTGTTGCGCACTACCTCGACACCGGCCAGTTGCATCTCCCGTTGCAGGTTGGTGCTGGCACCGCCAAATTCTGCGCGGCGCGGCAGCAACTGGGCCAGCAGTACCTGGCCGCCCAGCTGGGCACTGGCCTCGTACAGCGTTACCTGGTGCCCCCGCGCCGCAGCCACGGCAGCGGCTTTCATGCCGGCCGGGCCGCCGCCCACCACCATGACGCGTTTGCGCGTGGCGGCTTGGGGCAACTGGCCGTATTGCTGTTCGCGCCCGGTTTCCGGGCGCTGGATGCAGGAAATCGGCAGGCCGCGGTGAAAGTGCCCGATGCACGCCTGGTTGCAGGCGATGCAGGCGCGCACGTCTTCAGCCCGGCCGCTGTCGGCCTTGTTCGGCATCAGCGGGTCGCAGATCAGCGCGCGGGTCATGCCGCACACATCGGCCTGGCCGCGCGCCAGAATCAACTCGGCTTCCTGGGGCTGGTTGATGCGGCCGGTCACGAACAGCGGAATGTTCAGGCGCGACTTGAAGGTTTCTGCCTCGCGGGCCAGGTAGGCTGCCTCGATGGCCATCGGCGGCACAATATGAACGGCGCCGCCGAGCGATGCCGAGGTGCCCGCCACGATGTGCACGTAGTCGAGGCTGCCTTGCAGGGCCCCCACGGCTGTGAGCGATTCATCTTCCGTAAGGCCTTCGGCATCGCGTTCATCGGCGCTGATGCGCAGGCCAATGATGAACTGCTCGTCGGTGGCGGCGCGCACGGCCGCCAGCACTTCGCGCAAAAAGCGCAGGCGCTGCTCCAGCGTACCGTTGTAGCCGTCGCTGCGGCGGTTCACCCGCGGGTTGAGGAACTGCGCCGGCAGGTAGCCGTGGCTGGCCACCACCTCGACGCCATCGATACCGGCCTGGTGCAGGCGGCGTGCGGCGGCGGCGTAACCGGCGACGATCTCGTCGATCATGGCCTGGTCCAGCGCCCGTGGCATTACCCGGAAGCGCTCGTTGGGCACGGCGGAGGCCGAGTAGGCGACGGCGAGCAGGCCGTCGGCGGACTCCATGATCTCGCGCCCAGGGTGGAACACCTGCGACAGCACCACGGTGCCCTCGGCATGGCACACCTGGGCCAGCCGGCGGTAGCCCTCGATGCAGCTGTCATCGGTGGCCATCAGCACATGGGAGGTGTAGCGGGCGCTGTCGTGCACGCCGGCCACCTGCAGCACGATCAGCCCGACGCCACCCTCGGCGCGGGCCTTGTGGTAGGCGACAAGGCGGTCGTTCACCAGGTTGTCGGTGGGCATCGAGGTGTCGTGGCCGCTGGACATGATGCGGTTTTTAAGGCGCTTGCCACGGATCTGCAGCGGCTGGAACAGGTGCGGGAAGGTCGCCATGGTGTTGAGCTCCGGCTTTGTTTTTATTCTTCAATGAAAATGTACCCATAGTAAAAAATCAACTTGTTTTTTTACTATTGCGGGACTAGTTTTCAGTCACCCACAAAAACAAAAAGAGGGTTCACCGATGAAAGCGTTTGCACAAAAGCCCGGCCTTGGCGCGTTGCTGCTATGCCTTGGCATGGCCACTGCCCAGGCTGCACCGGACATGGTGGTGGTCGGTTACGGTGGCGCCGGCCAGAAAGCCCAGGATGTGGCGGTGTTCCAGCCGTTCAGTGCGCAGGACAACAGCAAGCTGATCCAGAGTGAGTACAACGGGGAAATGGCCCGCATCAAGGTAATGGTCGATACCGGCCATGTGGATTGGGACGTGGTGCAGATCGAGGGCCCCGACCTGATGCGCGGCTGCGATGAAGGCATGTACGAACAGCTGGACTGGGCCAAGCTCGGCCACGCCGACCAGTTGATCCCCGAGGCCGCGCAGGCCTGTGGCTCGGCGGCGCTGGTGTGGAGCGTGGCCATTGCCTACGACCGCAACAAGCTGGCCCAGGCGCCCACCTCGTGGGCAGACTTCTGGGACGTGAAGACGTACCCGGGCAAGCGCGGCCTGCGCAAGCGCGCGGTGTACAACCTGGAGTTCGCACTGATGGCCGACGGGGTCAAGGTGGAGGACGTCTACAAGGTGCTGGCGACCCCGCAGGGGGTAGACCGGGCCTTCGCCAAGCTCAGCGAGCTCAAGCCTTATATCCAGTGGTGGGAGGCGGGCGCCCAGCCGGCGCAGTGGCTCACCGCAGGCGACGTGGTAATGACCTCGACCTACAGCGGGCGCATTGCCGCCGCTGCCCAGGCCGGGGCGCCCTTGGCGGTGGTCTGGCCGGGCAGCCTGTATGGCATGGACTACTGGGCGATCATCAAGGGCTCCAAGCATGTGGCGCAGGCCAAGCGGCTGATTGCCTACGCCAACCAGCCCGAGGTGCAGGTGCGTTACGTGCAGCAGATCCCCTACGGGCCTACCAATACCCAGGCTGCCGCTGCACTCGACCCGGGCCTGGCCCAGTGGGTGCCCACCTCCAGGCAGAACCTGCAGGGCGCGCTGTCGATGGACGTGGCGTTCTGGGTAGACCATGGTGACGAGCTGGAAGAGCGGTTCAACGCCTGGGCCAGCAAGTAACCGCTGCCCCCACTTCAATGGCCTGGGAGGCTGCAAGAACATGAAGCATGAACGTGAGCTGCGCGAAGAACTGGCCGCCTGCTACCGGTTGATCGCGCACCTGCGCATGACCGACCTGATCTTCAACCATATCTCGGTGCGGGTGCCGGGGCCGGAGCACCACTTCCTGATCAACCCGTACGGGTTGCTGTACGAGGAAATCACCGCGTCGAGCCTGGTGAAGATCGACCTGCAGGGTAATGCCGTCGAGCCTTCGCAATATCCGGTCAACCCGGCCGGTTTCGTGATCCATAGCGCCATCCATGGGGCACGGGAGGACGCCCAGTGCGTGTTGCACACCCACACCCGCGCCGGGTGCGCAGTGGCGGCGCTGGAATGCGGTTTGCTGCCGGTGAACCAGATGTCGATGGAGTTCTATGGGAAGGTGGCCTACCACGATTACGAAGGGGTGGCGCTGAACCTGGATGAACAGCAGCGCCTGGTGGCCGACCTGGGTCAGCAGCCGGTGATGATTATGCGTAACCATGGCCTGCTGACGGTTGGGCGCACGGTGGGGGAGGCGTTCATGCGCATGTATTACCTTGAGAAGGCCTGCGAGATCCAGGTAACCGCCATGGCCAGTGGCAAGCTGGTGTTGCCGGCCCATGAGGTGTGCGTGCACACCGAACGGCAGTTCAATGACCCTGGGCGGCCGGTGATGGAGGGGCAGTTGACCGACCACGATGCAGGGGCGTTGGCGTGGAAGGCAATGGTAAGGATGCTGGACCGGGTAGCGCCGGGGTATCGGGACTGAGCTTGCATTGATGATTGGGGGCCGTTGGGCGGCCCATCGCGCGCTCTGCTCCAACCTGCCTGTTAACCATGGCCATCGCAAGGGTAGTGGGTGGGCGCATTTCGCATCAGGGTGGTGCTCGCCGTTTCACCGAACAACTGGCGGTAGTAGGTGCAGAACATGCCCGCGTGCAGAAACCCCCACTGCGCCGCCACTTCGCTGATCAGCACCTGGCCGGTGCCGGCAGCCAGCAGCATCTGCCGCGCGCCATGCAGCCGTACATAACGCAGGTAGCTTACCGGGTTGATACCCAGCACCTTTTGAAATGCATAGTGCAGCGTTCGCCGGCTGATACGCAGCTCCAGGCAGATTTCCTGCACCGAGGGCGGCAGGCTGTAGCGCGACAGAATGAATTCTCGCGCTTTCTCCACGATATGCCGATGCACGAACTGGCCAGGGTGGTGCTGCGGCGCCTGGCTTAAATGGCTCAGGCTGGCAGAGATGGTGTGCAGCGTTTCGCTCAGCAGGTCGCGCAGCAGCACGTCATTTTCCAGTGCATGCGGGTTGGTGCTCAGGCCGGTGAAGATGTGGCCGAGGCTGCTGCGGATGGCGCTGCACAGTTCGGCAGAGGCAGCGCTTGCCCCGCTGATGGCGGTGATGCGGGCGGCATCCACGCCCTCTACGCTTTCGGCGTATTCGCCTAGCAGCGTCATGTCGACCACTGCCACATAGATGTCGGATTTACACGGCGTTCTGAACCGTAGCTCCGAATTGGGCTTTAGAAAGAACACCGAGTCCTGTTCAAGCCTGTCGCCGCACCAGAAACCGTCGCCGACAATGGCATTGGGCACCCCGATCGCGAAGCTGTTGCGCCAGGGCAACCCGTGTTGGTCCACGGCCTTGTCCATGGTTTCGCGGAACACCTGAATCGGCCCCAGCGACAGGTCCTGCAAGGCGCCAGTGAAAGCCCCCTCGCTGATCTGCACATATTCCTGGTTCCACTTGGGGAGCACAGAGGCCTGTTCCAACACATCGCTGGTTTCACAGCACACGAATGACGGGCTCGCATGAGCCTCTACAGGTGACGGTTCTCTGATGGCGCGCATGGGCTACCTCACGGAAGGCTGTTTTTTTTCTAGGTGGCGCTATCCCGGACGGGTACTGCCTTGGGCGCAAGCTCGCCGTCCGCTGAAAATTATTTTGTAAGAAAACATCACCGCGCAAGCGCTACCTGTCGACCGAGCGACGGGGTTGCCATTTCTTGATAGCCAAAGTGCTGTTGCTTGCCGTTTCTTGATACAGCCTTTTGCGCGCAGATCGTAGCCTTTAGCCAAGTCATGGCCGCTGGCAGCACAGCAGGCGTGATGGTTGAGCCTGAGTCATAACCACAACAAAACAGGGAGCCCAAAGAATGCGCCCACACCGTGCATTTTCTACCCCCGTGCGCCCGTTGGCGTTGTCCCTTGCAGTTTCTGCAATCCCGTTGTTTGCATACGCCGACCCTGCGACTGAAGCCAAGGCCCTGCTCAATGCCAAGTGTGGTGTTTGCCACCTTCCCGTCGAGAATGCGGGCCTGAACCGTATCGACCAGTCCCGCAGAACCCCCGAAGGGTGGGACATGACCATTGGCAGGATGGTGGCAGCACACGGGGTTCGGCTTACTGCCGACGAACGCCTCACGCTGGTGAAGTACCTCGCAGACACCAATGGCTTGGCACCCGAGGAAACCGCCGGCCGCCGCTACTTGCTGGAGCGGGACTTCACGCAGGTGGAAACGCCGGATGACAAGCACGTGGCCGAAACCTGCGCCCGCTGCCACTCCTATGGCCGCATCGCCCTGCAACGTCGTACCCAGGAAGATTGGCGCAAACTCGCCAGCTTCCATGTCGGCCAGTTCCCCACCATCGAAATCCAGCAGGCGGGCCGCGACCGTAACTGGTGGGACATCGCCTCCCAGGAAATGCCCAAGGTGCTGGGTAACCGATACGCGTTCGATACCCAGGCCTGGTCAACGTGGCGTGAGCATAAAGCAGTGGCGCCCACGGGTAACTGGCGGGTCACGGGCCACCGCCCTGGCTGGGGTTTCTATGAAGGCACGGCAACGGTTTCAGCCATTGGTACTGATCGCTATAGCATCTCCATGCAGATGACCTACGCCAACGGCAAACATGAAATTGCAGAGGGCAAGGCCGTCGTGTTCACCGGTTACGAATGGCGGGCAACGGTCAAGCAGGGCAACCAGGCGTTCCAGCAAGTCTTCGCGCTGTCTGCCGATGGGCAGCACCTGAAAGGGCGCTGGTTTGAGCCCGGCGTGGACGCCATCGGCGGTACCCTGCAGGCTGCCCGGGTCGGTGATCAGCCCCAGATCGTTGCGGTTCAGCCCACCTACCTGAAAGCGGGGGCGTCGCAGAAAGTCACGCTGTACGGTACAGGGCTGACGGGCGACGTAGCGCTGGGCGATGGCGTTACCGCCAAGGTTGTGGAGCGTTCGCCTGACAAGGTGGTTGTCGAAGCCAGCGCCGCCGAGGGCGCCAAGGTGGGTATTCGCGAGGTGGGGGTGGGTGCAGCGCGCCTGCAGGCAGGGTTGGCGGTGTATGACACCGTGGACTTCATCACCATCGAGCCCGGCCAGGCCATGGCGCGTGTCGGGGCCAACAAGGGGGCCATGCCCAAGGTGCCGGTGCAGTTTGAAGCCGTTGCCTACAGCTTCGGCCCGGATGGCAAGCCCGGTACCGACGACGATATCCGTCTGGGTTACATGCCCGCGACCTGGTCGGTGGATAACGGCACCCCTTACGCCACCTCGATGGACGACCTCCAGTTCGCCGGGAGCATGGACGCCAATGGCCTGTTCATGCCCGGGGACGCCGGGCCGAACCCCGCGCGCAAGTTCCACACCAACAATGCCGGCGACCTCAAGGTAACCGCAGTTGTCAGCGACGGCGACCGCAAGGTCGAGGCCAGCAAGCCGCTGGTCGTCACCGTACAGCGTTGGAACGACCCACCCATCCGCTGAACAGCGAGGAAGGCACCATGGGCAATTTGTTTGTCAACCGATTCAGTTTTCACGATGTGAAGATGGGCGCGCGGCATGTGCTGTTTCACATCCCTTCCAGCGGTTTGTTCGAGCTTGATGCGCTGGGCGGGGAAATCATCGATTTCCTCAAAGCCCATGAACAGGTGTCTTTCGAAGGCCTGGAGAAGGCCTTCGGCGGTGTCGCCGCGCCTGCCGATCTGGCCCAGACCCTTGAAAATTTCAAAGGCCTGTCGATTCTGGGCGATTCACCTGGCACCCCCGATGCTGGCATGGACGTGAGCATAACGGCGTTCCCAATCAGCACGGTGGTGCTCAATGTGAATACCGGCTGCAACCTGAGCTGCACCTATTGCTACAAGGAAGACCTGGACGTACCCACCAAAGGGCGCCGCATGAGTTTTGACACGGCGCGCAAGAGCATCGACCTGTTGCTGGCGGAAGGCGCTGTGCATCAGCGCATCAATGTGATTTTTTTTGGCGGTGAGCCGCTGACCAACTTGCCGCTGATCAAGCAGGTGGTTGCTTACACCGAGGCGCGCTGTGCCGCGTTGGGCAAGCGGGTCGATTTCTCGATGACCACCAACGCAACCATGCTCACGGAGGATATCGTCGATTACCTCGACGCCCACCGCTTCGGCCTATCCATCAGCATGGATGGCCCGCAGGCGGTGCATGACCGGCGCAGGATCACGGTAAGCGGGCAGGGCACTTACGCTGTGGTCGCAGCCAAATCCAGGATGCTGTTGCAGCGCTACACCTCCAAACCTGTGGGGGTTCGGGTGACGCTGACTGCGGGCTTTACCGATGTGGTCGCCATCCACGAGCACCTCAAGGATGACCTTGGTTTTGCTGAGGTGGGCGTTGCGCCTGCCACCTCTGGCGCGGTGACCGCGTTCAACCTGCAATCGGACGAGCTGCGGCAGGTGTTCGACAGCATGAAGACGCTGGGGCTCGCCTACCGGGACGCGGCACTGGAGGGCAGGAACAACGGGTTTTCCAATATGCACCAGCTGATGAGCGACCTTTACGAAGGCCGCAAGAAGGCACTGCCCTGTGGTGCCGGCGTGGGGTTGCTGGCGGTGGATCACAAAGGCGACCTGAACCTCTGCCACCGCTTTACGGGTTCGGACATGCCGCTGTTTGGCAATGTGGACGAGGGTATCGCCAAAAAGGAACTGGGTGCGTTTCTGGAGGGCGCTACCCAGCGCGCCGGCAAAGGGTGCTCCACCTGCCAGATTCGCAACCTGTGCGCCGGCGGCTGTTACCACGAGTCTTACGCCCGTTTTGGCGACCCACACTCACCCACCTACCACTACTGCGACCTGATGCGCGAATGGGTGGATTTCGGTATCGAGGTCTATATGGAAATCCTGCAGAAAAACCCGCGCTTCTTTCAGAAGCACTTGAGCACTCGGAGTGTCCAGCCATGAACCACATGAAGTCCATGAACATGAAAGCGCACCAAGTCGAAGTGGCGCTGGAGAACGGTGAGGCCAACGAAGTGGTGGCCATGTCTGCTGTGGTCGGCTGCGCCACCACGTTCGACCCCGGTTGGGAGGTTGACCCGTTTCTGGGCGTTGCCGGGCTTTGCCAACCCATGGAAGCCGATTTGTACGGATGTTCCGACCCTTGCTGGTGGCCAGCCCAGGTACCTGACTCGCTGCATACCTACCCGGAGTGGAGCGAGGGCAACGACTCGGCCCCCAACGACTGGGCAAACCTCAAGGCAGTCTTTCCCAAGTAATCACCGCTCACGCTTTTGCGCTACCGGACCGGCTCTGGGGCAAGAGGGATACTCATGAACAACAAGAACCAAGCAACGCTTCGTCAGGCCGCTGTGGCTGGCGTTCTGGCCCTGGGCCTGGTATTGACCAGCCCGTTTGCAGCCGCCAAGGACTACCTGGTCACCGCTGCCAGGCCCGACCTGGTGGTGGTGGCAGACCCGGCAGAACGCAAGGTGATCAAGGCTTTCCACATCCCCAATACCTCGATGGGTAACAGCCCCGGGGCCTTGGCGGTTTCGAAGAACGGCAAGGTGGCCTATGTAATCCACAACCGCTGGGAAAGCGTGTCGGGTATTGACCTGGAATCGGGCAAAGAGGTGTTCCGTGCGGACCTCTCGTCATCAGGCATCCGCGCCAAGGCACCCTACGCGATTGATGTTACCCCGGATGGCAAGGAACTGGCGGTGTTCGTCAACCCCACCCAGTTGCTGCCTGGCGAATACAACGTGATGGACCCGTACATCGCGGTGTTCGACACCTCCAGCGGCTTGCAGGCCCAGCCTGTGCGCAAGTTGAAGGTGCCGCGCCGCGTGTCATCGCTGATCTACTCCCCCGATGCCTCGCGCCTCTACGCCTTCAGTTGGGACATGCTGGTGCTGGACCCGAAAACCGGCAAGCAGATCGGCCAGCACCCTTGGCGTTCCTGGAAGCGCGCGGGGTTCGGCGAGCCTGACACCTTGGCGATCTGGCCCCAGTTCGAGCAGGCAGGGGAATTTGCCACCCCGTACTACATCAACCACACCAGCGCCGACGGCAAGACCGTGCAGAAGGCAGGCGTCTGGTCACTGGACCTGGCCAAGGACTCGGTGCGCTTCCATGAGTTCGAAGATGCCTCTGTGGTGCTGTTCTCGTCGGTCATCAACCCTGTACGCCGCAATGAGGCCTACACGGTCTACACCCAGCTCACCAAGACAGACATCGAAACCGGCAAGCTGATCAAGCGGATCGACCTGGACCACACTTACTACACGGTCAACGTTTCCAGTGACGGCAAGGAGCTGTATGTGGGCGGCACCATTGACGACATCGCCGTCTACGACTCGCAGACGCTTGAGAAAAAGGGCCAGATCATGATCCCGGGCGGTGGGGACCAGGTACTGACATCCCTGCGTGTCGTGCAGCGCTGAGCCAGCATGGGCCGGCTCAAGCACTCGGGCCATAGGTTCACCCTGCCGCAAGGTGGGGCGAGCGGTTCGGCTGATCTGAACATGTGGCAATGGATACTGCCCTTTGCTGCGCCCCAATGGCCGAGGTTCGCTGCGGTGGCGCTGCTGTCGCTGGTTGTTGCGGCTGCCGGGCTCGCCCAGCCGTACCTGAGCCAGCGCCTGATCGACGACGGCATGCTGAAGGGGGATTTCGACACTGTGCTGGTGTGCGTGAGTGCCATGGTGGCGCTCGCGGTGGCATGCGCGCTGCTGGGCGGGGTAACCCGCTATCTGCATACCCATGCATCCTCGCGCATGCTGCACGGTATGCGCGAGGACATGTTCAAACACCTGCTGACGCTATCGCCACATTACTTTTCCAGCACGCGCCAAGGCGACATCCACACCCGTCTGAACGCCGACATGGCTGAGCTGCAGCGCTTTGTGGTGGACTCGGTCTTCAGCGTGATGAACAACACGCTGATGTTCGCGGGCGCCGTAATCATGCTGGGGTACATGAGCGCCGAGCTGCTGGCAGTGCTGGCCGCCGTATTGTTGGTCAATGCAGTGTTCCTGCGCATGGCGCGTGCGCACGTGGAGCGCCTGAGCCAGGAAACCCGGGAACGCGGTACAGACATCGCCGCCTTTCTCATGGAAACACTGGGGCTGGTGAAGTGCGTGCAAGCGTTCAACGGCCAGGCACGCAGTTTTGCCGACTTGATACGGCTGCACGAGCGCCAGCGTGTTTCTTCATTGAAATTGCAGGTGGTGGGTTATGCGGTAGGCTCGCTGCCGGCGCTGGTGATGTCCGTCAGTATTGCCCTGGTGTTTCTGGTGGGGGCCCAGCGTATCGCTCAGGGCAGCCTGACCCTTGGCGTGCTCATTGCGTTCGTAACCTACATGCAACGCGCGAGCGCCCCTGTGCAGGCGCTGGCCAGCCTGTACACCGGTTACCAACGGGCAAAGGTCAGTGTTGGCAGGGTCAGGGAACTGGCGCAGGAATGCCCGTTGATCACCAATACCGCCTCGGCCAGGGCAGTGCGGGGCAGGGGCCATCTGGCCATTCACCAGGTCACTTTCGCCTACCCGGGCAGTAACAGGCAGGCACTGCGGGCCGTCACTGTCGATATCCCGGCAGGCAGCCGGGTGCTTGTCACCGGTGCTTCGGGGAGCGGCAAGTCGACCCTGGTAGACCTGCTGCAACGGCATTTTGACCCTGACGACGGTCGCATTTTGCTGGACGGCGTCGACCTGCGCGAGCACAGCCTTGAACACCTGCGACGCAGGGTGGCCGTGGTGTCACAAACCACCGAGTTGTTTTCCAGCAGCCTGCTGGAAAACATTCGCTACGGCCGGCCCTGTGCTTCGGACGACGAGGTCTGCCTGGCTGCCCGGGTGGCGGGGGTGGAAGCCTTTGCGAAGCAGCTCGAGCACGGGCTCGATACTTTGGTGGGGCAGCGCGGCAGCCGGCTGTCTGGTGGGCAGCGGCAGCGCATCGCCCTGGCCAGGGCGATCTTGCTCAAGCCCAGGATTCTCATCCTGGATGAGAGCACCAGCGGTGTCGACAGCGCGATGGAGGCACAGATACTGCGCGACATCGACGCGCTGTTTGCAGGCAGTACCCGGATTCTCATCACCCACCGCCCGGTCGTGGCGTTCCACGCCGACCGGGTGATCGACCTGAATGAAACAGGGGCGGGGTGCCTGCAATGAGGTTCGTTGTAACAGCGCCTGCTTGCCTCTGGCCGGGGCTTTGGTTTGTTGTGGTTGCCGGGCTGGCGCTTTTGCCCGGTATCGGCAACGCCTTGCTGGGGCTGGCGTGCGTGCTCATGGTCGCGGGTGCCGCACGCACAGCAGCAAGGGTCCACCTGTGGAAGGCGGCGCTGCTGATTATTTATGGCTGCTCCTTTGCACTTTTGAGCGCATTGCTGCTGGACCGCTTCGGCTTCCGGTACGTGTGGCTTTACAGCAGCCCAACATTGGCGCCTTACCTCAAGGCGGCCAATTTCTGGGGCGGGGATGAGGGCACCCTGTTGCTGCTGGCCGCTATGTTCGCGCCCCTGGCGGTGCGCCAGGCCCAGCGCCCGGGTTGGGAGGCGCTCGCACCGGGGCTACTGACGGCGTGGTACCTGGCTACAGCTGTGGTGATGGGGCCATTCAGCCCAACGCCTGAAGCGTGGCTGGCAGCGCAAGCTAGTCAGGGTATGAATGCACACCTTCAGAAAGTGTGGATGGCGTTGCATGCCCCTGCGGTGCTGGCGGCTTATGTGTGGGCCATGGCACCGGTGGGTTCGGCCATTCAGGCCTTGCGAGGTAAGCCGAACGATTACGTCGCGTGTACGTTGCGCTACAACCGCAGGGCGTGGGCCCTGATGACGGCGGGCATCGGTTTTGGCATGGTCTGGGCGCTCGGTGATTTCACCTTTGGCCAGCTCTGGCACTGGGACCCGGTGCAAACCAGTTCATTTGTGGTATGGGCAATGCTGGGGGCAGTACTGCACGGCATCAGGCACTGGCGCCCTCAGGGCGGCTTCAGCCGGTTGCTGCCTGCGCTGAGCCTGTTACTGGCCGCAGTCACGGCCTTGAGCATGGCGGTGACGCGGAGTGCGACATTGGCCAGCTCGCACCGATACATCGGCACCACGTCCTGGCTCGGGCACCTGTTGCTGTCGTCAGTGCTGGTGGCTACGGCGTGCGTACTGTATTGCCAGCATCAACCGCTCGCCCACCCGCAGCGTGCGCCGGCAAGGCTCTCATGGGCTACCCGGTTATCAGTCTGGCTGTTTTGCGCAACGGCACTGGCCGCCAGTTCGGCGTTGGCGCTGGCTTATGCTCGGCAATGGGCCGAAGCCGCAAAGCCTGTGAATGAAAAGCCGTTTTTCGAAACGCTCGTGATGTGGGCGAACGCCGCTGAGATGCAGCAGCTTAGACGTGCGTTTGCCCAGTGGACGGTGGAAGGCTACAGCCTCAGCCAAAGCCTGCTCCCTTTGATCGGCCTGATGGGGTTGGTGGGTGGATATACCTTCCTGCGCAAAGCTGCCCGCGGCGTGTACGCGGCGGTGACCACGGTGTTGGTGCTGCTGGTTTGCGCTGCTCTGGTGTGGCACGGCGGGTTGATCAGCGCCTGGTATGAGGGCCGGGGGGTATTGTCGAGCCAGATTGTGAGGGTGCTCCCATGGCTGGATGCAGCGCTGGCATCGGCGGCGTTTCTGCTGCTGGCGTGTCTGTACTGGAGCGCATGCAGCGTTGCTCGCAGCCGGAAATCGGGCGCGCTGCGGGTAACCGGTTCGCTGGCGCTGATTCACGCTGGGGCGGTGATCGCGCTGGTGGGGGGCTTTGCGGCGACGGCCTTGAATACCTACCAGGCTGTTCAGCTATCGCCTGAGCAACTGCAGACCTGGCGCCCGTTGCCAGACGGCTCGGCATTACGGGTGTCGCTGGCTGAGCCCGGGCAGAACTACTCGGGGTACCAGGCGGTGGCGCAGGTGGAGGTGCGTGCACAGGGCAGCACCAGCATCGGGCAGGCGCTGTTCATGGATGGCAGGCACCAGCCCGCTGGTTACCAGGGCCCCGTACGGCAGCTGTGCGAAATTCTCGACTATCGATATGCCCGCTATGCCGGTGGCCCGCGCTATCTGCTGGACCCTTTTGTGATTCGCGGCTGGTGGGGCGATCAGCAAGTGTGGGTACCGGCATCGTCGGCGCTGATGGGGCAAGTGCCTGCCGATGACGCTCAGGGCCCCACACTGATTGTGATCCGCCGATACCCTCTGGTTTCACTGGTGTGGCTGGGCCTGGTGTGCATGGTGCTGGGTGCGTTGATCGCACCCAGCACCCGCAAGGCCGCTATGGGGTGAGGTCAGCCCACCCGGCGCCACAAGGGTTCATCAGAACCGAACCGTAACCCCCGCATTCACCGAGTGGAACCGCGTGTCTGACCCAAACTGCCCCTGATACGACAGCCCGACCTCGGTCTGCCGGTTCAGCTGCACTTTGGCCCCCACTTCGGTCAGCGCCACGTTGCGCGTTTGCGCAATGCCTTGCACAGCGAAGTCAGGCCCACCGGCAAACGCCTGTTCGTTGCGCGGGTCCAGGTCACCATAGGCCCGGCGCCAGCCCAGCGAGCCGAACAGCTGGGTATCGTGGTTGGCCACGCGGGTGTGGGTAGAGGCACGCATGCCCACGGTCGAGAACCAGGTGTCCTGTTTCTCGCTGGACACCTTCAGGGCCGCGGCACCGCCTTTTTCGCGGAAGCTGTCAGCATCGTACTTCACGTACGACACGCCCACGAACGGCTCCAGCGCCACTGCGCCCAGGCCGATGCGGTAGGCCGCCTCGCCACTGGCCTGCAGGGTGTTGGCGTCGCGCTTGCCCTTCAAGTGGTCGTTGAAGCCGGCAAAGGCCACGTTGCGCGTGCTGTCCAGCTTGTGCCAGGTGTAGCCCACGTCTGCGCTCAGGCGCAGGGCATCGAACTGGGCGCCGGTGTACAGGCCCAGGTGATAGTTATCGCTGTGGCCCTTGGCGTCGCGGTCGTCGGCATCGAACTTGGAGCGGCTGTAGCCGCCGTACACGCCGGCGCGCCAGTCCTGGGTGATGCTGCCGTCTGCGCCAACCAGCACACCGCCGGTTCTCTGGTGCAGGCCGCTGGCGCCGTTGTTGCCGTCCAGCTTCGACCAGTTACCGAAGGTTTGCGCCCATGCACCACCCTGTGCTTCCGGAGTAGTGGGCATCAGGTTCGACGCCCCCAACGGCATGCGCACGGTGTTGCTGTCCAGCAGGCCGCGCAGGCGGGTACCCAGCACGCCGGAGACCACCTGGCTGTTGGCGATCAGCGCGGTACCGGTGCTGCTGTGGTAGTCGCCAGACAACTGGTCGATGGCGTTGCGGGCGCTGGCGGCGTCCAGCACCAGCAGGTTGTTGTACAGGCGCAGCGGTTCGCCGCTCTGTTCCAGCACGCTCAGCGCGCCTGCGGTGTTCCACTGGTTCTGGGTGAGTGCCACGGTCTGGAAGATGCCAGGGGTGCCGGCTTCTGGCGGCTGGACCGGGGGCTGCACAGGTGGCTGGACCGGTGGTTCGACCGGCGGCTGTACCGGTGGCTCGACAGGGGGCTGCACGGGTGGCTGCACCGGCGGTTCTACCGGGGGTTGAACAGGTGGCTGTACCGGCGGCTCAACGGGTGGCTCTACCGGGGGTTGCACAGGCGGCTCCACGGGTGGCTGTACAGGCGGCTCGACAGGTGGCTCAACCGGCGGCTCGACTGGCGGCTCGACTGGCGGCTCCACGGGCGGTTCAACCGGTGGCGTGGTGGTTTTCTGCGCAATGGTCAGGTTCAGCTCGTTGGCGGTGCGCTGCAGGCTTACGTTCAGGAACGCCGAGTTGGTAAAGGCCTGGGCATAAGCGGTGCCAGCCGCTGCGCCGTCTTTCACGCCGCCTTGGGCCGACAGCAGGGTGTAGGTTTGCCCGGTCTGGTAGCTTTGCGCCTCGTTCAGCGTGGTGACATCGACGCGGGTGCCACGCAGGGTGGCGGCGCCGCTGACGTTCACGCGGTCGGAGCCGCCGTTGCCGGCGATGTCGGCGGCGTAGCGCGAGCCGGCGGCCATGTCCAGGTCACCCTTGATCGACAAGGTGCCCAGCGCGCCTTCGCCCGGCGACAGGGTACCGCCCGAGGCCACCTGGGTAGCGCCCACCTGGCCGGTACCCGCCAGTACACCACCGTCCAGCACCAGGGCGCGGTTGCTGTAATTGCCTGCGGTGTCGGTGTGGCCCACGGTGCCGTTCACCACCAGCGTGCCGTTGCCCACACTCAGCAGCGAGGTGCCCCGCGGGTTGGTCTGGTCCACGTCGCCGGCCAGCACCAGGCGCCCGCCGCGTACCACGGTGCTGCCCGACAACCCGGTCAGGTCGCCGCTCAGGGTGGTGTCGCCGCTGAACGCATACACCCGGCCAGCGCCGCTGATGCTGTTGGCGAACTGCAGGTTGTTGTCGGTGTGGTTGAACGCCAGTGAACCACTGCCAGCGCCAAAGCGTATGGCGGTTTGCGGATCCACACGACCGGCTGCCTTGGCGGGACCAGCGGTGATCCCATCAATGTCGGTGCGGCTGTCGTCACGCACCACGGCACCGCCGATGGCGAGGGTGCCGCGTGCGGCACTGTTGATACTGGTCAATTCACTGATGTCGATACCGTCAGTGCTGCTTAACTCCGCCCCGTCGGCCAACACCAGGATGGTGCTCGACGTGGTGGTGCCCAAGGTCATGGCGCGGGTGGCCAGGCGTGTGCCTTCACCCGCT
Source organism: Pseudomonas sp. NBRC 111119 (assembly GCF_001320125.1). Classification (NCBI taxonomy): domain Bacteria; kingdom Pseudomonadati; phylum Pseudomonadota; class Gammaproteobacteria; order Pseudomonadales; family Pseudomonadaceae; genus Pseudomonas; species Pseudomonas sp. NBRC 111119. Next base: position 18,642 of record NZ_BCAV01000057.1, read on the forward strand.
ACGCTGACCAGGGTGTTGCGGCTGGTGTTGGCCGAGCCCAGGGTCATCGAATCGCTGGTCAGCACGGCGCCGCTGCTCAAGCTCAGGTCGTTGCGGTTGCGGAAGGTGCCGGTATTGTCCCAGCGGGTTCCAGCGCCCGACAAATCGCTGATGGAGTTGATGGCTACGCGTTCGCTGGCCAGTTGCCCGCCCTCTTTGAGCGTGATGCGCGAGTCGTACAGGAACACCCCCCCAGAACTGACTTGTACCGTATCCACCTTCGAGCCTTGACCGCTCACCACCAGGTTTGCCCGGGACAGGCCATTGCCCGCATTGCCGTTGTCGCTGAGCTGAAGGTCACGCACAGACACCTGCCCGCCATCCAGCACGTTCAGCGTGCCTTGGCCTGCGCCGCCAACTACGATGGTGTTGCCCAATACGGCATTGGTGCGTGGGACCGTCCAGCGGGTGCCCGGCCCTTGGACTGTGACCGTCGCCATGGCGGTGCTGGCTTGGTCGTTAGTGAAAGTGCCACCGATGCGGCCGCCTTTGCTGGTGAGTTCGGCGCCATTGTTGATGGTCAGGCTGGCAGGCACACCGTCGCCGGGCCGCAGCGAGACGGTGCCGTCATAGGCGCGGTCAGTGCTGAAGGTGTCCTGCCCACTGTTGAGGATATAGTCCGCGGCGTGTGCGTCCGGCAACACGGCGAGGGTGATCGCCAAGGTGAGCGGGGATAGTCTGAATAGGGGGTTCATAGCGACTCCAGATACTCCATTAGATGCCACTGGCGTGGCCGCCGGCCCTGAAGGCGCTGGCGTTCCTGTGTGCAACGGTTAACAGGGGGAGTATCGGGAGGGGGGCAAGGGGTGGAAATAGTACGGATGTGCTAGTTGCGTCGGAACGTGACGCAGCGCACAGAGTGGCTTACAGCCCTGAGCTACACATCGAGCAACGGCTCCTCAGTCCACCCAGCGCCACAACGGCTCATCTAGGAGCCCGACGCCGCGCAACTGGGTCTGGCCCTGCACCTTTTCCAGTTCCAGCACATTGCACCCCTCGCAGGCCTTCAAGGCCTGGATCAGTGCGGCGCTGTGCGACACCACCCACACCTGGCTGCGCTGCGACGCGCGGATGATCAGCCGCGCCAGTGCAGGCAGCAGGTCGGCGTGCAGGCTAGTTTCGGGTTCGTTCAGCACCATCAAGGACGGTGGCCGCGGGGTGAGCAGGGCTGCCATCAACAGCAAGTAGCGCAGGGTGCCGTCCGACAGCTCTGCACCACCCAATGGGCGCAGCAACCCGTGCTGATGCAGCCTTACACTGAACAACCCGCCTGGTGGAGCGTCGATCTCCAGCTGGCTGCCGGGGAAGGCATCATCCAGGGCGGCGGTCAGGTCCTCGACGTCACCGATTTCGATAATGGTTTGCAGGGCCGAGGCCAGGTTGCGCCCGTCATGGTGCAACACCGGTGAGCGGGTGCCCAGTTGCGGCTGCCGGCACGGGGCGTCGCGGTCGATGCGAAAGTGGTCATAGAACCGCCAGCTGTTGATGAACGCGCGCAGCTCGCCGATTTCCGGCGCCTGGCGTGGGCGGCCGACGATGTTGAAGAAGCTTTCGCAGCTGTCTGCATGCTGGTCCAGCACCGCCCAGCCATTGCCCTCGCGCGCACGTACCAGGGCGTTCTTGCGCTCGACCAGCAACGAGGCGGGGCGATAGGCCCCGGCGCCCCAGATGGCTTCGCACTTGATTTCAGGGTCGAGCATGAAGGCGGAGGGATAGGGCAGGGGAATGGGCAGGCCGAGGGAGATGGCGAAGCCGAAATCCTCGGTGGCGAACCCCAGGCGCAGGCGGCGGACCTCCTTCGGGTGCTGGCCTTCAATGGGCACTTCACCGCGTTTCATGCGCGCGCTCATTTCCGGACCCGCCCACCAGGTGGAGTCCAGCCCGCCTTCCCGCGCCAGCGCCTCGATCACTCCGCCCTGGGCCGTTTCGGCCAGCAGGCGCAAGGCCTTGTACAGGTTGGACTTGCCGCTGCCATTGGCGCCGGTCACCAGGTTGAGCTGGCCCAGGGGCAGTACCAGGTGGTTGATCGAGCGGTAATTACCAATGGCAAGGGTGGTGAGCATGGCGCGTTCCAGCTGTGACGGTTTGGGCTCGAGTTTGGCCCAGGCCGTTTCGCGGGTAAACCCGCTCCCACAGGTCGAATGGCAGAGTTGCCGGCGATGGGCTGCTAAGCGGCCCTAGATCCAGAGGTCGTTCTGCGCCGTGCGCTCACCCCCCTCATGGCCCGTATTCAGCACCCCGCGTGGCTCGATCATCATCAGTTTCGCCTCCCCCTGTGCAGCCGTCCTGTGCTCTACACCTTGCGGCACCACAAACAACTCACCCGGCTGCACCCACACGCAACCCGCTGGCAGGTCGATGCGCAATGTGCCCTCCAGGACCAGAAACGCCTCATCGGTTTCTGGGTGCGAATGCCAGATGAATTCGCCCTCGATACGTACCACCTTGAACTGGTAGTCGTTCATTTCTGCGACCACCCGGGGGCTCCATTGCTGGTCGATCATGGATGCTTTTTCGTTCAGGTTCACAGGCTGTGCAGGGGGTTGCTGCTTTGATGCGGGCATGGCGGGTTCTCCGTTGTTGGAGAGCCAAGCCTACCCAGCGGGCGCAACGGCTTCTTGTACGATCCTGCAACTCAGCGCCCAGCGCGCAAGCGCTCAACCCAGCGGGCGGGGGGCACCCCGAAACTGCGGGTGAAGTGGCGGGTCATGTGGCTCTGGTCGTGAAAGCCCGCGGCCAGGGCCGCGTCCACCAGCGTGAAGCCATCGAGTAGCAGCCTGCGGACCGTGTCCAGCCGCCGCAGGGTCACGAAGCGGTAAGGGCTGGTGCCATACAACGCGCGGAAGTCTCTGGACAGGCTCCATTGCTCGCGGCCGCTGGCCTTTTCGAGCATCTCCAGGGTTATGCCCGCCTGCTGGTGCTCCATGATGAAGGCCCTGGCCCGCTCAGCCGAGCGGTAATCCAGGCGCTTGCGCCCACGCGGCTTACCGCCCACGGCGCGCAGGGCCATGGCCAGGTCGTACACGGCGTCCTGTTCCTCCAGCCTTTCCAGGGGGTGGTCGAGTGCCTGGACAAAGGCCTGACTGGCGTGGAACAGGCGCGGGTCGCTGGACACGCCGCCAGCAATGAACGGCAGCGGCTCGCCCCCCAGTACCTGCTGTATCAGCGCCGGGTCGATATAGGCCATGCGGTAGCGAAAACCCGCAGCGGTGCCGGCCATGCCGTCATGCAATTCGTCAGGGTGCAACACCAGCGTGTTGCCCGGCACGCCATGGCACAGCGAGCCTTTGTAGTGAAAACTCTGCACCCCGGCCAGGGTACGGCCGATGGAGTAGGTGTCGTGCCGATGCGGGTCGTACCCATGGCTGCCGAACCAGGCTTCGATCCGTTCCACGCTGCCAGGCTGGGCGCTGCGGATGACCCAGTCGGAGGCAGGGGGGTGGTTGGGCTCGCTGTGCATGGTCGGCTTCCTGGGCTTGGGACGCTGAAGCGTACAGGTTCAGTTCCGTATCCGGACAGCGTCTACGTGCACCGCCCCCTGAGTTTTACGACGAGGTTGACGTCTGGTTCCCCGGGGCAGGGTATGATGGCCGCCATGTAACCCGCCAGAAGCCAGCCATGAACCGCCAGAAGAAAATCAAGCAACTCCTCAAGGCCCACGCCAAGAAAGCCAGCGCCAAGCTCGCCCCGCGCAGCACCAAGCCCAAATACATCAGCAAGGCCGACCGGGAGAAACTGGCGGCGCAGGCTGCGAGTGAAGCCGTTACGCCAGCCGAGTGAAGGGTGAGTCAAATCACTTTTACTGCACGGCCGATGAACTTCACTGGCCCGGTAGGGGCGCCTGTCGGTGAGCCGCCGGCTTTCTCCAGGGTCAGCTCGAACAGCTGATTCGGCTCGACTGCGGGCAAGCCTTTGAGCGGCACACGGTAGGGTTCGCCCGGTTTGACCAACCCCAGGGAAACCGGGGCCTGCCACTGTTCACCCTTGGTCCAGAACTGCAACGCCATGCCCGGCGGCACTTCATCGTCGCCCAACGGGAGCAACTCGATCATGCGGGCATCGTTGGCTTGCACCACCCAGCCTGGTGCTTGACCGGAGGGGGCTGCCAGCACTACCAGGTAGGTTGTCATGGGGGGGGCTTGGGTCAGCAAGGCCAGCGCCAGCAGCAGGCTGGCGGCCAGCCCTGCGGCGCTCAGGCCCTGCCACAGCCCCAGGCGATTCCAACCACGTGCAACAGGGCGCTGCCGGCCCTGCAGGGTTTGGCTGAGGCTGCGTTCAATACGCCGCCACAAGCGGGGGCTGGGGGGGATGGGTTGGGCCTGCTGGGTCAGGTCGAGCAGCCGCGCCTCCCAGGCATCCACGGCAGCCCTCAGGGTGGGGTCGGTACCCAGGCGCTTGTGCAGGGCGGCGTGAGCTTCGCCGTCGAGGGTGCCGAGCACGTACTCGCCTGCCAGCGCGTGAAGCTCGTCGTCATGGGCATCATCAGCTGTCTGGTTCATGTCATGCACGCTCTAAGCGCCTTGAGGCTTCGTTTGATCCATGCCTTTACCGTGCCCAGCGGCGCACCGAGCAAGGTGGCGATCTCGGCATTGCTGCAACCGTCCACGTAAGCATGCAAAATGCAGCGCAGCGGGCCCGGTTGCAGCTGTTCAAGGCAGTGGTAGAGCTTTCCGGAGCCGGACCACAAGTGTGCGGCTTCGACCTCCGGCGGTATTGTCGGGGTTGCGGCCATGGCTGCGTCGTCAAGGTCCGTTTCGCGTCGGCTGTCGCGCATGAAGTTCAGGGCCAGGTGCCGGGTCACGCTGTACACCCAGCCGCGCGCCGAACCGCGTGCGGGGTCATAACTGCCGGCACCGGTCCAGATACGCATGAAGGCGTCATGCACGATGTCTTCGGCCGTGGCCCGGTCACGGCTGATACGCTGGGCCACGCCCAGCAGGCGGGCGCCCTCGTGTTCGTACAGCGCCTGCAATGCACGGCGGTCTCCGTTGGCGCAGGCCGCCAGGCAACCTTCGAAATCAAAAGGAGCAACAGGTGCGTTCAATGGGCGGCATTCCTTGCGGTCATTGGGCAGTGGGCGGGGCCCCGGGCCGGCTGGCCAGGGGCTCGACTGCAGCGTAGATGATCAATGGCCAGTGCGCTGGTCAGTGCCCGGTCACTTCGCTGCCCAGAACACGTAATCAGCCTGATACTTGACGACCTGCTGCTTGCCTTTGTTCTGTGCATTACAGGCCTCGGCCGGGGCGACACCGCCGCGGGTGGCGAGGCGCTGAATGTAACTCACCCCCTGCATGGCGCCCTGGCCTTCTGCTGGGTTGGCCTTGACCAACTGGTAGGGCAAGTCGGCTTTCGCTGCAGGCGCCACCGCCAGTTGGGTACCGGTCACCTTCGAACCGTCTTTGGCTTGCCAGGTGGCCGGTGGGCCGAAGTAGTCGCCCACGGTATTGCCGGCCCGGTCTTTCAGCACCGCCTTGGGCCCGACAAAAAACCACTCTGTCTGCCCGGGCGCATTGGCTTTGTCGCGGCATTCGTAGGTGATCTCACCCACCCCTACGGTCTTCATCACGATCACGTGGCCGTCGGGCACCTTGATCGGGGCCGGGACACCGGACTGGGCATGGGCGGTGGTAACGCCAAGGGCAAGGCAGCTGGCGAGCAGGGCGCAGATGGGTTTGAGGTTCATGGTGTGCACTCCTTGGGGATCATGGGCATGGCAATCACTGACTGCCTGATAACCACTACCCGCCAGGTTGGGTTATGGATGCACCGCCCCAGAAATAAATCTCAAGCGTCTTGGCTCAGCTCAATTGCGACACTAACACCTGAACAAAAGGCGAGTGGGTTGGAGCAGGTTTCAGCATGGCCGGCGAGGGCAGATGGGCGAGCAGCCTGCTGATATCTCGTCGGCCTTCACCTGGTGCGCTGGACCACCTCGATCACGGTGAGGTGCAATGCCTCTTTTGCCTGGTCAGCAGTGATCTCCCCCGACACGGCAGCTTCCGACACGGCGTCTGCGGCACCTAGCACAACCCACAGGCTGGCCCCGGAAACGCCGCCTGTGCCGGCGAAGGGGGCAAATATGCCGGCGCACTTCTGCAGCAGGGCTGTCTGGTACTTGCGCTTGACCGCCGCCAGTTGAGGCGACCCGCTGAGGGCTGCCAGCACCCCCTGAATCTCACGGCCCTGGGTCATCACGCAATCTACGTAAGCGCTGGCAAACACCGCAGCCTTGTCTGGCAACGTAGGTTGCGCGGCTGCGATGGCGGTATCGAACAAGGCCGTTTGGCGAACGTCGTAGTCTTCATACAGCGCAGCCAGCAAGCCCTCGCGGGAGCCGAAGTGGTCGTAGACCACCGGTTTGGTCACGCCCGCCGCGTCGGCCAGTCGGCCTAGGGTCAGCGCATCGGTCCCTTCGTCGGCGATCAATGCCCAGGAGGTTTCCAGCAACTGGCGGGTACGGGCTTCGCGGGGCAGGCGCCGGCGTGCGGGTGGGTTTGTGTCGGTCATGGGCGCGATTGTCCCACTGTGGTTCAGCTCTGGGAAGCGAAGATGCTGGCACCGATGGCCTGGGCGGTTTCCAGGTGAGCTCGGGCATAGTCACCTTCAGATGGCAGCAGCACGGTGGAACTGCGCACCGGTGCGCCGCAGTAATCGAAGATGCCGTGGTCGATCTGGGTGTTCATGGCCGCCCCGTAGCCATGGCGTTGGTAGGTGCCCTGGTCGGCACCGCCGATGGCCACCAGGTGCACCTGCAGGCGTTGCAGCTTCTTGGTCACCTTGCCGTCGTTGTTGTCCTGGTAGGCCCAGCCTTGGGCGAACACGCGATCGATCCAGCCTTTGAGCAGGGCCGGGAAAGACCACCAGTAGATGGGGTAAACCAGCACCAGTGCGTCGGCGCGGTCAAGCCGTCGCTGTTCAGCTGCGACATCAGCGGGGGGTGGGGATTGCTTGAGAAACAGCTGGTGGTCCGCCAGGTTGAAACGGGGGTCGAACCCCTCGGCGGTCAGGTCGGCGAGTTCGGCAGTGTACTGCGGGGTGGAGGCTGTGAGGCTTTCGGCGATCGTTTGGGCGATGGCATGGGTGAGGGAGCCTGGATCTGGGTGGGCGGTGACGATCAGGGTGTGCATGGGTAGGGTCCTTGGATGGATGGTGGATTACCTACCAAAGGTAACCTACGAGTAGTAGGTTGTCTATTTTTGTGTTTGCCGTGGATCACGCGTCAGGTGTCCGCGTGCAAACAGCGCAGGCTTAATTGGCCCGAAACAACCGTAGGAGCGAGCGCAGCTCGCGATGCGCCG
>NZ_BCAV01000058.1:0-53700 GCF_001320125.1 Pseudomonas sp. NBRC 111119
TGTGAGATCGAGCGCCGCCCGCGCGGCGCATCGCGAGCTGCGCTCGCTCCTACGGTTGTTTCGGGCCAGTCACGCTTGTGGCGGGCGCGCGCGACCGCCTTGTTGGTACGGCACGATATTGCGTCATACGCCAAGGCGTTCGCGCGCAGATGGCGCAGGTTTAACTGGCCCGGAACGGCCAATGCAAACTTGCTGAATCGTTTCTTTCGCTCTATAAGCAATCCACAACACCAAGAAAGGCCACCACTATGTCCCCTTTGAAACTGATCGTCGCGCTCACCACCTTGTCTGCCACTTCCCATGCCTTGGCCTGGGACTACGTATTGCTCGACACCGACAAAGCTGCCCAGAACTGGCAGGTCACCAGCCAATCGCTCGGTGTGAAAACCGACAAGCCCTTCAGCGTTACGCTGCGCACCCTGCACGGAGGCCGGCAGGAGGGCGTGAGTATCGTGGATATCGACAATGGCACCCTGAAACTCTCGGTAGTCCCCACCCGTGGCATGAACATCCTCAAGGCCTCGGTCGGCTCGGTGCGCATGGGCTGGGACTCGCCGGTTACCGAGGTGGTGAACCCGTCCTTCATCGAACTCAATGGCCGCAAAGGCCTGGGCTGGCTGGAAGGCTTCAACGAACTGGTCACTCGCTGCGGCTATGAATGGGTGGGCCACCCTGGCGTCGACAACGGTGAGTTGCTAACCCTGCATGGCCGTGCTGCCAACATCCCGGCCAGCAAGGTCACCCTGCACATCGACGAAAAACCGCCGTACGCCATCACCTTGCGGGGCGAACTGAAGGAGCAGGCGTTCAAGAAGGTGGACTTTGCCGTGGCGACCGAGGTAGTCACCGAACCGGGCAGCGTGGCGTTTGCCATCAACGACACCCTCACCAACCAGGGCGATTACCCCAAGGAATACCAGGCGCTGTACCACAGCAACTTCAGCACCCCGTTTCTGGAGCAGGGGGCGCGTTTCGCCGCCCCGGTTAAGCAGGTGTCACCGTTCAACGACAAGGCCAAGGGCGATCTGCCTGACTGGCAAACCTACCGCGCCCCCACCAAGGACTACGATGAAACGGTCTACAACGTGGTGCCGTATGCCGATGCCAAGGGCGATACCCTGACCGTGTTGCACAACAAGGCAGGCAGCCTGGGCGTTGCGGTGGGCTTCAACACCCGCACGCTGCCGGTGTTCTCGCTGTGGAAGAACACTGACACCCAGGGTCAGGGCTATGTCACCGGCCTCGAGCCTGGGACGAGTTTTTCCTATAACCGTCGTTACCAGCGGCCTCTGAATCTGGTCCCGACGATTGGCCCAAAAGAGCAGCGCCAGTTCCACATCCGTTACAGCCTGTTGGCGGACAAAACGGCCGTGGACAAGGCTTTGCAGCAGGTGAGCGAGATCCAGGGCGGGCGCGAAACCGAGGTGCGTCAGGTGCCATTGGTCGACCTGAGCAAAGAGTAGGGCGGGTAAAAGCAACGGTTTGGGGTGCCCCGGAGCCGCGTATGGCATATCCTTGCACACCGAAATCAATTTCTAAGCAGTGAACTGAACTATGGGTTTTGAACAACTAGCGGAGCTCCGTGACCGCCTGCGGGCAGAAAAGGAACAGGCCAAGGCCGAGCGGCCCAAGCCGGCGCCGCGCAAATCGCCCTCCCAGGCGACCCCGCGCCGCCAGGATCCCGCAGTGGAAGCCATATGGCCTTTGCAAAAGCATTTTCCATTGGCTTTCCCGGTCAACCCTGCACCCAAGGTGCCGCTCAAAGAGGGCATCTTCAAGGATGCCGAGCAACACCTGGAGCTGCTCGGCCTGACCCGTGAACAGCTCAAACTGGGTATTGCCACCTGGTGCAAAGGCACGCGCTACTGGGCCTGCATGGTGGAAAACGCCCCGCGTCTGGACTTGAACGGGCAGGCCGCGGGCAGTGTGACCGCCGCCCAGGCGCTGCACGCCAAGCAGCAAGCTGCGCGGCACTTCAACCAGGCTCGCCGCAACCGTGCAAAACCCAAAGCCGCTGCGCCTGAGCCAGCGGCTGCGGTCAGTGCAGAGCAGACGCCGGGCTGAGCAGCCGATGAGCCCGCCAAACCGGGCTCATGGAAAGCGGTCGAAGCAATACCGGCCCAGGCGAAAGCCATTACAGGTCAATGTATTGATGAGCGCGTGCTGGCGTACTCGCCGGCACGCGCTCAGCCATCCCGACCACTTAAAACATTTCCAGCGATGTACCCAAACGTCATCCCGGGCCCCAACGTAATACCCCCGCTGGGGTAATAGCCCCCCATCACACTGCTCATATCATTGCCCACCGCAAACAGCCCCTTAATCGGCTGCCCCTGCAAGTCCAGCACCCGCGCACAATCATCCGTAGCCAGACCAGCGAAAGTCCCAAGGCTACCCGCCACCAATTTCACCGCATAAAACGGTCCCTGCTTCAGCGGCCCCAGTGACGGATTAGGCACTTGCAACGGCTCACCTTGCACACGGTTGTACCTTGACACCCCCCGACCAAACTCAGGGTCCTCACCTTCCACAGCATGCCGGTTGAACGCCGCCACCGTTTGCTGCAATTGCGCCCCATCGATCCCGCATTGGCGGCCTAGTTCCGCCAGCGTTCTCGCACAGTGCAAATACCCCCGCCTGCGATAAAAACCTGTCGAAAACGGAAACGGCTTCGCCCAGCCGATCCCGTAACGCCGTTGCGCGCGGTGATCACAGATCAGCCACGCCTGCGCCGGCTCGCCCACCGGCGTAGCCGCGAACAGTGCGTTCATGAAGTCGTGGTAGCAATCCGCTTCATTGACGAACCGGCGCCCGTCACGGCGTACCGCAATGAACCCCGGTTTGGCACGGTCGACCAGGTGCGGGAAGTGACTGAAGCGCCCGTCGGCCTCCGGCACCCGCGACACCGGCGCCCAAGCGCCGGCATGGGCCAGCCCGGCATCGACTACGCCACCTGCCCGTTCACCCAGGCGCAAACCATCGCCGGTGTTGGTGCTGGGCGCCGCTGAATAGTGCTCGCGACCATCAGGAGCATGGGGCATCAGCTGGGCGATGCGCTCGCTATCGTGAGGGAAACCACCGCAGGCCAGCACCACGCCCCTCCCGGCACGGATCACCTGGCCATCGGCGAACCGAGCACCATCCACACGGCCTTCCCCCAATAGCTTAATAGCCGCCTTGTCCGTCAGTAGCGTCACGCCCAGGTCCAGGGCACTGCGCAGCAGCCGCGCCACCAAGGCATTACCATTGACCAACTGCGTACCCCGGCGATGAATCACCAGGTCGTGTGCGTGGCGCAGCAGGCGTTTGCCCACGTACCAGGCTGCCTTGGGGGAGCGGGTGGCGTTGAAGAACGCAGCCATGTCGGCACCCCCGGCGATGCCCATGCCGGCGAGGCTGACAATGCCCAACGGGGGGCGCAGCTTGGCCAGCCATGGGCCCAGCAGGCGCCCGTCGTAAGGTAGCGCACACAGCGAGCGCCCCCCGGCGGCACTGCCAGGCCCCTCGTGCATATCCGGCACGTGGTTGCCGGACTGGAAGCGCACCGCTGTATGCTGCTGGAAAAACGCCACCATTTGCGGCCCGTGCTGCAGAAAGGCCTGCTGGCGCGGGTCCAGTGTTGCACGGTGGGTCTGTGCGCACAGGTAGCGCTGCGGGTCAGCTTCCGGCTCGACCAGGCCTGCCGCGATGGCCAGCGGGTTGCGCGGTACCCACAGCCAGCCACCCGACCAGGCGCTGGTACCGCCCAGTTGGCTGGCTTTATCCGCCACGATCACCCGCAGGCCGTGATGGGCCGCCGTTACCGCAGCAGCCAGGCCGGCAGCCCCGGAGCCGATCACCAGAACGTCACACTCAAGCGCTTGCATGTCGAATCAGCCCCAAGGTCAAAGAACGTGCGTGTGTTACTGCAAGGGCGAAAAGCCAGTAGGGCGCAGCAGCCGTGACTGCAGGTTCAACACCGCCCCCAGCTCGCGATTGCGCTTGGAAAACGCCGCCCAGCGTGGGTCGGCTACCATGGCCGCACGCCGGGCCATGCGATCGTCCAGGCTGGCGTAACCCCACAGGTGCACAACCTGGTTCACTTCACCGAATTCGCTGGTGAAGAACCCCACCAGGTTGCCCAGGTGCTCACGTTGCACGGCTAGCGCATGGCTTTGATACAGCGCCAGCCAGTCGGCCATTTTCAGGGGGTCGAGGGTGTAGGTTCTCATTTCGTAGTACATGCGGTGTGCTCCTTGGGGATTGACGGCGCTTGCAGGCGCGCTGTGATGTGGTTGGCCGCAAGCCAGCCAAACGTGAGGGCAGGGCCCAGGGTGATACCGGGACCCGGATAGGTGCCCTTCATCATCGAATTCATGTCGTTGCCGACGGCGTAAAGACCGGTGATGGGTTGGCCGCTCTCGTCCAGTACATTGGCGTTGGCGTCCGTCACCAGGCCGCACGCCGAGCCCAGGTCACCGGTGTGCAGCTGTATGGCGTAATAGGGGGCAGTCTGCAGCGGCGCCAGGCAGGGGTTGGGCCGGTGCTGCGGGTCGCCCATGTAGCGGTTGTAGGCATTGGCGCCTTTGCCAAAGACGGGATCGAGGCCGGCCTGGGCGTCGGCATTGAAGGCCTGCAAGGTGTGCGCGAGGCCTTGCACATCGACGCCGATCGCCTGGGCCAGTGCCTCGGGGGTGTCGGCACGGTACAGGTAGCCTGCGTCGATCAGTGCTTGGTTGTTTACCGGTTTTGGCCGCGCCAGCCCCAGGCCATAGCGGTTCATGGCCTGGGCATCACAGATTAGCCAGCAACTGGCGATGCCCTTGGCGAACAGGGTTTCTACGAAGTGGTGGTAGGAGTCTGCTTCGTTGACGAAACGCCGCCCGCTGTTGTCGACGGCAATGACCCCCGGTTTGGCCCGGTCCGTGACCAGGTGCGGGAAGCGCTCGTAATGGCCCTCCCTGTGACGAACCTGAGAAACCGGTGCCCAGAAGAAGTTGGCTGCAAGGTCCCTGCCCACTGCAGCCTGTACCGCACGGCCCAAGCGCAGGGCCGCACCGTCGTTGCTGGCGGGTGACATCGTCAAGTGCGTCCCGGGCAAATCTGGCCGGTAGCTGGCTGCCAGCCGGCCTGCCGCAAAGCCTCCCATCGCGCAGACCACGCCGCCTTTTGCCAGCAACCGATGCCGGTGCCCGCCGCGTCTTACCACCACACCCGTGACTGCACCGTGTTCGACGATCAGTTCCTCTGCTTCGCTGCGCAGCCAAAGTTGCACGCCCTTGGCGAAAGCGCTGGTGGCCAGGCGGGCGATCATCGCATTGCCCGTGGTCAGCCGCGTGCCGCGGGGATGACGCAGGCGGTCTACGCCGTAGCGCGCCAAGAGCCGCAGGCAGTGCCACAGCGACCTGGGCGAGCGGCGCACACTCAGAAAATGCTGGATGTCTACGCGGTTCACCATCATGCCGCCGAACAGCAGCATGCCGGGCGGGGGCATTTGCAGGTCCTTGAGGCGAGCGCCCAGCCGCCTACCGTCATATTCGACCATTTCCAGCGCCCGACCGCACTCGGTGGCCCCAGGGGCGTCCGGGTAGTAGTCCGGGGAATGAGGGCGTAGCGCATAGCGCAGTTCGGTGTGGTGTTCCAGCCAGCGCAGCGCCTGGTGGCCCTGCTCGATAAAGGCATCGACCAATGTCGGGTCGTAACCGTCACCGATCACTTGCTTGAGGTAAGTGCGCATGGCCTCTTCAGAGTCCTTTACCTTGGCTGCTCGCGCCTGGTCAGTGCCATACAGCCACACCGCCCCACCGGAAATGGCCGAGGTGCCACCAAATTGCGCGGCTTTCTCCACCATCACCACGTTCAGGCCCTGGCTGGCAGCCGTTACGGCGCTGGCAAACGCGGCGGCGCCGCTGCCCAGTACGATCACATCAACGGGATGCTGATCGGGTTCGAGCGTGTTCATGGGCTTAGATCTCCAGCGGGGTGACGCCCATGAAGGCGCCCAGGTGGCCGAGTTGGGCGAACGCCATCTGCGCGCCGGTCTGGATACGGCAACCCGCCAACCGCGCACGTGCCAGCCAGGGTGTGATCTCGGGCGAGGTGACCACGTCGGCCACCAGCGTATGAGGTTGCAAGGTGGCCACTAGCGCAGCGGGCAGGGGCAGTTGGGCGTCGTCGCCCATGCCCACGGGTGAGGCATTGACGACCAGGTCAAATGCACCCAGGTCGTCCACCTGGGTGTCGATCTCGAGTTCTGCAAACGTGTGGCCGAGCAGCTCGCACAGTGCCGCGCAGCGTGCGCTGCTGGGGTCGGTAAGGCTGAGCCTGGCGATGCCGGCTTCACCCAAGGCGTAGGCGATGGCGCTGCCGACCCCACCGCAACCGACCACCAGGGCGCGCCGGCCGCTTGCTGTAAAGCCATGCTTGAGGGCAGCGCCAAGGAAGCCCGCGCCATCCACGTTGTCGCCCAGCAGCCGGCCATCAGGCTCACGGCGGATCACATTGACCGAGCCCAGCGCAGCGGCGCGCACGCTCAGGCTGTCCACACAGGTTGCCATGGCCTGCTTGTAAGGGACCGTGACCACGCAGCCACGCAGGTTTTGCCAGCCCCGCAGGGTGGTGGCGAAGCTATCCAGCGCCTGGGCGTGCAAGTCGATGGGCAGCATTGCCACAGCGCGGTTGTTGTTGACGAACCAGGTGTTGAAGTTTTCCGGTGATTTCACCTGGGCAATGGGTGAGCCGACGATGGCAACCAGTTCAAAAGCACCACGGATCATCGCGGCCTCCTTGTTGATGTTGTTGTGGAGGCAAGGGTGTGGCAGGCACCCTCGGCGATCAATGCCGCACGGCTTTTGATTCTGCGATTATCGCAATGTGAGCGCGTTTATCGCATGATTGGGACTATTTCGATCCGTTGAGCGTGATCCCTATGAGCACCCCTGACATCCACCCCCGTGACCTGATTGCCGGCCTGCAGAAGGGCCTGGCCTTGATGCAGTTGTTCAGCGCCGACCATCCTCGCCTCAGCGTCGCCCACGCAGCCCGCTTGTCGGGGCTGACGCCGAGTGCTACGCGACGGTTCCTGTTGACCTTGGTGCATGAAGGGTTCGCTGAAACCGACAACCGTGAGTACTGGCTGACGCCCAAAGCCCTACGCATCGGCCAGGCCTATGTGGACTCCGCCCAGTTACCGCGCATGCTGCGGCCCATCGTCGAGCAGGTCGCCCGGCAGACGCAGGAGCATGTGTCGGTAGGCACCCGCGATGGCGACGAAATCATCCATCTGGTGCGCAGCCGCTACAGCCACGTTGCATCGCTGTCTATTCGTCCCGGCTCGCGGGTGCCCATTCACTGCACGGCAGGCGGGCGTGTCTGGTTGGCCTGGCAGGACGATGCAGCGCGGGACGCCTACTTGCTGCGCAACCCGTTGCAGGCGCTGACGCCCTACACGCAGACCGACCCGGCGCAGTGGCTGGCGCAGTTGCAGCAGGTCAGGCACCAAGGCTTTTGCGTGGTCGATCAGGAATATGAAGTGGGCATGCGGGTAGTGGGCGTGCCGCTGCTGGACAGGGCCGGCCAGTTAAAGGCTACCCTTACCCTCACAACCCATGTGTCACGCTCCAGCGTTGACGAGATTCGCATGCGTTACCTGGCGCCCTTGTTCGAGGCCCAGGCGCTGCTGCGGCCGGTGCTGGGTTAGCGCACCGGCCGTTGCGGTCAGTCCAGTACCTGGGCCACGCCCTGGTCCTCGCCCAGAAACCCGCCACTCTGGTGCTGCCACAAGCGCGCGTAGGTGCCATTTTTGGCCAACAACTGCGCGTGGGTGCCTTGCTCGATGATGCGCCCGTCGTCCATCACGATCAGCCGGTCCATGGCCGCGATGGTCGACAGCCGGTGGGCGATGGCGATCACGGTCTTGCCTTCCATCATTTCGTCCAGGCTCTCCTGGATTGCCACCTCCACCTCCGAGTCCAGCGCGCTGGTGGCCTCGTCGAGCAGCAGAATAGGCGCGTTCTTCAACATGACCCGGGCAATGGCGATGCGTTGGCGCTGGCCACCGGACAGCTTGATGCCGCGTTCGCCCACCAGGGTGTCGTAGCCGCTGTGCCCCTGGCGGTCGCTGAGCTGGCTGATGAAACCGTCGGCCTGGGCGTTCGCGGCGGCAGCGCGGATCTGCGCATCAGTGGCGTCCGGGCGGCCATAGGCGATGTTGTCACGGATGGAGCGGTGCAGCAGCGAGGTGTCCTGGGTGACCATGCCGATGGCGCTGCGCAGGCTGTCCTGGGTGACCTTCGCCACATTCTGCCCATCGATGCGGATCTCACCGCTGTCCACATCGTAGAAGCGCAGCAGCAAGTTGATGAGCGTGGACTTGCCGGCCCCGGAACGGCCCACCAGGCCGACCTTTTCGCCAGGCTTGATCTGCAGGCTGAGGTCGGTGAGCACCTGGCGCTCGCCGTTGTAGTTGAAGCTGACCTTGTCGAACGTGACGGCGCCACCGCGGGTGACCAGTTCGCCTGCGCCGGGTGCGTCCTGCACCTTGGGGCCGCGGGTGAGGGTAGCCATGCCATCCTGCACCGTGCCGATGTTCTCGAACAGCGAGGTCATCTGCCACATGATCCAGTGAGACATGCCGTTGATTCGCAACGCCATGGCGGTAATGGCCGCGACGGCGCCAGTGCCTACCTGGCCCTGGTGCCACAGCCACAATGCGTAGCCGCCGGCGCCAAAAATCAGCCCCACCACCAGTGCCTGGTTGACGATCTCGAACTGGCTCACCAGGCGCATCTGGCGGAAACCGGTCTGTTTAAAATCCTCCATGGCAGCACGGGCGAAATGCGCCTCGCGCTTGGAGTGGGAGAACAGCTTGACGGTGGTGATGTTGGTGTAGGCGTCCGATACCCGCCCGGTCATGGACGAGCGGGCGTTTGCCTGTTCTTGGCCGACCTTGCCCAGGCGTGGCACGAAATACAGCATCGCCAGCCCGAACAAGGCCACCCAGGCGATGAAGGGCAGCATCAGCTTCAGATCAAAGCCCCCGGCCAGGGCGATGATGGCGATGAAGTACACGCCGATGCCAGGCAGAATCTCGATTACGGTAAACAGCACTTCGCGCACGGCCAGTGCGGTCTGCATCACCTTGGTGGTGACCCGCCCCGAGAACTCGTCAGAAAAGAACGACAGGCTCTGGCGCAGCATCAGCCGGTGGAAGTCCCAGCGCAGGCGTAGCGGCAGGTTGATAGCCAACACCTGGTGCTGGACCATGGTGCGCAGGGCCACCAGCACGATGCTGATCACCAGCACGCTGCCAATGCCCCACAGCACCTGGCTTTCCTGCGGGCCCGTGGTATCACCGGCCTTCCAGGCCGACAACAGGTCGACCACCTGGCCCAGGAACGAGAACAACCAGGCTTCGTAAATCGACACGCCAGCGCTCAATAGCGCCAGTGCCAGGATGTAGCCGCGGGCGCCGCGGGTGCAGGCCCACATGAAGCGCAACAAGCCCATCGGTGGTGGCGGTGCTTCGTCGGGAGGGAAAGGATCGAGCCGGCGCTCAAACATACGCAGCATGCAGTGTCTCCGGAAATCAGGGTTCGCTTGGCGGGCCACCATACAGCAGTTGGGCCGGTTCGCCTTCAGGTAGACAGGCGCGAGGGCGATCCGTTCCAATCTTCGTCTATCGGGCGTACTTCAGGCGTGCCGGCGCCGCTCCATCGGTTGGTAGACCAGGCCGGCAAACTCGCCAGTATTGCCTGCCAACGCAAAGCCGAACCGTTGGTACGCCGCTACGGCATTCAGCGAAGCCTTGACGGTGACCACATCAGTTCTGGCGTGGGTTAGCGCAGCGTTGATCAGGCGCGCGCCCACCCCCCGCCGTTGCCAAGCCGGGGCGACAAACAACATGGCAATGTGGCGGCCCTCCTTGAGTTCCACCAGGCCTACCAGTTCGTCCTCTGCCACGCAGGCCAGCATCACGTTGTCGCCCCGCAGGCGTTCCCTGAAAGCTTGGGCAGTAGCCAGCCCGCTGAACGTGGTCACACCCTCTGCCGATAGCGTGGGCGCAACAGCCTGGGTGAATGCTGACAGGCACAAGGCGCTGGCGTGGGGCAGGTCGTCTGGGCAGAGCGGGCGTATTTGCATGGGGGAGGTCCTTTTCGGCAAATGGTCAGCAGGGCGGTTCACGGTCACTAGGGGGGGCGAGTGTGGGGGCATTCTAGAAGTAGCCTTGTCGTCACGCCAAATACCCGTAGGCAATTGGTGCTAGTGCAGGCTGCGTTGCACACAGCCGTTACTGGCCCGAAACAAATGTAGGAGCGAGCGCAGCTCGCGATGCGCCGCGCGGGCGGCGCTCGATCTCACAGCCGAAAAAACCCTCAAGGCGGGCACCTGTAAGCCTACACACTCTTCTACCTGCAAACCGGTCGGCGTGGTGGCGCCGGCCATAGAAAATCCGAAACCCTGCGCTGCAATCCCAGGCTAAGATCGACTTCCCGCCGCATTGCCGCTAGCCTGCAAACCCTCATCCAGCCCCAGATACCCAACCCATGCCTGTCGGTTTCCTTGAACTGCCATCGCTCAACGCACTGCGGGTGTTTGAAGTGGTGGCCCGTCACCTCAACTTTCGCCTCGCGGCCGAAGAAATAGGCGTAACCCAGGCGGCCGTTGCCCAGCAGGTGCGTGGGCTGGAGGCCACCCTGCAGGTACGCCTGTTCGAGCGGTTGCCACGCGGGCTCGGGCTGACCGATGCAGGGCGTGCCTATAGCAACAGCGTGCGCAGCGCCCTGGCCATGATCGACGATGCAACACGGTCGCTGCGGCCGGCGGCCTTGCACCTTACGGTCAGCGTGACCCCTACGTTCGCCTCCAAATGGCTGATCCCACGGTTGGGCCAGCTTGCAGAGCTACACCCTGGGATTGACCTGCGGGTACTGGCCACCGACCGGCTTTCACATTTTCATACCGATGGCGTGGACCTGGCGGTGCGCTACGGTCGTCCGCCATTTGGCCCTGGGCTGGAAACCCTGCTGCTGATGGAGCAGCCCATCGTTGCCGTGGTGAGCCCAAGGTTGCTGAACGAAAACGGGCCGCCAGAGACGTTTGCCGCGTTGCAACGCTACGTGGCATTGCACGATGCGCATGACTTCTGGCCTTCGTTTTGCGCCACGGCATTCCCCGGCCACCCGCCGGCCGCTGCCCGATCAGTGCGTTTCAACCAGACCTCGCTGGCTATCGAGGCGGCGGTGGGCGGGCAGGGTATCGCATTGGCAAGTTACGCGTTTGTCTGCGACGACATTGTCGCCGGCAGGCTGGCGTTGGCGCTGCCCCAGCAACTGCAGCTGGACAAGGCGTTCTATCTGGTCTGGCCGCGCAAGGGCCGGCCTCACCCTACGTTGCAGGCGGTGATCGACTGGTTGCAAACCGAAGCCGTCGATAGAAAACCTACTGCCTAGCCCAGTGCCGGCTGCCTACCTGCACCTTGGTATCGCTGCTACCGTGAGTTCACGCATTTACCGCGAACACTGGAGGCAACATGGCAACTGAAAAGGTAGCGATCATTACGGCAGGTGGTAGCGGCATGGGCGCAGCGGCAGCCCGCCGGCTTGCCGAAGACGGTTTCAAGGTCGGCATCCTGTCGTCATCTGGCAAAGGCGAGGTATTGGCTGCGGAGCTGAATGGCTTCGGCATCACTGGCAGCAACCAGTCGGTAGATGACCTCCAGCGCCTTGTCGAGGGAGTGGTGCGCAAGTGGGGCCGTATCGATGTACTGGTCAACAGTGCCGGCCATGGCCCCCGCGGGCCGATATTGGACATCAGTGATGACGACTGGCACCTGGGCATGGATACCTACCTGCTCAATGTGATCCGCCCCACGCGGCTGGTGACACCGGTGATGCAGCGTCAGCAAAGCGGGGTCATCATCAATATCTCCAGCGCCTGGGCCTTCGAACCCAGTGACCTGTTCCCCACCTCGGCGGTGATGCGCGCGGGCCTGGCTGCCTTCAGCAAGATCTACGCCGACACCTACGCCGCCGATAACATTCGCATCAACAATGTGCTGCCAGGCTGGATCGACAGCTTGCCCGCCACCGATGAGCGCCGCGACAGCGTACCGCTCCAGCGTTACGGCAGCAGCGGTGAGATCGCCGCCACGGTCGGGTTCCTGGCCAGCGACGGCGCCGCCTATATAACAGGCCAGAACATCAAGGTGGATGGCGGGCTTACCCGCAGCGTCTGAAACTGCCGTTGAACGATGCGTCAGGGCCAGCCACTAACCGTAGGTCAGGGCAACCGGCAATCGGGCGCCTAATTGCATGAGTATGCTTGATGCTTTCTCATAGCAGGACTAATACTAAGGTACTGCCGGAGAGGGACGATCATGCAGACGCGCTTCGTTGTGGTTCCCGCTGTACCGTTGATACGAGAAATACACCCACGACGCATCGGCTTTCCATCCGCACTGGGGGAAGGGTATGACCTCTACGATACCCAGGACAAAATACGGCTGAGCCTGAACCTGCCCACCCGCGCGCAGGCGGAATACGAGTGCACGTGCCGCAATGGCTGTGTGGAGACCGAGGGCCGAACCGGCAGCGACTGAAGGCTGCCGGTGGCCATAGCTCAGGCCAGGTAACGGTGGTAGTAATCCAGGGTTGCCAGGTTCTTGTCCTTGGCTTCGAACATGATGTCGAACCACTGGGTGAACTGCAGCGCGTAGCGGTTGGTCCAGTCGTTCCACATCGTTGCGCTGTGGGCATACAGGTCCCGCTTGTTCGCCTGCGCCAGCAACTCATCCATCACCAGTTTGCGCTCGGCGGTGAAGCCCAATGCCTGCAGATGCTCAGGAGGTTGCGAGTAGTGCATCGTGGGGCGCACACCGCGCCAGCTGTCGATCACCCGCGCCACCCGTGGGTCGGCGGGGTCGATGTAATCGCCCTCGTGAATCCAGCAGTGGTGGATATCCAGCACCACCGGTGCCAGGTCGGCCAGTGCCAGGCAGTCATCCAGGCCATAGGTTTTTTCGTCGTTCTCAAACGTGATCACGTTGCGCGCCACCTGAGACAGCCGCGCCCACACATGCCGGATGCCTTCACCCCCCAGGCGGCCTGCAATGTGGATATTGCATTTGAAGTCCTGGAATACCTTGCCGTAGCCCATCATGCGGATCATGTCTGCGTGGTATTCGAACTCGGCCAGGCTGTTCTCCACCACCTCCGGGCGATCCGAGCCCAGTACGCAGTACTGGCCAGGATGGAACGACAGCCGAATATCCTGCTGGCGCGCCAGGGCACCGATCGCCGCAAACCGCTCAGCCATCAGCCCCTGAAAATCGGCTTCCTGGTACACATGCGCCACGCTGGGGTGGCTGTACAACGGCAACAGGTCACTGCTCAGCCGCAACATGCGCAAGGCAGGGGGCAGCTCGCTGACATAGGCCAGCAGCCGAAGCTGGGCGTCGAGGTTGTGCTGCACCAGTTCGAGCAGTTTAGCGCGGGCCGCCTCCTGGCTGGCCCCGCTGACCCAACGCAAGGTGGTGGTCCGCGGGTTGAACGTGCGTTCGATGGTTTCCAGCGCCTTCACCGCCAGGCTGCGGTGAGGGTGCCGGTACATACAGGCAAAGCCCAGGCGTGACATGGGGATGCTCCAGAGGGCCCAGCCCGTTCAGATCAGTTTGTCCAGCGTGATGGGGAACTCACGCACACGTTTGCCGGTGGCATGGTAGATGGCATTGGCCACCGCTGCCGCCACCCCCACCACGCCGATCTCACCTACTCCCTTGGAGCCCAGCGCGTTGACCACACGGTCGTCTTCCTCGACGAAGATGACGTCGATGTCGCCGATGTCGGCGTTCACCGGCACATGGTACTCAGCCAGGTTGTGGTTGAGGATGCGCCCCAGGGCATGGTCGGTCTGGCTTTCTTCATGCAGCGCCATGCCGACGCCCCAGACAACGCCACCGAGTATCTGGCTGCGTGCGGTCTTTGGGTTGACAACGCGCCCGGCCGCCACCGCGCTGACCACTCGGGTAACGCGGACCGTGCCCAGGTCGTCGTCCACCTGCACCTCCACGAACACGGCCGAGTGGGTAGCGGTGGAGTAGGGCTTGCGCTTGTCGTCCGGGTTGGCTTCGACCTGCACCTCCAGGCATTGCTGCGGGTCCACGGCCAGCAGTTCAGCCAACGGGACTGAATGCTTGCCGGCCTTCACCTGGCCGTTTTCAAGGGTGAAAGCGGTATCCGCTTCGCTTGCCAACTCAGGCCGCTGCTGGCGGGCACGTTCGATCAGCCGCTCGCGTAACGTCAGGCACGCCTGGCGTACCGCAGAGCCAACCGAAGACACGGTGAACGAGCCCCCTTGCAACGGCGCGGTAGGCAACGAGGAATCGCCCAGTTTGAAGGTCACGTTGCCTACGTCGATACCCGCGGCATCGGCCGCAATCTGGGTCATCACCGTGTACGTCCCTGTGCCGATGTCAGTGGTCGCACTGCTGACAGTCAGGTGCCCGGCGCTGTCCAAACTGGCCTTGGCACTGGCCTTCATCTGCATAGCCTCCCACACACCACCCGCCATGCCCCAACCGATGCGCTGGTTACCGTCGCGCATGGACCCGGGCGTGGCCTGCCGCCGGGCCCAGCCAAAGCGCTCGGCACCCTGCTCGTAGCAGGCAAGCAGCGCCTTGCTCGAGTAGGGCTTGCCCTCGTTGCCATTGTGGCTGGCGAAGTTGCGCTTGCGCAGTTCCACCGGGTCCAGCCCGGCGGCACTGGCCAGTTCGTCCATCGCGCACTCCAATGCCAGTACCCCGGAGCCTGCGCCTGGGGCGCGCATGTCCAGGGGTGTGTAGACATCCAGCGGCGCCAGGCGGTAGCTCAACGCCACGTTGTCACACTGGTACAACATGCCGCTCCACTCCACCAGGTGTTCGGTGAAGTCTTCGAAGCGCGATGTCTGGCCGATGGCGTCGTGCCCGATGGCGACCAGGGCTCCGCGTTTATCCACGCCCAGGCGCAGGCGTTGCTGGGTGCGTGGACGATAGCCGAAAGTGAACATTTGCTGGCGCGTGAGGGTGAGCCGCACCGAGCGCTTGAGGTGCAGCGCAGCCATCACCGCCAGGGGCAGCTGGTACTGCGGGCGCAGGCCGGAGCCGAACGCGCCGCCGACAAAAGCCGCTTTGACCCGCAGCTTGTCTTTGGGCAGCCCGAAGATATTGTGCAGGTATTCCTGGCAATTCTGCGTGCCCTGGGTTTTGTCGTGGATGACCAGGCTGCCGTCGGCCTGATAGCACACCGTCGAGGCGTGGGGCTCCATGGGGTTGTGATGCTCGTTGGCGGTCAGGTAGGTCACGTCCACCTTGGCATCGGCCCCCGCGAAATGCCCTGCAAAATCACCGCGAGGTTCTGGTGTTTCAGCGGGCGCTTCGTGGGTTTGCTGTAGCGCAGCGAGCAAGTCGGATTGATGCGCTTGCTGGCTGTACTCAATGGTCACGAGTGAGCCGGCGTAGCGGGCCAGCTCCAGGGTGTCTGCAATCACCAGCGCCAGCGGCTGGCCGCTGTACAGTACGCGATCATTGAACAATGGGCGGAAGGGCGAGCCTTCGGCGGCGTCGTCGTCGCTGTAATCATCATCGTAGCTGGACACGTGCGGGCGATTGGTATGGTCCAGTACGGCGATCACGCCCGGCACTTGCAGGGCCTTTTCGCTGTTCACCTTCACCACCCGGCCACGGGCGATGGTGCTGGACACCACGCTGGCATGCAGCAGGCCTTCTTGCGGGTAATCGGCGGCATAACGGGCCTGGCCGGTGACTTTGGCCGCACCGTCCACGCGGTCCATGGGTGTTCCCACAACACTGTTCATTGCATCTCCCCCTGGCTGTTGTCGGCTGCGCAGGCCTCGCTCAGTGCGCGGATAATGGCGTTGCGCGCAAGCGGCACTTTGAAGCCGTTCTGGGCAAGCGGTTTTGCCGCCTGCAGCAGGGCATCGGCAGCGTGAGTGAACAGCTCGGTGCTGGCGGGTTTACCCTGCAACAGGGCTTCCACTGCCGGGTCTCGCCATGGCTTGTGTGCGACACCACCCAACGCCAGGCGCGCCTGGCGAATAACCCCGTTCTCGATCTGCAACGCAGCCGCCACCGACACCAGGGCAAAGGCATAGGAAGCCCGGTCACGCACCTTGATATAGCGGCAGTGCGCTGCAAACGGTTCGGCAGGCAGCTCGATGCCGGTGATCAGCTCATCCTGGGCAAGCTGGTTGTCACGCTGCGGCGTGTCCCCAGGCAGGCGATGGAAATCGGCAAACGGTATTTGCCGCGCCCCTGCGGGCCCGTGAACGTGCACAACTGCCGCGAGTGCGGCCAGTGCCACGCACATGTCCGAAGGGTGTGTGGCTACGCAGTCGTCACTGGCGCCGAGGATGGCGTGCATACGATTGAGGCCTTGGCGCGCGGGGCACCCGCTGCCTGGCTCGCGTTTGTTGCAAGGGGTACCAGTGTCGTAGAAGTAATAGCAACGGGTGCGTTGCAGCAGGTTGCCGCCGGTGCTGGCCATGTTGCGCAGCTGCGGGGACGCGCCGGCCAGAATGGCCTGGGCCAGCAAGGGGTAGCGCGCTTCGACTAACGGGTGCCAGGCCAGGTCGGCATTGCTGACCAGCGCGCCGATCATTACGCCACCTTCGGGGGTTTCCTCGATCGCCTTCAGGGCCAGGCCCGTGATGTCGATCAGGTGTTCAGGGCGCTCGACGTTTTCCTTCATCAGGTCGACCAGGTTGGTGCCCCCGGCAATGAAGCGTGATGACGGGCCTGCAAGGCTCACGGCCTCATCGAGTGACGCCGGCTTGTGATAGCTGAAAGGGGTCATGGGCGTGCCCCTTTGATCAAGGGCAAGGCTTCTTCCACCGCAGCAACGATGTTGCTGTAGGCGCCGCAGCGGCACAGGTTGCCGCTCATCAGTTCACGGATGTCATCGCGGTTATGGGCTCGCCCTTCATTGGCAAGGCCCACCGCCGAGCAGATCTGCCCTGGTGTGCAATACCCGCACTGGAACGCATCCTGAGTGATGAAGGCTTGCTGCATGGGGTGCAAGCGGTCGCCGTCGGCCAGGCCTTCGATGGTGACCAGCTCGGCACCTTCACACATCACCGCCAAGGTCAGGCAGGCGTTGATGCGCTTGCCATCGCGCAGCACCGTGCAGGCGCCACACTGGCCGTGGTCGCAGCCTTTCTTGGTGCCGGCCAGGTCCAGCTGTTCGCGCAGCAGGTCGAGCAGGGTGGTCCAGGGGTGTACGGTCAGCGTTTTGTGCTCACCGTTGATGGTCATCTGCAAAGGGCGCTGTAGGGCGCCCTGGTCAGGGGTTGCGGTCATGGTGCAGGTCCTCACGGGTCGGGTGCGCACAGTGGTCTGTGTCTTAGTGCTGCGACTTGCGTGGGGCCAGGAACGTTCAGCCTGTGTGCCCAGGCGCAGTTATTTTTGCCCGTGAGTACTGTGGTTTGCCTTTATGCAGCGGCAGTTGGGTGGGTCAGGTCACCACTTGGTAGCAAGGCACGTACGCCGCCCCACCGGGTAACTTCATCCGGTGCTGGTCGACAAACGCCTGCAGCAAACGCCCCAGCGGGTCCAGCACAGCGCTGTCGCCGCGGATCTGGTAGGGCCCGTGCTCCTCGATCAGGCGGATCCCTTTGTCCTTCACGTTACCCGCCACGATGCCCGAAAACGCCCGGCGCAGGTTCGCCGCCAGTTCGTGCGGCGGCAGGTCGCGACGCAGCGCCAGGTCGGCCATGGCCTGGTGCGTGGGATCGAACGGCCGCTGGAAGCTTTCTTCGATCTTGAGCAGCCAGTTGAAGTGGAACGCATCGTTACGTTCACGGCGGAACTGCTTCACCTGCTTGAGCCCCTCCACCATGTGCCGGGCAACCTCTGCCGGGTCGTCGATGATGATCTGGTAGAACCGGTGCGCTGCCTCGCCCAGGGTCGCGCCGACAAACGCATGCAATTGCTGCAGGTAGGGCTCGGCGCTACGGGGGCCGGTCAGTACCACAGGGAACGGTACATCTTGGTTGTCTGGGTGCATGAGGATGCCCAGCAGGTAGAGGAATTCTTCCGCCGTGCCCGCACCGCCCGGGAAAATGATGATGCCGTGGCCCACACGCACAAACGCTTCAAGGCGTTTTTCGATATCCGGCAGGATGACCAGCTCGTTGACGATCGGGTTAGGCGCCTCGGCGGCGATGATGCCCGGCTCGGTCAGGCCCAGGTAACGGCTGCCCGGCATGCGCTGCTTGGCATGTGCGATGGTGGCGCCCTTCATCGGGCCCTTCATCACACCCGGGCCGCAGCCGGTGCAGATATCCAGCTTGCGCAGGCCCAGCTCGTGGCCGACCTTCTTGGTGTACTGGTATTCCTCGGTGCTGATCGAGTGGCCACCCCAGCACACCACCATCTTCGGTTCCACGCCCGGGCGCAGGGTGCGGGCGTTGCGCAGCAGGTGGAAGACGTAATCGGTAATGCCCTGGGAGCTTTCCAAGTCGATGCGCTGGCTGGCCAGTTCGCTCTCGGTGTAGACGATGTCGCGCAGGGCGCTGAACAACATTTCACGGGTGCTGGCGATCATCTCGCCATCGACGAACGCGTCGGCGGGCGCGTTCAGCAGCTCCAGGCGTACGCCACGGTCCTGCTGGTGGATACGCACTTCGAAGTCCTGGTAGGCCTCGAGGATGGTCTTGGCATTGTCGACATGGGCGCCGGTGTTGAGGATGGCCAGGGCGCACTGGCGGAACAAGGTGTAGAGGCTGCCGGAGCCGGCTTCGCTCAGTTGCTGCACTTCACGTTGTGACAGCGTCTCCAGGCTGCCTTTGGGGCTGACGGATGCATTGATGACATGGCGTTGAGGCATCTAAGTCTTTCCTGTGCGGGTAAAACATCCTTCTTTGACAACACCATACCGAGAAATGTGGGCGGCAACGAGGGGGGTAGAAAAAAAGCCTCCAAATGGCCCATTACCCCAGCAGCTTCAGCACGCCGAGTGTGATGCCCAGGCCGCCGACCAGCAGCCACAGGTTCAGGATCGCCCCGGTAATCAGTGCCCGCGGCCCTGCCTGGCGGATCTGATCGATACGCGTCTCCATGCCCAGGGCAGTCATGGCCATGGTCAACGCGAAGGTGTCCAACCCATTTACGGCCTGGGTAAAGCTTGCCGGCAGTACCTGCAGCGAGTTCACCACCACCAGTGCGAGGAAACCAAAGGCGAACCACGGCACGTTGATGCGGCCTTTGCCTTGGGCCAGCCCGGCCTGGCGTGTGCGGTTCACCCACACACCCACCAGCAGCAGCACCGGCACCAGCATCATGACCCGGGTCATCTTCACGATCGTGGCAATATGGGTAGCCTGCGGGCTGATGTTGCTGGCGGCCCCCACCACTTGCGCCACTTCGTGGAGTGTGCCGCCCACCCACAGCCCGGCGGCCAGGGTATCAAGGTGCAGCCAGCCGCTGTTGACCAGCACCGGGTACAGCAGCATTGACACGGTACCGAACAGCACCACGCTGCCCACCGCCATGGCACTTTTGTGTGGGGCACTGCGCAGCGCCGACTCGAATGCCAGTACTGCCGCAGCGCCGCAGATCGCGCTGCCTGCGGCCGTGAGCAAGGCCGTGTCGCGGTCCAGGCCCAGCAGCCGGGTGCCGCACCACAGGCCGATCAACAGTGTGCTACCCACCACCAGTACAGACACCAGCAGCCCTGGCCAACCCACCTGAGCGATCTCCTGCAGGCTTACCCGCAGCCCGAACAGGGCGACGGCGATACGCAGCAGGCCGCGTGCAGAAACGTTCACACCTGCAGCCCAGCTGGCCGGCAGCCCCTCGCGCAACGCATTGCCATACAGCCCACCCGCAACAATGCCGACGATCAGCGGGCTGATGCCAAGGCCGGCGATGAAGGGCATGGCGGCCAGTTGGGTGACAGCGAGGGCGAAAAGTGCCACGAACAGCACACCGTTGAGCCGACCGCGGGTGGTCAGTACCGGGGTTGCCGCCGAGGGGGTGGAAGACGTGATCATGGCATTCACCTGGCAGGGGATAAGACAGGGCCACGATAATCTGGTTATAAGCTTATAAAAAATCGTAATTTGAAATGGCAAATATCTCCACAGCTGATACTTTACTTTCATGACACCAGAACAGCTTATAACCTTCGCCACCGTCGCCCAGTACGGCAACATCAGCCACGCGGCGCAGGCACTGCATCTGTCCCAGCCCGCCGTGTCGGGGCAGTTGAAGGTGCTGCAGGAGACCTTTGGCGAGCCTCTGTATCAACGGGCGGGCCGCGGGGTAAAGCTCACCGACGCCGGCCTGCAGTTGCTGGCACACGCCACACGCCTGCGCGACACCTACCGCCAGGCCCAGGCGCTGCGGGAAGCCATGCGCGGGCTGGAGCGGGGCACCTTGCGCATCGGTGCCAGTACCACGCCAGCCAGCTACTTGCTGCCTTACCTGATTGCCGACTTCCAGGCGCGCTACCCTGACGTGCTCATCACCACCACCCAGGGCAACACTGCCGAGATTCTGGCAGCGCTGGACAACGTAGACATCGCCATGATCGAGGGCCCGGCTGGCCAGGCATTGCCCGTGGGCACCGAGGTCACAGCGTGGCGAGAAGACGAGATTGTCGCCATCGTGCCCAGCGGCCACCCGCTGGCCGGCACGGCTTCGCAAACCATGGCAGCACTGGGGGCTTACCCGCTGGTGCTGCGCGAGGGTGGCTCCGGGGTGCGGCAGATCGTAGAGCGGGCCTTTGCCCGCAGTGGGGTGGCGATGCGGGTGGCCCTGGAGATTGCGGGGGTAGAAGGGGTGAAGGAGGCGGTGCGTGCGGGCATGGGCATCGGCTTTGTATCGGCCATGTCGATCCGGCACGAGGATGGCGCCCTGTGCAGAATACCCATCGCGCCACAGGCGCTGGTCAGGCGGTTTTCAATCCTGATGCCCCATGCTGCCAGCCCATCGCGGGTGGCAGCGCGGTTTTACGAGCTCTGTATCGGGCAGGTGGGGCCTGAAGCGCGTTGAGCGGTGTACGGGACATCAGTGCTGTTTGTTCTGCAACCTATAGCAGCCCCGATCTCGTGCCGGCGTCACACCACCACCGGGGCTGCTTGTCTTCGAACGCATGAAACCTCGGTTGCAGCTCTGCCAGGTCATTGTCGTCAAAACCACCCACGAGCAATGCGACCGTCGAATCATCGTCAATGGCACCGACAGAACTGCCACACCGGCTGCAAAACGCCCGGCTGGAGAAATCTGATGACCTGAATAAGGAAGGCACGCCACCCGCACCCAACCATGAGACGCTCTGCTGTGCGAACTCTACCCATACCGCCGTCACGGCACCGGTATGACGCTGGCACGTTTTGCACGAACAGGTGTGTGGCTGTATCACGGGGGCCAGGGCTTTGTACCTGATCCAGCCGCACAGGCAGCCACCTTCGTAGGCAGTGCTTTGCATACCCAGTCCTCTTCAGCGTGTGCGAGAGATGCAAGCTTAGCCGCAGCGGCGCCACTGCGACGGCTATTTGTTCAGCTGACCGTTCAACCAAAGGTGTCCAGCAACCGATACCAGGCAATGCCCGCGCCAAGGTACAGGCGCTGCAAACCATGAAACGGGATCGGGTTGACGGGCGTGACCGGAAACACCAGGTCATTCGAGGCGCCCAGCAGGTGACCCGACAAATGCCGGGCCAGCGTTGTCGACATGGCGATGCCGCGGCCGTTGTAGCCCAGCAGAATGCTGAGCCCTGGCGCCGGTTCGTGCACGTGCGGCAGGAAGTCCCGGGTCAGTGCCACCCTGCCGCTCCAGTGATGCTCGAAGCCGATCCCTTCCAGCTGCGGGAACAAGGCCGTGACGGCGCGCTTGAGCTGGTTGAAGTCGTCTGGTGAGCGCGGCTCGGAAAACGGCCCGCGGCCGCCTAGCAGCAGCCGCCCTTGCGCGTCCTTTTTGTAGTACAGCAGCAAGCGGCGGGCATCCGAGCAGACTTCGCCCTGCGGCAGGATCTGCTGCGCCAGTGCTGTGGGTAGCACCGGTGTGGACACGATGAAGCTGTTGGCCGCGATGAGGGTTTGCCTCAGGCCGGGCCACAGGTCATCCGAATAGCCGTTGGTCGCCAGCACCACACGGTGCGCGGTGACCCGGGCGCCCTGTTCGGTGGTGAGCACCCATTGGCTGCCCTCGCGTTTAAGGCCGGTGACGCGGGTACGGCCATGTATTGCAGCGCCGTGATGGAGTGCGGCACGGGCCAGCCCCCGTGCCAGCTTCAGCGGGTGCACGCTGCCGGCGCGGGGGTCGACCCAGGCGCCCAGGTAGCCCTGGCTGCCGATGCGGTCAGCAGCGCCGCGTGCATCGAGCAGCTCAGCCGCAACGCCCCTGCGCTGCCACTGCTGGGCCCGCTGTTCGATGGCGCGCATGGCCGCTGGGGTGCAGGCAGGTTGTATCCAGCCCTGGCGTACCGCATCGCAGTCGATGCCGTAGCGGTCGATCAGCTTGAACACTTCATCCGCAGCACCCCCGGCAACGCGAATGATCGCCTCCGCTTTTTCATCACCGAACAGCTTCATCAGCTCGTCCGGGTCGTACTTCAGGCCCGGAATCACTTGCCCGCCGTTACGCCCCGAGGCACCCCAGCCTGGCTCACC
Source organism: Pseudomonas sp. NBRC 111119 (assembly GCF_001320125.1). Lineage (NCBI taxonomy): Bacteria > Pseudomonadati > Pseudomonadota > Gammaproteobacteria > Pseudomonadales > Pseudomonadaceae > Pseudomonas > Pseudomonas sp. NBRC 111119. The sequence goes on from NZ_BCAV01000058.1 coordinate 22,649, forward strand.
TGCATCCAGTACGCAGGTGGCTGTGCCGGCGCTAGCCAAATGCAGCGCTGTGGTGAGGCCCGTATAACCGGCCCCGACAATGGCCACATCGACCTGTTTGTCCTCTGTCAGCGGCGGCGTTTGCGGCCCTGGCTGCGCCGTGGCAGCCCACAGGGACGGGGGCATGGAAAATGACTGTACGCTCATGCCTGTGGCTCGCTGCTGTTGAGAAGACGGCGCAGGAAATCCTGGGTGCGCGGGTGAGCAGGGCGGCCGAACACATCCTGGGGCACACCCGCTTCCACGATCTTGCCGCCGTACAGGAAGCACACCTTGTCGGAAACCTCCCTGGCGAAGGCCATCTCGTGGGTGACCACTACCATGGTCATGCCCTCTTTGGCCAAGGTGCGCATAACGCCCAGCACTTCGCCCACCAGTTCGGGGTCGAGCGCGGAGGTAGGTTCGTCGAACAGAATCGCCTTGGGCCGCATGGCCAAGGCCCGTGCAATCGCCACGCGTTGCTGCTGGCCACCCGACAGTTGATCCGGGTAGGCATCCAGGCGATGGCCAAGGCCCACCTTTTCCATCAGTTCCACCGCGTGCGCGCGGGCGGCGGCCGGGCTCTCTTTCTTTACGTACACCGGCCCTTCCATCACGTTCTGCAGGGCAGTGCGGTGCGGGAACAAGTTGAAGCGCTGGAACACCATGCCCACTTCGGTACGGATGGTGTGGATCGACCTGGCGTGCCGGTCTACCCGCTCGGACGACACCAGAATGTCGCCACCCTCGTAGGTTTCCAGGCCGTTGATGCAGCGCAGCAGGGTGGACTTGCCCGAGCCGGAGGGCCCGATCAGGCACACCACTTCGCCGCTGTTCACTTCCAGGTCAATACCCTCGAGCACGCGGGTGGACCCATAGCTTTTGTGCAGCGCCTTGATACTGATCATGCAGTGTTCCTCGTCCCAAGGCGGGCTTCCAGCCGCCGCAACCCATACGACAGTGGCAGGCTCAACGCCAGGTAGAGCAGGGCCACCAAGGTATAAACCGTCATGTTCTCGAAGGTGGACGATGCGATCAGCTGGCCGGCCCGGGTCATTTCCGCCACGGTGATGGTGGACACCAGCGAGGAATCCTTGAGCATCATCACCAGGGTATTGCCGTAGGGTGGCAGGGCGATCTTGAAGGCCTGTGGCAGCACTACCCGGCGCATGATCATCGCCCCGCGCATGCCGATCGATTCGGCGGCCTCGATCTGCCCTTGCTGCACTGCCTGGATACCCGCGCGGAAGTTCTCGGCCTGGTAAGCCGAATAGGCGATGCCCAGGCCGATCACACCCGCTTGAAACGCACTCAGCTGTATGCCGAAGTCGGGCAGAACGAAGTAGATGTAGAACAGCTGCACGATGATCGGCAGCCCGCGGATGATGTTGACGAGTGTGTAGCCGGTCCTGGCGATGAGCTTGCTGTTCGACACCATCATCAGGGCAAACACCAGCCCGATGACCGAGCTTAGAATGAACGACAGCGCAGTCACTTTAACCGTGACCACTGCCCCTTCCAGCAACACAGGGAGAAAGTCCAGAGCGTTCTGCAGAAACATAGAAGTACCCGCTTGTCCGGTAGGCGCCTGACGCGCGTGATGGCGTCAGTTGATGTGCCACTTGGCGATGATCGCATCCAGCGTGCCGTCCGCTTTCACCGCATCGATGCCGCGGTTGATCTGTTCCAGCAGCTGTTGGTCGCCTTTGCGCACGATCAGGCACACTTCGCCGTTGAGGCTGGGTTTGTAGCCGTCAACCAGGCGTACTTTTTTCAGCAGGCCTTGAGACGCCTGGTAAGTGAGGATCGGCTTGTCGGCAAAGCCCGCCTTGATTCGCCCCAGGGCCAGGTCGCGCAGCAGGTCGGAGATGGAGTCATACCCCCTGACTTCCTTGTAGATGCCACGGCGCTTGAGCTCGTCGATGAACACCGTGCCGACTTGCGCGCCTACCACTTCACCCTTGAAGTCGTCCATGCTGGTGTACGTGCCGTTGTCATCCTGGTTGACCACCAGCGCTTCGCCATACTCATACACCGGCTTGGAGTACTGCACCACTTTCTCCCGCTCTGGGGTTTTAAGCATGGCTGCAGAAATGATGTCGATCTTGTTGGCCGTGAGTGAGGGGATCAGTGCCGAGAAGTTGTTCTGCAAGATGGTCACGTCAAACCCGCCTGCCTTGGCGATGGCCTGCGCCGAGTCGATCATCATCCCTTGTATTTGGTTGCTCTTCACATCCAGGAACGTGAAAGGCACGCCGGTGGCGGTGGCACCGACCCGGTAGGTGTCTGCGCTGAAGGCAGTGCCGGTGATGAAGCTGGCTGCCAGGGCGGCAGCGCAAGTGAGTGCACGAAGTTGTGAACGCATGGGGTGGACTCCTGATTTCGTGATTTTTGTCGTTATCGAAAGAGTGAGGCCTTGGATCAGGGCAGGGGCCTTGGGTCGAATATAATTGATTTACAAAAATCGTAAAGAGATTTATAAATATCGCATACCGATACGCATGGGATGAAAAACCGTGAGTGACATTGAAAATGCCCTGTTTAATCAATCCCTTGAGAAGGGGTTGGCGGTTTTGAAGGCGTTCAATGCGCGGCGCAGAACAATGAACCTGGCTGAAGTTGCCCAGGCAGCCGGCATCAATAAGAGCTCCGCCCAGCGCATGGTCCACACCCTCGAAGCCCTGGGCTACGTGCGCAAGAACGCAATCACCAAGCGTTTTCAGCTAACGCCCGAAGTGATGGAGATTGGTTACAACTACCTGGCATCGAACACCCTGGTAGACGTGGCCAACCCGTTTTTGGCAGAGCTTGCCCAGGTGACCGGCGAAACCACCAACCTGACCGAGCCAGTGGCAGACGACATGATCTACGTGGCCCGGTTCGTGGGCCCCAAGTTCATCCCCATCCATATGCCCCTTGGGAGCCGTATCCCCATGTACTGCACAGCCTCCGGGCGTGCGTACCTGAGCGCATTGCCGCGCGAGCAGGCCCATGAACACCTGAGCGGCTGCACCTTCGTGCAGCACACGCGCCAGACACGGGTTGGCCTGGACGACATCATCGAGCAAGTCGACCTGGCGCGCAGGGACGGGTTTTCGACCAACTGCGAGGAATTGTTCCTCGGGGACATGGCCCTGGCGGCGCCCGTGCGCAACAGCGAGGGTTTGCCCGTGGCGGCAGTGCACGTGGTGGCGCCCACCAGCCGGTGGACGGTGGAGGAAGCGGAGCGGCGGCTAGGGCCCGCAGTGCTGGAGTGCGCGCGGGCGATTACAACTTCGATACGGGCGTTGCAGTTGTGAGCACTGTTGAGGCGTTCACCTGGCGCGTCAGACACCCGAGCGATTTTCTGCAATCAGGATGAAGCACATCGGTACCTGGGTGCGCGGGTCTTCATAAACAGCGTAAGCCTCTTCACGGTTGGAGTGGGGGAATTCAGTGAAACGGATGAGCCTGAAGTCAGCCTTGGCTATGCCGGTCAATACCTCACCCAGGGTGTGAATATGCCAATACGATGGATGTTCAATTTCCGCACCTTCCCCTTCGTACACGATCGCACTTGTCTCTATGAAGGGTTCTGTTTGGAAGTAGGAGTGCTCAACCCGCCAAGGATCGACCGATCCAGGGTTCAGAATCTCTAGAAACGGGTGGGTTTCATAAACCAGCAGGACGCCACCCGGTTTCAGCACCTTGGCAACATGGGTGAAAAATACCCTCATGTCTGGCATCCAGTTGAGGACGCCGATAGTTATCAGGGCTACGTCGAACCGGCCATCGAGATCGCTCGGAAGATTGTGAATATCCGCTTCGATGAACACTGGCGAGTGCGGCGACAGCGCTGCCAGCTCCCTGGCCTGCGCTAGAAACTCACTGGATTGATCCACACCGACCACCTGAGTGGCGCCGAGGGCAAAAAGTGAAAGCGCCTCCCGGCCATTATTGCACCCAAGTTGCACAACCGATTTCTGAGAGAGACCGACCTGCTCGAGCGCCGCCGTCAGCGTCGAGTCCAGGCAGGAAAAGTCATCACGGATTACGTTCTCGACGAGATGCTGCCAAGTTGCACTTTTTCGATGGAGGGCCGCAGACGCGTTCCAGGCATCGCGATTTCCGGTTATCACGTCCTTGAAAGAAATCATTGTCGAATGTCGTCCTGAGTCGGGCTAATCGGGGTCAGAGCATAACATGAGGGGGTGGCCCTACTTAAGCACGAACGTCACGCCTCAGTTACGCTCCGCCGTCCCTGCAACCGTTCACGCCACCTTGAACACATGCCGCAAATACCCCACAAAGTTCTCATCCCGGCACTGCGTCTTCCCCGGGCTGTCCGAGATCTTGGCCACTGGCGCGCCATTGCACGCGGTCATCTTGATCACCATGTTCATCGGCTCCACGCCCGGTATATCGCACGTCAGCTTGGTCCCGATACCAAAGCTCACTTGAATGCGCCCGTGCAGCGCCCGGTACAGTGCCAGGGCCTTGGTGAAGTCCAGCCCGTCGGAGAAGATCAGCGTCTTGCTCATGGGGTCTATACCCAGTTTCTCGTAGTGGGCGATGGCCTTTTCTGCCCAGGCGAGTGGGTCGCCGGAGTCGTGGCGCAGGCCGTCGAAGAGCTTGGCGAAGTAGAGGTCGAAGTCCCCAAGGAAGGCATCCATGGTGATGCAGTCGGTCAGCGCGATACCGAGCAGGCCGCGATACTCGCGCACCCAGCACTCCAAGGCTGCAGCTTGGCTGTCCACCAGGCGCGGGCCCAGCTGTTGGTGGGCCATGAACCATTCGTGGGCCATGGTGCCGATGGGGCGCAGCTCGTATTCGCGGGCCAGGTGCACATTGCTGGTGCCGACGAAGCGGCCGGGGAAGTCACGCTTGAGGATGTGCACCACCTCTTCCTGCACCCGGTACGAGAACCGCCGGCGGGTGCCGAAGTCGGCCAGCTGGAAGCCCGCCAGTTCGTCGGCGCTGGCCTCGGCCTTGAGCCAGTCGAGGTTCTGGTACAACCGCTCGCGCACCTGTTCGATCACCACTTCGCGGTAGCGATAGCGGTTGCGCACTTCGCTGATGATGGCCAGCAGCGGGATTTCGTAAAGGATCACGTGCAGCCACGGGCCGCGAACGCGAATGGCCAGTTGCCCGGCATCGTCCAGGCCAACCTGTACGTAGCGCAGGTTGAAACGGAACAGGCTTAGAAAACGGATGAAGTCGGGTTTGATGAACGGGATTTTTTCCAGATAGGCCAGTTGGTCCTGGGTGACGCTGACCTCGGCCAGTTGCTCTACCTGGTAGCGGATCTCGGCCAGGTATGGGGCCAGGTTCTCGCCGTTGCGGCAACGGAACTCCCACTCCACCTCGGCATTGGGGTAGTTGTGCAGCACCGCCTGCATCATGGTGATCTTGTAGAAGTCGGTGTCCAGCAAATTCTGGATGATGCGTGGGCCGAAAACACTGTCGCTCATGAGCGCTGCTCCTTGATCAAAGCCAATTGGTGGTCGAGGGCGGCTTCATCGCCGCACAGCACCACACCCTCTGCTGCCAGCGCGCCGCAGGTTTCGATGGCACCGGCCTGGGTGAGGGCGCGGCAGGCCGGCAGGTACAGCAGCACCTGGAAGCCCGCCTGGCGCAATTGCCGGGCGGTGGTCTTGACGCAGTAATCCAGGGCCAGGCCGCCGACGATCACTGCCCCTACCTGCTGCACCTTGAGGTATTCGATCACACCGGTGGAACGGCGCTCGGCCAGGTCGTGATAGCAGGCGCCGTAGGGGTGCAGGTCGGGTTCGACGCCTTTCCACACGAAGTAGTCGTAGTCGATAGGGGCGGGCAGCCCCGGCAGCAGTTCGAAACCGGGGGTGCCGGGTACACAGTGGCTGACCCAGGTAAGGTCGGCGTTGGCCATGCTCAGCGGTTGCAGCATGTGTGCAGGGTCTGCCACAACCCAGGTGGCGTTGGCCGGGTGGGCGTCCTTGCTGCCAAGGCGCACGTCAGCGCGCAATGCCATGGCGTTGAGGTCGGGTGCGATCTCGTTGCCGTCGGGCACCGGCAGCTCGTGAGGGGCGTTGGCGGTGAAGCCGTTTTGCGCATCGACATCGAAACTGGCGATCTTCATGGCGGATCTCCTCGCTGGAATGGCTACATAATCCACCTGGTGTATTATGTGTGTCAAGCCGCATCTTATAATCGCTTTAAGCTTGCATTACTTTGCTGCTCTGGTGAATTATCACGGCCATCAACCAGGAGCCACCCTTTGAGTACAGCCGAAGTACTGGCCAGCGTCGACATCGTCGCCTTGCGCCTGTCGCCCGATGGCCAGCAATTGCAGGTACTGCTGCACCGCCGCGAGCGTGAACCCCATGCAGGCCTGTGGGCATTGCCCGGGGTCATCATCAATGGCCGCATCCCTGACACCAGCCTGGATGGCGCTGCAGATCGCGCCTTGCGTGAAAAAGCCCGGGTAACCCCCTGCTACCTGGAACAGGTGGGCACCGAAGGCAATGCCTTCCGCGACCCGCGGGGCTGGTCGCTTAGCACCTGCTACCTGGCATTGCTGGGCCCGCAACAGGCGGTAGACGGTGAGCAACTGGGCTTCTTCGACCTGGGCAGCGTGGTTGACCGCAAGGTGCTGCTGCCGTTCGACCACAACCTGCTGGTGCAGGGTGCCCGTGATCGGCTGGCCGCCAAGACGGTGTACAGCAGCCTGCCGCTGTACCTGATGGGGGAGAGGTTCACCGTGCTGGATGCGCTGGGCGCCGTGCAGGCGTGCCTGGGGCAGCCGGTGAATGGCACCTCGCTGCGCAAGCGGCTGGAGCGCCTGCGCGAGCTGGGCTGGGTGAGGGACACCGGGCAGAAGAATCAGCCGCGGCTGGGGCGGCCGCAGCAGCTGTACCAGTACACGCCCCAGGGCGAGCGGCCGTTCATGTTCGACCGCAGCCTGTTGCCTGAGGGCGGCTGAGCGGTACGCTCAGTGGCCCAGTGCTACCTTGGCGCTGGTTTGGCGACGACGGTAGGCGCTGTCGCGGCTCGCCAGCCACCAGTACAGCGGCGAGGTGACCGCCAGGCCAACCAGCCAGGACAGGTCGGCGCCATTGATGTGCTCGGAGATCGGGCCCACGTACAGCGGGGTGTTCATGAACGGGATCTGCACGGCGATACCGATCGCATAGGCCAGCAGGGCTTGCGGGTTGTAGCGGCCGTAGATACCGCCGTCCACCTGGAAGATCGACTGAATGTCGTAGTCGCCTTTGTGAATGGCGTAGAAGTCGATGAGGTTGATAGCCGTCCACGGCACCAGCACCACCAGCAGCACCAGCACCATGTCCACGAAGTGGCCGATGAAATCGGCCGAGGCGAACACCGCCGCCACGCAGCAAGCGCCCAGCACGATCAATGAAAGCACCGCACGGCTCTTGGCTGTGGGGATCCAGCGGTAGGCGAAGGTTTGCACCAGGGTGATGATCGACAGCACTGCCCCATACAGGTTGAGGGCGTTGTGGCTGATGACGCTGAGCAGGAACAGCACCAGCATCAGCGGGCCGAGGCTGCCGGTGGCCAGCTTCACCGCCTCCATGGTGTCCATGCCAGCCGGGATCGCCAGCACAGCGACGGCGCCGAAGATGAAGGACAGGCTGGAGCCCAGGGCCGAACCGAGGTAGGTGGTCCAGAACGTCGAACTGACCTTCACATCAGCCGGCAGGTAGCGCGAATAGTCCGAAACATAAGGGGCGAACGCGATCTGCCACAGGGCTGCAAGTGAAACGGTGGCCAGCCAGCCGGCCAGGTTGAAGCCGCCGCGGGTGAGGAAGTCGTCACTCTGCACATGGCTGAAAATGTAGCCGAAGCCCACCACGATACCGATGCCCAGCACCCAGGTGCCGATACGGTTGAGCACGTGGATGAAGCGGTAGCCGATGATGCCGATGATGCCCGACCCCAGCGCACCGATGACGATGCCCACGGGCACCGGCACCGATTCGGCTACGCCATGCAGGGACTTGCCGGCAAGCACGATGTTGGATGCGAAGAAACCGATGTACATCACCCCGGCGATCACCACCACCAGCAGCGCGCCGAGCGAACCGAACTGGGCGCGGCTTTGAATCATCTGCGGGATGCCCATTTGCGGGCCTTGGGCAGAATGCAGCGCCATCAGCACACCACCAACCAGGTGGCCCACCAGGATGGCAACGATGCCCCACACCAGGTTCAGGTGAAACAGTTGCACGCCGAGGGCGCCGGTGACGATGGGGAGCGGCGCGATGTTGCCGCCGAACCACAGTGTGAACAGATCCCTTACCTTTCCATGGCGGTCTTGCGGGGGCACATAGCCGATCGTGTGTTTTTCGATGAGGGGGGCCGAGCTGGCTGCACTGGTCATGACTGACTCCAAGGCAAGGTAGGGCATCGGGAACTGCCCGGGAGCGTGCCGGCGAAGGGCAACGCGTTCTTGTTGGAGCGATGATGCGGGGCGCGGGGGTAACGAGAAATTAGTAAATATGTACCCATAAACCTTAAAAAACCTAAGGCTGACAAAAGCTTAAGCGGTGGACGGCAGCAAGAAGGGTGCCAGTGCCCTGAAGGCCCCGCTGCAGAGCCCCTCGCCCGATGACGCCTGCTTGCCCATGGGCCGAACTGGTGCGTGGCGGGCCAACACAGGGCATGAAAAAACAGCTGTACCGGCGATACGCCGGTGAATTCCCGTGCGCAACAGCTTCGGCTAAGCTGGCACCTCCCATTGCGCGACAAGGATGTGCCTGATGCCCGATACCACCCAACTGCTGGCCTTCGCCCTGATATCCCTGGGCATGGTGCTCACCCCCGGGCCTAACATGGTCTACCTGATCTCGCGGTCCATCTGCCAGGGCCGCATGGCCGGCCTGATCTCGTTGGGCGGTGTGGCCATGGGTTTTGTCTTCTACATGCTCTGTGCGGCCCTGGGGATCACTGCCCTGGTCATGGCTGTGCCTTACGCCTACGACGGCTTGCGCATTGGCGGCGCCCTGTACCTGCTGTACCTGGCCTGGCAGGCGGTCAAGCCCGGTGGGCGCTCACCGTTCCAGGTGCGTGATCTGCCTGCCGACAGCCCGCGCCGCTTGTTCGCCATGGGCTTCGTCACCAACCTGCTCAACCCGAAGATCGCCGTGATGTACCTGTCGCTGATGCCGCAGTTCATCAGCCCGGAGCACGGCAGTGTGCTGGCACAATCCTTGGTACTGGGTTCGCTGCAGATCGCCATCAGCGTAACGGTCAATGCGCTGATCGCGGTGATGGCCGGCTCCATCGCCGTATTCCTGGCGGGGCGCCCGCTGTTCCAGCAGGTTCAGCGGTGGTTGATGGGTACGGTGCTGGCGGCACTGGCTGTAAGGATGCTCGCCGAAGGTCGGCGTTGAACGAGCGTTCAATGAACGGGGAACGAACGCCGGTTGCGCCGCTCTTATCCGAAGACGGATGGCACAAGCCGCGGATTCCCCCGAAATGAAATCCCTTCAACAACTACCTGTGGATGCAGGGCAACCACCGCTGTGCTTCCTGCTGAACGGCGGCACCATCGGCGGTTTGATGCAGTCGATGCAGTGGGGCGATTCACCGCTCGGGCCGCCCCATGGCTGGTCACCGCACCTGCAAGCGGTGATGGCCACCCTGTTGCCCGCCCAGGCGCAGGTTGTGTTGTTCTGGGGCGAGTCCTATGTAGCGCTGTACAACGACGCTTACGCCCCCACCATCGGCAACAAACACCCCCACGCCCTGGGGCGGCCCGCCCAGGAGAACTGGTCTGAGCTGTGGGACGACCTTGAGCCGTTGCTGCGTGGGGTGCGCGAAACGGGCCAGACGTTCTCGGCCAAGGATCGCCCTTTCTATATAGAACGCAGTGGGCATGGCGAGACGGTGTATTTCGACGTGTCCTATTCCGCGGTTCGCGAGGCCGACGGCAGCGTGGGTGGCATCCTGTGCCTGGTATCGGAAACCACCGAGCGGGTGCGCTTCCAGCAGCGCCAGGCCTTCTTGCTGGAGCTGGGGCGTACGTTGCCCGGGCTGGGCGGTGCCGAGCGCATCGAAGCCTACGCTGTGCAACGCCTGGCCGAGCAACTTGGCGCTGCGCGGGTCTGTTTTGGGGAAGACCAGGGTGATGGCGAGTGCTTCACCGTCAGTCAGGACTGGGTCGACGGTGTGCCCTCAGTGGTCGGTACCCACCCGTACCAGGCCTTCGGTGCTGACTTCCATGAGCAGTTGGCAGCGGAGCAGACGGTGCTGCAGGTGTATGACAAGGTACCGCCGCACCTGGCAGGCCTGGGCGCTGCCCTGCATGTACCGGTGGTGCGTGCAGGCCGCCTGGAAGCCGTGCTGGGCGTGTATTTCCGCGACGCGCGCAAGTGCCTTGAGGAAGACTGCCAATTGGTGGAAGAAACCGCCAAGCAAACCTGGGCCGCCATCATTCATGCCCGCGCCGAACGTGCCTTGCACTTGCTCAACCAGAGCCTGGAAGAACGCGTGGCGGCCGCACTGGCGCAGCGTGAGTCGGCCATGGTGCAACTGCATGAAGCCCACAGGATGGAAATGATCGGGCAATTGACTGGCGGCATCGCCCACGACCTGAACAACATGCTCACGCCCATCATCGGCTCGTTCGAGCTGTTGCACCGCCAGCCGAACGCCGAGCGCGCCCCGCGGCTGATCGACGGCGGGCTGCAAGCTGCAGAGCGGGCCCGCAACCTGGTAGCGCGCCTGCTCAGCTTCGCCCGCCGCCAGACACTCAAGCCCCAGGCCGTGTGCCTGGCGACACTGCTGGACGACATGCGTGAGCTGATGGCACGTTCCATCGGGCCCACCCTGACCGTGCACGTGGATATCGACCCGGCACTGCCGTCTGTGGTGGTCGACCCTCACCAGCTGGAGCTGGCGTTGCTCAACCTGGTGGTCAATGCCCGTGATGCCACGGGGGACGGGGGCTACCTGCAGATCGTTGCCGGGCATGACCCGCATTGCCCTGTACCGCCAGAAGGCATGGCCGCAGAGCGCCTGGTGTGGATCGAGGTCAGGGACAATGGCTGCGGCATGGACGAAGAGCAGGTGCGCCGCTGCATGGAGCCGTTCTTCTCGACCAAGGGGATCGGCAAGGGCTCTGGGTTGGGGCTGCCGATGGTGCAGGGCCTGGCGGTACAGTCCGGCGGAGGGTTTGCCATCCGCTCAACGCCGGGGCAGGGCACCCAGGCTACCCTGTGGCTGCCGGCCAGCGACGCCTCGGCTGCCTGCCGCGGCAGTGAAAGCGCTGAAGCACCGACGGCCGCCCGTCCGAGCCGGGTGCTGCTGGTGGACGATGAGGAAATCGTGCGCCATGCCACAGCCCTGCAGCTGCGCGACCTGGGCTATGAAGTGACCGAGGCGGCGAGTGCGGCCGCCGCACTGCGCCTGGTAGACAAGGGCTGGTTGCCGGACCTGCTGGTAACCGACCACGTGATGCCGGACATGACTGGGGTGCGTTTTGCCCAGCAGATGCGCCAGCGGCATGCCGAGTTGCCGGTGCTGATCATCACCGGCTACGCCAACCTTACGCCGTCCCAGTTGAGCGGCTTTGAGGTATTGCGCAAACCTTACCGGCGCATGGAACTGGCGCAGAGTGTGGCGCAGTTGCTGGCGGCCAAGCGTTAACGTTCGCCCGGTAACGCAGCGTCTTGCGCCTGCTGGGGCAGGTACAGCGTGAACGTGGTGCCCTGGCCCTCAATGCTGTTGACCTTGACATCACCCCCGGACTGCTTGGCGAAGCCGAACACCTGCGAGAGGCCCAGGCCAGTGCCTTCACCCGGTGCCTTGGTGGTGAAGAAGGGGTCGAAGATACGCTCGAACAATTCCGTAGGGATACCAGCCCCGGTGTCGCTCACCGAAATGGCCGCGAAGGCACCTGCCTGTGGCGCCTGGCCTTGTGCTGCGGGCAGGTGCTGATCGGCCAGCAGGCGCAGCTGCAGTGTGCCTGCTCCGCCCATGGCATCGCGGCCGTTGAGCATCAGGTTGATGACGGCGGTTTCCAGCTGGCTGATGTCGGCACGGATGTGGCAGGGCGCCTCGGGCAGTTGCAGTTGCACGTGGATGCGCGCACCCGCCGCCGTATCGAACATGTCGGCCATTGCCTCAAGCCGCTCGCTGGCTTCGAACACCTGCGGGTTCAATGCCTGGCGCCGGCCAAAGGCCAGCAACTGGCCTGTGAGCTTGGCGCCGCGTTCCACGGTTTCGGATATGGTCTTGATGTACCGATCGCGCCGCTGATCATCCAGGTTGGGGCGCTGCAGAAAATGCAGCGACGCGCGGATGATGGTCAGCAGGTTGTTGATGTCATGTGCTACCCCGCCAGTCAGCTGGCCGATGGCTTCGAGTTTTTGCGCCTGGCGCAACTCAGCCTCGGTGTGCAGCAACTGGGCGGTGCGCTCCTGCACCCGCTGCTCGAGGTTGGCGTTGAGGGTTTCCAGCGCTGCGATTGCCTGCTGCACTTCACCGTGGGCCTGAGCCCGCTGGATATGCGCCCAACTGCGTTCGGTCACTTCACTGATCAGCGCCCGCTCGTAGGGGGTCCAGGCGCGCGGCGCGCCGTTGTTGATGGCCATCAGCGCGGTCAGCCTGCCGGCTTTTATCAGCGGCATGCAGCAGGTGGCCGCGATGCCGATGGCCGCAAAAGTGGCGGCCTCGTCGGGGGCCAGTTCGCGGTGGCTGTCGTGGATGATCAGGGGTTGGCCGTTGCGCAGGCGGTTCACCGCCAGGCGGCCGAAGTCATGCAACTGGTAATCGCCCAGCAGGTGAGGGGCCCCGGGGGCCACCGCTTCGCCGCAGATGGTGAAAGTGTCCTGGTCGGCCTGCATCACCGCATAGGCGCAGCTGGACAGCTCAAGGTGTTCCACCAGCATGCGCGTGGTAATCGCCAGAATGTCTTCGGGCGCTGAAGCTTCAGCGACTGCCCGTGCCAGGCTGTCGAGAAACTTCAGCCGCTGGTTGCTGACCACGTTGGCGGTGGTTTCGGTGACGGTGTCGAGCATGCCCAGCACTGTGCCGTCATGGCCGCGGATGGGGCTGTAGCAGAACGTGAAATAGGCCCGCTCCGGCGTGCCATTGCGGTTGATCACCAGTGGGAAGTTCTCGATGAACACCGCCTCGCCGGCCATGGCGCGGTCTGCCAGCACGCGAATGTCCGACCAGGCCTCGCGCCAAACTTCGCTGAAAGGCATGCCCAGCGCCAGCGGCTTCTCGCCGAGAATCGGCAAGAATGCGTCGTTGTGAAAGGTAGTCAGGTCGGGGCCCCACAGCACCGCCTGGGGGAACCGCGAGGCCAGGCACAGTGCCAATGTGGTCTTGAGCGCATCGGGCCAGCCATCGAGCGGGCCCAGATGGGTGGAAGCCCAGTCATGCTGACGGATACGCTCGCCCATGAGGCCACCGCCCTCTAGCCACTTCGCCATGTGTTCTGCCGGTCGTGAATACAAAGGCCCCTAGGGTGCACCGAGAACACGTGGTTGGCGAGCAGTTTGTGCACTAGCGAATGAAGTGCACTTTGCCGGTGTCGTCATTGCCCGTGTAGATGCCATATACCCCGGCTTGGCGTTCGAGAATATAGCGCTCGAGGATCTGCCGGATGGCGGGGTAGTAGATGTCGTCCCAGGGGATCTGGTCGGGCTCGAAGAACCGGTAGGCCAGGGTTTCCGGGCCGTACTGGCCGGTTTCCTCGGTGGCGATGGCGCGGAAGATGATGTACACCTCGCTGATCTTCGGCACGCTGAAAATCGAATAGGGGCAAACGATTTCGGCGTGTACGCCGCTTTCTTCCCACACCTCGCGCAGCGCTGCCTGCTCGGTGGTTTCGCCGGCCTCCATGAAACCGGCGGGCAGGGTCCAGGTGCCCGGGCGCGGTGGAATGGCGCGCTGGCAGAGCAGGTACTTGCCGTCGCGTTCGATGATGCAGCCGGCGATGATCTTGGGGTTAATGTAGTGAATGTAGCCACAGCCGCTGCAGTGCAAGCGTTCGTGGGTATCGCCGGTGGGAACGCCCCGTGCCAGTTCCATTGTGCAGTGTGGGCAGTAGCGCGGGGCATTGGGCATGATCAGCGACCTATGCGGGGTTCCTTGAGGGCCAGGGGCTCGACGATGTCGCGCACCTTGGTGGTGTCGTCCTGCTTCTGGCGCAGGTATTCCAGGGCGACCTTGGCCGCAGCGCGTACGTGCTCTACGCAGGCCTGGTGGGCCACCACAGGGTCACCGCCCTTGATCGCCTCGACCATCTTTTCCATTTCCAGGTTGCTGGCGCCGCGGCGGTTCACTTGCGACACCGAGGTTGCCCGCAGGTAGCTGATGCGCGCCTGCAACTGGCGCAACTGCTGGGCTGCCACCTGGTTGCCCGAGCCTTCGAGCAACACGTCGTAGAAGCCCTGCACCGAATCCAGTACTTGCTGCAGTTCGCCTTCTTCCAGGGCCTCGCGGTTTACCTCCAGCGCACGTTCCAGGGCGCGGATGTCCTTGGCCTTGGCGTTGAGGGTGAACAGTTGCACGATCAGGCCCTCGAGCACGCAGCGCAGCTCGTAGATATCGCGGGCATCCTCGAGGGTGATGATGGCCACGCGAGGGCCCTTGGCGTCTGCGAACTCCACCAGCCCTTCGGACTCCAGGTGGCGAAGGGCCTCACGCACCGAGGTACGGCTGACCCCGAGGCGGTCGCAGAGGTCGCGCTCGACCAGGCGATCGCCCGGCAGCAGGTGGAAATTCATGATCGCACCGCGCAGCTTGTCGAGCACGATTTCGCGCAGGGTGACGGGGTTGCGGTTGACCTTGAAGCTGTCGTCGAGTGGCTGGCGTTTCATCAAGTGCGCTCTGAAAGAGGCTGCCCGATCACGCTCGCAACAGCACCATGAACCGGGGTGCTCCTTGCGCGGGTTCGAACAGCCCGGTGTTAACGGGTGGGCTCCGCATCGGCCTCGGCGAACGCTTCCCGGGCCAGGCGGAAGCTGTCCACCGCGGCCGGTACGCCGCAGTAGATGCCGACCTGGAGCAGGATTTCGCGTACCTGCTCGCGGCTAAGGCCATTACGCAGTGCACCGCGAATGTGCAGCTTGAGCTCGTGGGGCCGGTTGAGTGCGGAAATCATGGCCAAGTTTATCATGCTGCGTTCTTTGAGCGACAAGCCTTCACGGCCCCACACGTGCCCCCAGCAGTATTCGGTGACCAGTTCCTGCAGCGGTTTGGTGAATTCGTCGGCGTTCTGGATAGAACGGTTGACGTAGTCCTCACCCAGTACCTGGGTGCGGATTTGCAGGCCTTTCTCGTATTTTTCGTTGCTCATGCGCGGTGTTCCTATGTGATTGGGTGGCCGGGGGCTGTACGGCGAACCCGGCTATGCCAACGTCAGCCCAGGGGCGGCAAGGCGCCCAGTTTGCCCTTGTGATAAACCATGGGCGTCACCGGCTCGGCCGGGAGCACCAGGTTTTTCACGGCGCCGACGATGATCGCATGATCACCTCCGTCATACTCGCGCCACAGCTCGCACTCGATGATCGCGGTAGCCTTGGCCAGCAGCGGGTTGCCCAGTTCGCTCAGGTGCCATTCCAGGTGCTTGGCTTTATCTTTGCCCTTGCCGGCGAAGGCATAGGCTTCTGCGGTCTGTTCGGCAGACAGCAGGTGAATGGCGAACTGCTTGCTGTCACGCAGCACAGGGTAGGTATCGGACGCGTAGTTGGGGCAGAACAGCACCAGCGCCGGGTCGATCGACAGCGCGCTGAAGGCACTGGCGGTGATGCCGACAATGCCGCCATCCGCGTCCAGGGTGGTGACCACGGTCACGCCGGACGGGAACGAGCCCATCACGTCTTTGTAGATGCCAGGTTCGATCATCGGGTGTTACCTCTTAGCGCATCACGAACGGGTCGGGCATGGGCGCGGTGGACAGGTTGATCCACACGGTCTTCAGCTCGGTATAGGCCAGCACCGAATCGATGCCGCTTTCACGGCCGTAGCCGCTGTTCTTGAACCCGCCGATCGGTGCCATGGCCGAGACGGCGCGGTAGGTGTTGACCCAGATGATGCCCGAGCGCACGTCGCGCGCCAGGCGGTGGGCGCGTCCCAGGTCGCGGGTCCAGATGCCGGCCGCCAGGCCGAACTGCGAGTCGTTGGCGATGGCCAGTGCTTCTTCTTCGGTCTTGAAGCGGATCACCGCAGCGACAGGCCCGAACACCTCTTCCTGCATGATGGTCATCGAGTTGCTGTCGCACTCGAACAGGGTGGGCTCGTAGAACCAGCCGTCGCCTTCAACCTCGGCACGCTTGCCCCCCATGTGCAGCTTGGCGCCTTCGGCCTTGGCTGCGGCCACCAGGGTTTCGACCACTGCCAGCTGTTGCGCCGTGGCCATGGGGCCCATTTCGCTGGCGTCATCCTGCGGGCTGCCGATGCGGATACGCTTGGCCCGGGCGATGAGGCGTTCGACGAACTCATCGAAGATCTCGTCCTGTACCAGCAGGCGCGAACCGGCCACGCAGCTTTGCCCGGAGGCGGCATAGATACCGGCTACTGCGCCGTTGATGGCGCTGTCCAGGTCAGCGTCGGCAAAGATGATGTTCGGCGACTTGCCACCCAGTTCCAGCGACAGCTTGGCGAAGTTTTCTGCACTGCTGCGCACCACGTGCCGTGCCGTGGCGGCGCCACCGGTGAACGCGATCTTGCGCACCAGCGGGTGGCGGGTGAGGGCAGCGCCGGTGCTGGGGCCGTAGCCGGTCACCACGTTGACCACGCCGGCAGGGAAGCCAGCCTCCAGCGCCAGGCGGGCGAGCTCGAGAATGGTGGCCGAAGCATGCTCGGACGGCTTGAGCACAATGGTGTTGCCCGCCGCCAGGGCCGGGGCCAGCTTGATGGCGGTGAGGTACAGCGGGCTGTTCCACGGGATGATCCCGGCCACCACGCCGATGGGCTCGTGCACGGTGTAGGCGAACAGGTCCGGCTTGTCCAGGGGCAGGGTGCCGCCCTCGAGCTTGTCGGCCAGGCCCGCGGTGTAGTGGAAGAACTCCGGCAGGTAACCGACCTGGCCGCGGGTTTCGCGGATCAGCTTGCCGTTGTCGCGGCTCTCCAGCTGCGCCAGGTGCTCTTTGTTCTCGGCAATCAGGTCCCCCAGGCGGCGCAGCAGCTTGCCACGCGCCGTGGCGGTAATGCTGCGCCACTGCGGGCTGTCAAAGGCGCGCTGGGCGGCCTGCACAGCCAGTTCCACGTCGGCCTCGTCGGCGTCGGGCAGTTGTGCCCAGGCCTGGGCCGTGGCCGGGTTGAGGCTGTCGAAGGTCTTGCCGCTCTGGGCATCGTGCCATTGGCCGTCGATGCACATCTGGAAACGAACGAGGGTCATGCAACAATCCCCTTGGCGGATTCGGTCAGGCTGCGGGCGTTTGCAAGAAAGTCCAGCAGCATCTTGTTGACTTCACGTGGTGCTTCCACTGCCATCATATGCCGTTGTTCAGCAAGCACCACGCTGTGGGCGCCTGGAATACTGGCGGCAAGCTGGCGGGTCATGGCGGGCGTGGAGCCGGCGTCGAGCTCGCCGGTGGCAATCAGCGTGGGCACCTGAATGCTGCCCAGGTCGCCTGCGCGGTACATGTCCTGGGTGGCGAACAGTGAATAGGTGGTGTGGTAGCCCTGCGGGTCGTTGCCGGCCAGCACCTGGCGGATGGCGGCCACCTGAGCGGGGTTGGCCGCTTTGTATTCACGGCTGAACCAGCGCTCAAGCGCAGCGTCGACGTTGGCGTCAGGGCCAAGCTCCGCGGCCTGTGCGGCACGGGCGATAACGCCGGCGCTCTGCTCGGGGCTGCGGTTGAACACGCTGTTGAGCACCACCAGCGCAGCCAGGCGCTGTGGGTAATGCAGGGCGAAGGCACGGGCCACCAGGCCACCCATGGAGAAACCGATCACGGTTGCCTGGGGGATCTGCAGGTGGTCCAGCAACTCGGCCAGCTGGGCGGCGTAACCCTCCAGGCCGGTGTCGGCAGCTGGCAGGGCGCTTTGGCCGTGGCCGAGCATGTCGTAGGCGATGACGCGGTAGTCGTTGGCCAGGCCAACGATCTGCCCGCCCCACATTTCCTTGTTCAGGCCCACGCCGTGGATCAGTACCACAGGTTGGCCCTGGCCCACGCTCAGGTAGCTGGTGCCGGCGGGGGTGCGTTCAGCGACAGGCTGAATCATGGAGGGCGCTCCTTGAAGGTCGGGCGCGGCGGGTACACACGCCACGCCCCGGCCCGTCTTGGTTATTGTTATTGAGCGTTGGCTTTTTCGGCAGCCAGTTCTTCGAGGTCGATATAGCGGTTGCCGATACGCGGGTGCAGGCGGCCACCGTCGGCAGCGCCCAGCACCACCACGATCTCGTCGGCACGCGGCGCGTCTTCGATCTGCATTTCCAGGGTGATGTAGTGCGAGCGCAGGCCTTCGTCGTCCTTCTGCATCATCGGGATCTGGATCGAGGTGCCAGGGCCACCGCGCTTGTTGGTAAAGCTCAGGTAGCTCTTGGCCTGGACCGCTTCGCGGTAATGGTTGCCGAAACGCAGGGTATGGATCACGGCCGAGGCGTGCTCGATTTCGCCGTCTGCACCGACCACGGCGGCCTTGCCATAGGCCTCGATCTTGTCGGCACCGCCGATGGCAGCGGTAAGGCGCTCTACCATCAGTGCACCCAGCTCCGAGCAGTTGGCACGAATCTCGGGCTTCAGATCTTCAACAAAACCGCGACCGGCCCAAGGGTTCTTGATGACCACTGCCAGCCCGACCATGGTCACGGGCTTGTCGGTGGCCTTGCCACCTTCGATGCGGGTCTCTTCGGAATAGGTGACGATCTTGCGAATTTCGAAACTCATGGAAGGCTCCTGGTGAGGTTGATCAGTTCTTGTTGTCTGATGGTATACCATAATATTTGTTGTGCAAGAGGTGCCTGGAAATTTCTCGTTCGCGGGGACGAAAGGTGGCGGGCTTGGGTGTGGTGGTGGTTGGGAGATCGAGCGCCGCCCGCGCGGCGCATCGCGACCTGCGCTCGCTCCTACGCTTGTTTCGGGCCAATTATTCCTGCGCCATTTGCGCGCGAACGCTTGGCCCTTGAATCTAAAAAGCCCGCTCGCGCGGGCCGCTAGGGCCCACGGGAGCGGGCGTATCCCGCAATCAATCAGGCAATGGAAATTCAGGCGAACGCCGGCACCACTTCCTTGATGAACAGTTCAAGCGACTTTTTCTTCTCGGCGTGGGGCAGGCTGTTGTCGCACCAGAAGCTGAACTCGTCGACGCCCAGCTCCTGGTAGTAGCGGATGCGCGCGATGATTTCTTCCGGCGTGCCGATCATGGTGTTCTTGCGGATATTCTCCAGCTGGAACGCCGGCACTTCGGCGAACTTCGATTCCGGGCTCGGCGCCAGGAAACCGTTCACAGGCACGGTCTTGTTGCCAAACCAGGCATCGAAGGTGCGGTAGAAGCGCGAAATGGCCTGCGCGCCCACCTTCCAGCCTTCCGGCTCGTCTGGGCTGTGCACGTGAGTGTGGCGCAGCACCATCAGTTGTGGGCGCGGCACGCCCGGGTTGTTGTCCAGGGCTGCCTGGAACTTGTTCTTCAGGTCCAGCACTTCCTCGTCGCCCTTCATCAGCGGGGTGACCATGACATTGCAGCCATTGGCCACGGCGAAGTTGTGCGAGTCTGGGTCGCGGGCGGCGATCCACATCGGCGGCGTGGCGTTGAACGGCTTGGGTACGCTGGTGGAGGTGGGGAACTTGTACACCTCGCCCTCATGGGCGTAGTCGCCTTCCCACAGTTTGCGCACCACAGGCACCATTTCGCGCAGGGCCTTGCCGCCGTCAGTTGCGGGCATGCCACCGGCCATGCGGTCGAATTCGAACTGGTAGGCACCCCGGGCCAGGCCCACTTCCATGCGGCCGTTGCTGATCACGTCGAGCAGGGCGCACTCGCCGGCCACGCGGATGGGGTTCCAGAACGGCGCGATGATGGTGCCGGCGCCCAGGCGAATCTTTTCGGTGCGTGCCGCCAGGTAGGCCAGCAGTGGCATGGGGCTTGGCGAGATGGTGTATTCCATGGCGTGGTGTTCGCCAATCCACACGGTGCTGAAACCGCCGTCTTCGGCCATCAGGGTCAGTTCGGTGAGGTCTTCGAACAACTGGCGGTGGCTGACCTGTTCATCCCAACGTTCCATGTGCACGAACAACGAAAATTTCATGGGGGGTTCCTCAACGCTTGAAAATGTCTGGCGCCGGGCAGGGCTGGCGCCATGGGCTTTGATAGGGGGAAGGGGTCAGGCGAACGCCGGCAGGGTGGCCATTTTGCCGCGGCAGTACACCATTGGTCGCGGCGCTTCATCCGGGACAATCAGGTTGTGCACTTTGCCGACCATGATGGCGTGGTCACCGCCTTCGTACTCGCGCCACAACTCGCACTCGATCACGGCGGTAGCCCCGGCCAGGATCGGGTTGCCCAAGGCGCTCAGCGACCATTCGATGCCGGCAGCCTTGTCCTTGCCTTTTTTGGCGAACGCATAAGCCTGCGCCTGCTGTTCACCGGAGAGCAGGTGAATGGCAAAGCGCTTTTGGCGAATGAGCACAGGGTAGGAATCAGACGTGTAGTTGGGGCAGAACAGGACCAGTGGCGGGTCCATCGACAGCGACGAGAACGCGCTGGCGGTCAGGCCGACGACCGCGCCGTCGTCGTCCAGGGTGGTGATGACGGTAACGCCGGACGGGAAGGAACCCAGGACGTTTTTGTAGAC
This sequence comes from Pseudomonas sp. NBRC 111119, assembly GCF_001320125.1. NCBI lineage: Bacteria > Pseudomonadati > Pseudomonadota > Gammaproteobacteria > Pseudomonadales > Pseudomonadaceae > Pseudomonas > Pseudomonas sp. NBRC 111119. The sequence goes on from NZ_BCAV01000058.1 coordinate 43,404, forward strand.
GGTTGCGTCGATCATCTTGTGTACCTCTAAAGCTGCGGTGGGCCGCGGTTTTTATCGTTGATGTGTCTGATGGTATACCGTAATACCTATTTTGCAAGCGGAATTTTTGTACGTGGAATATGCGCGATGAACGGCTGCAGGCCACGTATATAAAGGGGTTGAGCACCAAGTTGATTTTTGCCAGCGGCTGCGGAAACGGATCAGCTGGGTTTTTTTAATGCGTATCAGTGTTGTCAAAAGTTTGGAATACCATAATATGGTCCGCAGCTGAGAGGCCGCCTTGATGCGGTTTCCTACAAAGATAAAAACGACCTTTCGAGCTAAAAACCATGTCCCAACCGTCGTCGCAACACCAGTTTGTCGAGAATCACACGGTCGATTACGTTCCACCTGCCGAGCGCCATGGGAAGGCGCGCGACCTGTTCACCCTCTGGTTCAGCACCAACATCGCGCCACTGCCCATCGTCACCGGCGCCATGGTGGTTCAGGTGTTTCACCTGAACCTGCTGTGGGGGCTGGTCGCTATCGTGCTGGGCCATCTGGTCGGGGGCGTGGTCATCGCCCTTGCCTCTGCGCAGGGACCGCAGCTGGGCATTCCGCAGATGGTGCAGAGCCGCGGCCAGTTCGGCCGCTACGGTGCGCTGCTGATCGTCTTCTTTACCGCGCTGATCTACGTCGGCTTCTTCATCTCCAACATCGTGCTGGCAGGCAAGACCATTCATGGCATTGCCCCGAGCGTGCCGATGCCGGGGGCCATCGTCATCGGTGCCCTCAGCGCCACGGCCATCGGCGTCATCGGCTATCGCTTCATCCATACCCTCAACCGTATCGGTACCTGGGTGATGGGCTCGGCGCTGCTGGCCGGCTTCATCATGATGTTCGCCCAGACCCTGCCCGCCGACTTCCTTACCCGCGGGGCCTTCAACCTGTCCGGCTTCATCGCCACGGTCTCGCTGGGCATCATCTGGCAGATCAGCTTCTCGCCGTACACCTCGGACTATTCGCGTTACCTGCCCCGTGAGGTCGGTATCGCCAAGCCGTTCTGGGCCACCTATTTCGGCGCCACCCTGGGCACTATCCTGTGCTTCAGCTTCGGCACGGTGGCGGTGCTGTGCGTGCCGGAAGGCACTGATGCGATGGATGCAGTGAAACAGGCCACTGGCTGGCTGGGGCCGATCCTGATGGTGTTGTTCCTGCTCAACATCATCAGCCACAACGCCCTCAACCTGTATGGCGCCGTGTTGTCGATCGTGACCGCCATCCAGACCTTCGTGGCCCACTGGACGCCCAGCATCAAGGTACGTGTGGTACTGGCCAGCGTGATTCTGGCGGGTTGCGGCCTGGTTGCCCTGAATGCGTCGGCCGACTTCATCGGCCAGTTCATCGGCCTGATCCTGGCGCTGCTGCTGGTGCTGGTACCCTGGGCATCGATCAACCTGATCGACTTCTACCTGATCAAGAAGGGCCAGTACGACATCGCCTCGATTTTCAGCGCCGACGGCGGCATCTATGGCCGCTTCAACCACCACGCCATCATTGCCTACGCCTGCGGCATTCTGGTGCAGTTGCCGTTTGCCAATACATCGCTGTATGTGGGGCCGTACTCGAACATCGTCGAAGGGGCAGACCTGTCCTGGCTGTTCGGCCTGTTGGTGACGGTGCCGCTGTATTACTGCCTGGCAACCCGGGGCAAGGTGGAGAAGGTGGGGCGGGCAGTGACGGTTAAATGATCCCTGCACCACTGTGTTGACCCGGGGCCGCCATGCGGCCCCCGGTCTTTATGGGTCAGACCTTGAACTGCGCCACCATGGCATTGAGGTCCACTGCCAAGCGCGACAGGTCCTGGGCCGCTGCACTGGTCTGGTTGGCACCGGCCGAAGTCTGCATGGACAGGTCGCGGATGTTGACCAGGTTGCGGTCCACTTCCCGCGCCACCTGCGCCTGCTGCTCCGATGCGCTGGCAATCACCAGGTTCCGCTGGTTGATCGAGGCGATTGCCTCGGCGATCACTTCCAGCGCCTGGCCGGCACCCTGCGCCACTTCAAGCGTGCCAGACGCACGGTCCTGGCTGCTGCCCATGGCGGTGACCGCGCGCTCGGTACCGTTCTGGATACCGGTGATCATCTGCTCGATTTCTGCGGTGGACTGCTGGGTACGGTGGGCCAGCGCGCGTACCTCGTCGGCCACGACCGCAAAGCCCCGGCCCGCCTCGCCAGCGCGGGCCGCTTCGATGGCGGCGTTGAGCGCCAACAGGTTGGTTTGCCCGGCGATGGCGCCGATCACATCCAGCACCCGGCTGATCTCGTTGGCACTGCTGGCCAGTTGCTGGATCTCGCCGGAGGTGCCGGTCACTTCCGCCACCAACTGCTCAATGGACGCCAGCGCCTGGTTGACCCGGTCACGGCCGTCGCGTGTCGTCTGGTCGGCACCTTTGGACGCATCGGCGGTGCTCACGGCGTTGTTGGCGACTTCCTCGACAGCGGCGGTCATCTGGTTCACGGCGGTGGCTGCCTGATCGATTTCCGCGCTTTGCTGGTGGAGGCCGCGGCTGGTGTCCTCGGTCACGGTGTGCAGCTCTTCGGACGCCGACGCCAACTGGTCGGACGACGCGACGATCTTGCCGATGGTTTCGCGCAGGTTGCCCTGCATGCGGCTCAACGCCGCCAGCAGCAACGCTGGCTCGTCGCGGCCGACCACACGGATCTGCTGGGTGAGGTCACCGGTTGCGACACGTTCGGCCACGGCCACGGCGTCTGCCAGCGGCACCACGATACTGCGGGTGAGCAGGGTGGCGATGGCCAGCAGGGCCAGCATGATGATGACCAATGCGCCGATGATGGCCACATACGCTTCATCGGCCACGTCACTGCTCAACTGGGAAGCAGCTTCGGCACCTTTGCCATTGAAGGTGATCAGGGCGGTCATGGCCTGCATCATGGTGTCGGCGCGGTCAGTGAGCGGGCCAGTGATCGACTGCTTGGCGTTGTCCAGGCGGCCGGCCGAGATGTCCTGCAGCACCTCGGTCTGGACTTGCAGGTAATCCCGATAGGTACTTTTGAAGGTCTCGAACAGGGCGCTGTCTTCTTCGCTGACGATGGTACCGACGTAGTCTTCGATACCTTTTTGCAACTGCGCTTCTACTCCCCGGATCAGCTCCAGGTTGCGGCTGCGTTCAGCGGGGTCGTCGTCCAGTGCGCTGCGCAGGGTGAGTGCGCGGGCCCGGCCAAGGTTGCTGTTGATATCGCTGAGCGACATCACGGTGGGCATCCAGGTCAGGCGTATTTCATCCGTAGACTCGTCCATCTTCTGGGTTTCATACAGGGCGGTCATGCCCAGTATCAGTACCAGCAAACCCAGCACGGCAAACACGCTGGCTGCGCGAACGCCGATTTTCATATTCCTCAACTGCATCAGATGCTCCTACGGTGGCAGGCAGGCCTCGGGAGCTGGTGACGCAATGCCATGTCACCGGAAAGGCGCCAGGCTCTGGAAGCGCTGCGGATTAGGGAGTGGACCGTACCCTCACGAATACTGTTTTGCTTTGGATGATTACATATAGCCATTATTGTTGAACAGTCATACAACGTAACGGCATGAGTGGCAGCTCGCGCTGCTAACGGCTGTCGTGCTGGCGCCGGTACGCCCCAGGCTGCACGCCGATGGCCTTGTTGAAGGCCCGGGTGAACGCGGCCACCGACTGGTACCCGGCTTGCACGCCCACTTGCTCCACCGTATGTCCCGCCCGCAGCAACTGGCTGGCATGGCGCATGCGCAGTGCCAGCAGTACCTGGCCGGGCGACTGACCGGCCAGGTCGTTGAAGCGTTTGAAAAATGCCGACCGTGACAGGCCGGTGCACGCCGCCATGCGTTCCAGTGTCCAGGGCTGCCCGGGGTCACCGATCAGTTGCTCCAGCAGTTCGGCAAAGTTGGGCTGGCGGGCGAGGGCGATCAAGCCTCCATACTTCTGCCCGGCATGCACCTGTTGGCGCAGTGCATACAGGAACAGCAGATGAGTCAGGCGCTCCAACAATACCTGTGACGGCCCGGGCTGGCGCCGGCATTCCTCCATGATCAACCCGAACAGCGCCTGGGCTGCATTGCCCGCCGGGTCGTCGGCGCGGAGCACGATAAGGTCGGCCAGCCCTTCGGCAATCAGCGAAGACAACCCGCTGCTGAAGTGGAAAAAGCCGCACACCAGCCCCACGCCGTCCACCGCCTCGGCATTCAGCGTCTGCATGGCCTGGCGCGGTTGGGCGCAGGCGTCTGCGGTGTCCTGCTCACTGGCCAGCCGGTACTCGATGTCACGCAACAGAAACACCGCATCACCACGCTCGAGCCGCACCGGTTGCGCTTGCCCGGCTGCGTGCAGCCAGCAGTGCCCCTGCACCACCAGGTGAAAACTGGCGTGGCCCATGCCGTAGGTGCTGGCGTGCCAGCCGCCGCAATAGCGGCCCACGTGGAACAGGCTGGCATCGAGTTCCAGGCTTTCTAATAACCATTCAACGAGGTGGCTGGCGCAAATCATCTAATACAAACACTCTGGAGCAAGTAAAAGCGACTGATGAATATGGAGCGAACTTCTTATAACCAACAGACTGTGGGCACACCCAAGTATGGAGACTACCTCATGTCCTCGCGCATTACCCTACACACCCTGCAAAGCGCCCCCGAGGCGGCCCGGCCGTTTTTGGAAAACGCCCAGAAGAACGCCGGCTTCATCCCCAACCTGCTGGGGGTGCTGGCCAATGCACCGGCTGCGCTGGAGACCTACGTGACCGTTTCTGCGTTGAACGGCAAATCGGAACTCACCCTCGCCGAACGCGAGGTGGTGCAGTTGATTGCCGCCACCCAGCACGGTTGTGACTTCTGCGTGGCAGGCCACACGGCCGTGGCGCTGAACAAGGCCAAGCTGCCCCAGGAGGTGGTCGATGCCCTGCGTGCTCGCGGTGAATTGCCCGATGCACGCTATGAAACCCTGGCGGCCTTTGCCCGTGAAGTCATCGCCACCCGTGGCAATGTCAGTGACGCGACCTATCAGGCGTTCCGTGACGCCGGTTTCACAGAAGGCAACGCCCTGGAAGTGATTCTGGGGGTGAGCCTCGCAACCCTGTGCAACTTTGCTAATGTGTTCGCCCAGACGCCGCTCAATGACGAGCTGGGCAAATACCGCTGGCATCAGCCGTCTGCCTGATTCACCCAACGGGCTGCCAGGTGGGTGGTCGGTGTAGGAGCGGCCTGGTGCCGCAGAGGGGTCGCCTGGCGGCCGCGGCGTTTTACAAGGAGCAAGATCATGCAAGATTGTGCATTTCGGACGTGGCTGGATGCCAACGCCGAAGCCATCGACCGGGGTCAGTGCGAACCGCACCAGGTGCTGGCGCATATTGCCGACTCGCAGCTGTTGCAGGTTGGCGTTGACCCTGCGTTGGGCGGGGTCGGCGGCCAGGTCACCGATGCCGTCGAGGCAATTGCCGCCATCGCCAGCCGCTCGCTGGCCACGGCGTTCGTGTGCTGGGGGCAGCGTGCCTTCATCGAGTACCTGCTGCACAGCCCTAACCAGGGCCTGCGCGAGCGGCTGCTGCCGCAGCTGCTAAAGGGTGAACTGGCCGGCGCCACCGGCCTGTCCAATGCCATGAAGTTCCTGTCTGGCATCGAGGCGCTGCAGGTGCGTGGCCGCCCCACCTATGATGGCTGGAACCTCGAAGGCCGCTTGCACTGGGTGACCAACCTGCGCAAAAGCGGCTTCGTGGTGGCCGCAGCCATTGAGGACGATGCCGGGGGGGCTCCGTTCGTGCTGGCTATCCCGTCCGGGGCACAGGGCCTGGAACGGTCCGACGACCTGCAGTTGATGGGCCTGCAGTCCAGCAATACGGCGGCGCTGGCCTTCCACCAGGTGCAACTGGCCCGCGACTGGCTGCTGCACGAAAACGCCCGTGAATTCCTGCCTCAGGTCCGGCCTGCGTTTCTCGCACTGCAGTGTGGCATGGCCATCGGCCTTGCGCGCCGGGCGTTGCAGGAGGTGCAACTGCACCTGCATGGGCGGGCGTCGTTCCTTGAGGAGGCGCAGCAGGTGCTGGCCGCACGGCTGGAAAACACCGTTGCCGAGCTCAAGCAGGGGCTGTTGGACGAGCGCTTCCGCCAGCAGCCGGCAGCCCTGTTCAAACTGCGCATCACCCTGGCCGAGTGTGCGGCCGATGCTGTACAGCTGGAGCTTCAGGCCAGCGGTGGCAAGGCCTACCTGAGCGAGTATGGCGAAGGCTTTGCCCGGCGCTGGCGCGAGTCGGCCTTTGTGCCGATCGTGACGCCGAGCCTGGTGCAGCTTCGCGCCGAACTGCAGCGCCAGGCCGCCTCGGCATGACGCAGGTAGTGCTGGAAGCCCGGGATATCAGCCTGGGTTACCCTCGCGAGGGCGGCTGGCAGCAGGTACTCGCCCAGTTCGATCTCCAGCTTGCACCGGGGGAGGTGGTGAGCATCCTGGGGCCGAGCGGTGTGGGCAAGTCGAGCTTGTTGCGGGTGTTGGCGGGCCTGCAGCAGCCCCGCAGCGGTACCGTGAGCCTGCATGGGCAACCGTTGCAGGGCCCGCATCCGCGCCTGGCGGTGGCGTTCCAGGACCCGAGCCTGTTGCCATGGCTGAACCTTGAAAAGAACGTCGCCTTCGGCCTGGACTTTGCGCGCCAGCCCAACCTGGCCGCGCACGAGCGTCGCGCACGGGTCGACCATGCCATTGCCGCCGTGGGCCTGGGCCATGCGCGCAACCAGTACCCGGCGCAGCTGTCGGGCGGCATGGCTCAGCGCACGGCGCTGGCCCGCTGCCTGGCGCGCCAGCCACAGGTGCTGCTGTTGGACGAGCCGTTCGGGGCACTGGATGAAGTGACCCGGGCCGATATGCAGCAATTGCTGCTGCAACTGATCGCCACCCATAACACGGCGGCGGTGCTGATTACCCACGACATCGACGAAGCCCTGCTGTTGTCCGATCGGGTATTGCTACTGGGCGATCACCCAGCGCATGTCCTCGGCCAATGGCCCATCGACCTGCCGCAACCGCGGACGCAGCAGGTCGAGGCACTGGGCGCCTTGCGCATCGACATTCTGAAAACCTTTCGGCGGGCAAGCCGCACAGTCGAACCCCACCCAACCCTGTTGCCCTCGGAGGCTGTCCATGTGCATGGATGACTGCTGCTCCTCTTCTTCACGCCGTGATTTTCTAAAGCTCGGCGCCATGTTCACCGCTGCCGGTGCCTTGCCGCTGCTGTCCAGCCTGCAAGCGCGCGCTGCCGCCGAGCCGGATGCGCCTGTGCGCATTGGTTACCTGCCGATCACCGATGCCACGCCGTTGCTGGTGGCGCACAATAACGGCCTGTTCGAAGCCGAAGGCATCAAGGCCGAGCGGCCGGTGCTGCTGCGTAGTTGGGCGCAGGTGATCGAAGCGTTCATCTCTGGGCAGGTCAATGTCATCCACCTGCTGTCGCCCATGACCGTATGGGCGCGCTATGGCAGCAAGGTCCCGGCCAAGGTGGTCGCCTGGAATCACGTGGGCGGTTCGGGGCTGACGGTGGCACCAGACATAACCGATATCAAGCAGCTGGGCGGCAAGACCGTAGCGATCCCGTTCTGGTATTCCATCCATAACGTGGTGTTGCAGCAGATGCTGACCGACAATGGCCTTGAAGCCGTTTCCAAGCCCGCCAACGCGCCGTTGGCGGCCAACCAGGTCAACCTGCTGGTGCTGCCACCTTCGGACATGCCTCCGGCCCTGGCCAGCAAGCGCATCGCCGGTTACATCGTTGCCGAGCCATTCAACGCCCTGGCCGAGAACCTCAAGGTGGGCCGGGTGCAGCGCTTTACCGGCGATGTGTGGCGCAATCACGCGTGCTGCGTGGTGTTCATGCACGAGCACGACCTCAACAACCGCCCGGAATGGTCGCAGAAGGTGGTCAACGCCATCGTCAAGGCCCAGCAATGGACCCGCGACCATCGCGCCGAGGCCGCCGCACTGCTGTCCAAGGCCGGCCCCAACAAGTACACGCCCCATGAGCCCGCCGTGCTGGCCAAGGTGCTGGCGCCCGCTGCCGACGACCGTGCCGGGTACATCGCCAGTGGCGCCATCCGCCATCAGCAGTGGGATGAAAAGCGTATCGACTTCCAGCCTTACCCGTACCCGAGCTATACCGAAGAACTGGTGAAGCGCCTGAAGACGACGTTGATCGAGGGTGATAACCGCTTCCTGGCCAATCTGGACCCTGCCCACATAGCCCGCGACCTGGTAGATGACCGCTTTGTGCGCAACGCCATTGCGGCAGTGGGTGGGCCCTCGGTGTTCGGCATCGCCGACAACTTCGAGCGCAGTGAGGAGTTCGCGGTCTGATGCGCAAGCATGTCGTTCACGCCAGCCTCGGGCTGGCCGGGTTGCTGGCGCTGTTGGTGCTGTGGTGGGCCGGGGTGGAAGTGTTCGGCCAGGCCGATGGGCTGTCGGCGCGGTTTTCACCGGCGGCGACCCTTGCCAGCCTGGTCGAGCTGTTAGGGCAGGGCGAGGTATACGGGCACATCTGGGTGAGCCTGAAGCGTATTCTGGTGGGCCTGCTACTGGCGTTGTTGATCGGCGTACCCCTGGGTTTGCTGGTGGGCAGCTACCGTCACCTGGAAGCCGCAACCACACCGGCGTTCCAGTTTTTGCGCATGATCTCGCCCCTGTCCTGGATGCCCGTGGTGGTGATGCTGATGGGGGTAGGGGACCAGCCTATCTATTTTCTGCTGGCGTTCGCCGCGCTGTGGCCGATTTTGCTGAACACAGCAGCAGGTGTTCGCCAACTGGACCCGCGCTGGTTGCAATTAAGTCGCAGCCTGAGTGCCACCCGTTGGGAAACCCTGTGCAAGGTCATCGTGCCGGGGGTGATCGGGCATGTGCTGACAGGCGTTCGCCTGGCCATCGGTATCCTCTGGATCGTGCTGGTGCCCTGCGAAATGCTGGGCGTGAGTGCGGGCCTGGGGTACTTCATTCTTGATACCCGCGACCGCTTGGCGTACTCCGAGCTGATGGCTATGGTGCTGTTGATTGGTGTACTGGGGTTCGCGCTGGATGCCGTGGCGCGTGGGTTGCATCGCCACTGGGTGCACGCCTGAAACAAACGGGCTGCGCAGGCAGCCCGCGCCGCCTCAATGGACTGTCTGGCGCTGGCGCACACAGGCCTGGGCCTGCAGGCTCAACGCGTCCAGGCGTTCGTCGCGCTGCTGTTCGGCCTCGATCATGGCATCTTCACCTTGCTGGTTGAGCAGGTAGGTGTGAATCTGCATGACCTCGGTGGTTTCGTAGATGGGCGCGATGTCCAGGCGGCCGATCAGGGCGCCGCTTGGTTGACCGGTACTGCTCATCAGCACCTGTGGGCCGTTGGCGGCCACCACCTGCATGCCCATGGCTTCGAACCACGGTACCTGGCTGGCGAAGGCATTCAGCTCGACGCAGGCTTGTCGGCTTTGCAGGTCGCCCAACAAGGCGCGGGCGATCCCTTGGCGGCGGTGGTCGGGGTGCACTGCCAGGAAGGCCAGCTCGCACGCCTGGTCATCGTCCTGGGCGGGCAGGGTGAGGGCGAAGCCCAGCAGCTTGTCAGGTGCATCGGCGTCCAGTGCCAGTGTCAGGGCCACTGACAGGCCGCGTGTGCCATCCAGCGCTTGCAGGTATTGGTGCACTTCCATGCCGACGCCGTACTGGTACAGCGGGTAAAGGGGGTTGTCGGCAGTGATGGCGACGCTGCTCAGCGTGCCCACGGCATGAATCACCAGCTCGCGGATCTGGTTCTGGAAGGACTCGGGTGGCACGCTGTCGAGGCGGCTCAGGATGAACATCGGGTGACGGGCTCCGGCGGGTCGGGGTAGGGCCTGCCAATGTAGGTGGCAGGTGGCACAGTCTAACCGTTTGCTGCAGAGGGTGCGAAAGTGCCGTCGGTGGCCAGGGTTGAAGTTGATGGCTTTTTTCGGTGTGTTTATGTCATCTGTAAGAGACGATGAACCACTTTCATTCGGCGTTAATGAAGAAGCGTTATAGTGTGAAAACTGCAGCTGCAGCTGCAGCTGCAGCTGCAGCTGCAACTGCAACTGCAACTGCAACTGCAACTGCAACTGCAACTGCAACTGCAACTGCAACTGCAACTGCAACTGCAACTGCAACTGCAACTGCAACTGCAACTGCAACTGCAACTGCAACTGCAACTGCAACTGCAACCCTAAACATATCCACTTATTAACTAAATAAACTCGACCGCTCTTGCTTCTGAGCGCGCGGTAGTTCAGGCAACACCGGTTG
>NZ_BCAV01000059.1:0-54714 GCF_001320125.1 Pseudomonas sp. NBRC 111119
GCGCGTCTTCCGGCCGGACCTGGCAAAGACTCCAATCGTGGTGTTGAGCAACAACGACGGGTGCGTGATTGCGAGGTCATACGACGCTAAGCCTTTTGTGAAGATGGGCGAGCCCTACTTCCAGGCCAAGGAGAAACTGCGCCGCCACGGCATCGTCGCGTTCAGCAGCAACTACGCGCTTTACGGCGACATGAGTGAGCGCGTAATGACCCTCATTGAGTCGATGGTGCCGGCCACGGAGGTCTACAGCATCGATGAGTGCTTTGCTGATCTTTCAGGCATCCAGGAAAACCTGACCCTATTCGGGCGGCGAGTGCGCTCACGGATCTTTCAGTGCACAGGCATCCCGGTTGGGGTTGGCATCGCTCACACCAAAACCCTCTCAAAGCTGGCCAACCATACCGCCAAGCGGCTGTTGAGCCACACTGGCGGTGTGGTCGACATCACCGATCCGGTCAAGCGCGACTGGGTGCTGCGCAACACTGAGGTCAAGGAGGTCTGGGGCATCGGTCGCAGGATGACTGCGCACCTCGATGCGATGGGGATTCGCACGGCCATGGACCTGGCCAAGGCGGACGCCTGGACGTTGCGCCAGAAGTTCAGTGTTGTGGTGGAGAAGACCGCCCGCGAGCTGGGCGGTACCGCCTGCCTAGATCTGGATGAGGTCGAGCCGCCCAAGCAGGAGATCTGCAGCAGCCGGATGTTCGGTAAGCGGCTGAGTGAGCTGGCGCCTATCAAACAGGCGGTGGCCACCTACGTTTGCCGGGCTGCTGAAAAGCTCCGGGCCCAGGGCTCCGTGTGCAAGCGCATGCGTGTGAGCATCCGCACTGGCATGTTCAACCCGGATGAAGCGCATCACGCCCAGGGTGCGCTTGTGGAGCTGCCTTACCCCACTTGCGACACGTTGTTGATGACCAGACTGGCGACGGATGCCGTTGAGCGGATCTTCCGCCCCGGGTACCGCTATAGCAAAGCCGAGGTGCTGCTGATGGATCTGCGGCAGCCTGGCGAGTTTTCTGAGGATTTGTTTGCGCTCAAGCAGTCGGTGTCTTGTGACCGGCTGATGCAGGTGATGGACGATATCAACGAGCGCTGGGGGAGGGGGACGATGCGGGCCGCCAGTGTGCCGGCGGCACCGGACTGGGGCATGAAGCGGGAAATGATGAGCCAGTCCTTCACGACGAGGATCGATCAGCTATGGACGGTGAAAAGTTGAATCTGCCGATGGCTTGGCTGGCTGAGCTGGAAGACCAGTCGGCATTGGTTGCTGACCCTGATGGCCGAGCTATGGTCCTCTCTGACCAGGCCATGGCAGCCTATCGGAGAGGGGATGTCGATGCCGACCAGCTGTGTGACATGCTCGATTTCGCCGAGGCAGCACGGTTGTGGGCATTAGCCGAGCATGAGGATGTGGCGTGATCCCAGGCCGGTGATTCTGGCCTGCCCGGCTGTCTAAAACTCGGTAGTGGAACCAAGCATTTACTGGCCGAAATCAGCGAAAAACCCTTACTCCGTTTTAGACAGAACCCGGGCGAGAGCCAAGTGGGGCAGGGGCTGCGGCCTCATACTTCCCATACTGCTGCAGTACTGGTGTGTGCTATGGCTAAGGGTGCTTGATCGCCGACGCTGGGCCGTACACTGCCCTGGAGCAGATGTCAGCGACCATTGAACCTACCGCTGACGATTCAGATATTACGCGTTTGCCACCCGCAGGTAACAGTGACCACGAGTAGCCGGTGTACGCGCCGTAGGAGTTTTTGCCGTTGACCTCAATGCACCATGAGTCTTTCGATTTATCGCGGGCCTCACCGCGACCGTCCGCAGAGATATAAAAAACATCTCTGAACTTGGCTGCCTCTGGATCCTTTAAGTCTCGCGCGGCCATCGTCTGCGCCAGGAGAATCGCATTAGGCTGCATTGAGTAGCGGTAAAGGGTCGTTGTTTGGGATGCCTTCGGCTGAATTGCAAGGGGGGTTGCGCATCCGATTAATGCAGTGGCCAGTACGGAAAGAAGAACGAGTCTCATCAGATAAATCCACCGGTCTGTAGTGGCTCGATGATGCCACACCGGTACCATTTTCTGGAACGGTCACCGCCCGAAATTCAATTCCGCAACTCGGTGTACACCCCTTGATTTCAAAGGGCTGCGTAGCGTGTATAACCACGTCATTGCGGAAATCAAAAGCTCGTAAGCTATTGAAACTCAAGGTAATGGATGGCGGATTGCAAATCCGTCTACGCCGGTTCGATTCCGACCTCGGCCTCCACCATTCGAAAGCCCCGCAGATTAACGTCTGCGGGGTTTTTCTTTGTTGGCAGGGAAGTCCAAGCTTTCCGCATCAGTCTTCTATGGGGTTGGGCCTATCACCTCTCGCGCCATTGGGTTGAATGGGGAAAGTAAGCGTGTCGCTGTTAATGCAGCTCGAGCGCTTGAGTGACAACTCTATTTCTGCCGCTCTCTTTAGCTTGATACAGGGCGGTGTCCGCGGCTTCAAGTAATTTTCCAGCGATATCGCTAATCTCGCGTTTGAACTTGGGGCTTGGATGGTACGTTGATATTCCAATGCTCAGGGTTACAAATCCATATAGGCTTCCTGGGTGTGGCATATTCAGAGTCGCGATCGTGTTTTGTATTGAGTGTGCAATGGTAGCGGCGCTGGTGTCTGGTGTGTTCGGCAGTATCGCTGCAAATTCCTCACCTCCGTATCTCGCCGCCACGTCATAAGGACGTCGTAGGGAACTGCCAAATGATGCTGCGATCCGTTTTAGACACTGATCCCCTGCTAGGTGCCCATAGAGATCGTTATAGGGCTTGAAATTATCAACGTCCATCATTAATAGCGAGACTGGCGAGCCACGTCTCTGGCTGTTTCTGATTGACTTTTCGAGGTATGAGTCAAAAGCTCGGCGGTTACCAAGCATCGTGAGTGCGTCGGTTTCCGACAGGAGGCGGATACCTTTGTTCTCTGTAATCAGTTTGCCTACTAAACCTGTAAGACGCGTCTCGATGTTTTTGTGTCGAGTGATATTGGTTAATGTTACTGAAATGGCCGCGACTGATGCAGTGTGGTCGTCATAAATTGGACAGACAGCAACTAAATACGTCCCGTCCCATAGTTGTATTTCATGGTCTTTAATCGTTTTTCCTTGCTCCAGTGCCTCAAAGTCTCGACGAACGTTGGCAATATGTTCTGGTGGATTTAGACCAATCATGCTGCGTCCAACTATACTTTCAAGTGGCGTTCTCATGAGGTTGGCATATTGCCTATTGGCGGTCACGAATGCTAGAGATCGACTGATTAAGCATGAGGCGACTGGCAAGGAGTCGTAAATTCGGAATAGCGTATCTTTATTTAGTAACATCTCAGTAAGCTTCATGCTAACAGGTCGAGTGGTGGGTAATGCGTCTAAGAGGTTGCCGATAAATCCGTCGCTAAAAGGTTTCAGCTGACGTCGTCCCTTGCTGAACCATTGTTGAGGTCTAAGCATTCTATCTCTACGGGCGGTAGACGGTACGAGATGTCATATACGGTAACTGAAAAAAACGGTGCGTCGATCGGTGGCTTGAATGCATCAAATGATCATTGCCTTTCATTTTCTAAGAGGCTATCAGCGATCATGAGAGTACACCCTTGGCTTTCGATGAACAGATACCTCTTACACATCGGCATTGGCGCTGGCAACTAATCGAAGACCCTGGTGCCTTGATGAAACACCATGTGCCAACCCTCTCCGTACGTTTCCCAAACGGAGCTACGCAGTGATAATGACTCTTCGCCGTTAGGCGGGTGATGGCGGCACAGGTAGGTAGCCAGCGCGACGCTATCCGCAAGTCTACGCAGCTTGAAATCCTCAATCGTTCGTTTGATGAACGTCTCGGATTTGAGTTCAGCAATCACCTCCGCTTTCGTCCAGCCTTTGCCAGACGCTCCAAATTCAACGAAGTCTTCGGCCAGCAGCCGTTTGAGCAACCGGTCATTTTTTCGCGTTTCTGGTTCCAGCAACAACGCTTCAAGCGCTAAAATCTGTAGACGGATATCCATTTCCCTCACCGACTCAGTGTGATCGCATAGGCTTCACAGGGCACAATACACTTTCGACCTAACGCGTTGTTTGATACCCCTCCCGATAACCATGCCCGCGCGTCGGAAGGTTTAGCTTCGATGGTCAATAACCGCCTCACAGGTGATGGGGAAGTTGACAGAGTTCGCAATGAAGCATTCGTGGTGAGCATCGTCATGCAAGCGCATTGCAAGATCCCTGTCGGATTGGCTATTGATAATGACGTGAGGCCTTAGCACGGCGTCCTTGAAGTGGCCCTTGCGCTGGCCATCGCCTTCAATCATCCGGCCTACGGGATAGTCGACGTATTCCAGTACGCACACGTTGTTGACGGCGCATAAATGTAGGTACCAGAGCTTGTGGCAGGCCGAGATCGAGGCCAGCAACATATCTTCCGGGTTCCAGCGTTCGGAGTTGCCGCGAAAAGCAGGGTCGGCTGAACCAAGGATGGGTGCTTTCCCTGGTGATTCGACAGTGTAGTCTCGCTGGTAGGCTGTATAGCTGGCAGTACCCTTACCTGTGTTACCTGTCCAATTCAGCGTGACAGCGTAATTGTGTTCTTTCATGATCAATCCTGTGTTAAAAAATGCCCGTAAAGTAATCCGCTGCTCAGGCATGCGCTGTCAACTACCAAGATGCTGGTCGATCAACTGCGTGACTGCCTCGGCGTGAGTATGGCCGAGATCATGACCCGCCTCGTGGAATACCTGCAGCCTGGCGTTGGGTATCAGCTCCGCCAGCCGCTGACCAACCGAGACAGGGCTGATTGGTTCGGCACCGCCACGACCATCGATTGCGCGACCTGGGCTAGAGGCCAGCCCAGTATTGCACCGCAATTGGCGTAGCGAGGGCTTCGGCGACAGATCTCCAGAATTCCATGTTGCAGAGGCGCCGGGTAGGAAAAGAATTTTTCCAAGGGGATGGTCACAGGTCGCGCTTTGGGTAACGATTGCACCTACGTACGGGCATTCACAGGCCCGCTGGCGATTTCTTTTGTGGGTGGTCACACCCTTAAAATAAAGATCACTAATCCAGGAGCGATTTGATGATCACCTGCCATGTCCGTTACATAATCGACCCCTACCAACTCGATGCTTTCGAACGCTATGCGCGCGCTTGGATACCCGTGGTCACCAAAATGGGTGGACAGCACCACGGCTACTTCCTTCCGGCAGAGGGCGCCAATAACGTTGCCTACTGTCTCTTCAGCTTCTCCAGTTTTGCCGATTACGAAAGGTATCGGCAAGAAACCGCAGTCGATCCTGAATGTATGCGCTTGGTTGAGGACGCGTCCGAATTGAAGTTCATCGTGAGCTACGAAAGAAGCTTCCTTCGCCCTTTGCTTGGGTGATGCCTGCTTATAGATGCTGCCCCTATGCTCAGCGCGACACTCACGCATGGACGGTCACCGCCTTGACTCAGCAGATAAGGAGGCTACGAACAGGGCGGACTAAGCGTTCGATGTCCTTGCCTAAATAGTAGTAGTCAAGGCATCCGCCTTCATAGCCCAAATGATAAGCGTAACTGGCGGAGAACTGTGAACTCAGCCAATGCCACCGATCTTCGCGCAGGCTGACCAAGCCCTCGGCTTTGGCTGCCATCACCATCTGCCCCTCCAGGCAGGAGGGTATAAATGCACCCAGTTCCAAGGCCTTGATCGCGATCAAGCTGCCGCCTTCGGCCATGGCGCGGGTATTCGCTTCACCATCGCTGTAACTGTTAGCGTTTTCGATCATAGTGCTGGGTTCGCCCCAAACGCCTTGAAATTCATCATCCAAAAGAACCAAGGCGCGTTCTTGGCCATTTAGCCAGTAGCGGGTGACGAAGGAGCCTCCTGCCAAAGGGTGGCCACGCGGCGGCAACTCAGAAGCGTGAACAACGTATTGCAAAGACTGAATCATGAATTTCTCTCGAGTGGAGGCCGAAGCCCAATGGCCCATCAGTACGTTTCAATCAAAACGGCACGGGGCGACTTCATGCATTGCTCATGGCCTGAATGGGCGGTGGATTTGAATGCCCATAACAATAACTATAGCAGGTGGCTGGTACTGTTTACATTGGCCCTAAAACTTATAATTTTTTAGAGAAACTCTAGCGCTTTATAAAAATAATTGCCATTGACTGGTTTAAGTAGTTGCTTGTTTTACTGCTTCTATTCTGCGGCTAAAAATGCGTATTCGCGGTTGAACGGTAGTTGAGCTACCCATCTACCTTGAAGTGATATCAAATAGCCATCTCTGTGAGTATTATTGCCTCCGGCCGATTCTGGTCATGCCAATGACGGCGGTAGGGAGCAGTACGGTGACCCTCAAGTCAGGGAGTGGCTACTTCTCGGGCAAGACCTATCGTATCCACTTTCAGAAAGCGGGCTACTCGGACAAGACCATCGAGCTGGATTCAGGGCTTAGTGGCTGGTACTGGGGGAACATCCTATTTGGAGGGCTCGTCGGCATGCTGGTTGTCGATCCACTGACTGGCGCTATGTACAAGCTTCCCGAGTTCGCTTCGGCTGACATGGGGCAGCCCTTGGCAGGGGTCAGCGAGTTGCCCGTAAAAACCCGAGTGGGCGACGATTCAGCCAGCGATATGCGGGCCCGCTGAATAGCCAACTTTCCGCTGACAAGCAAGTGGCCCGCACTGGAGTGCGGGCTGACATCCACCACCTATTTTGAGCGGCTCTCGCGAATCCAAGCTATCAAACGATTGAGCGCACCTTCACTGCGCGGCTCCCGCTGATAACAGCCCGGCTGGTTGGGGGGAAAAGCATCGCAGGCAAGCACCGTGGGGCCGGTCGACTGCCCTGGACCGCTGCCGGAATAGTGGGAACAGCCAATTAGCAGGCATACCGTAACGCCAACAAGAAAACATCCTTTTTTCATAGCCCAACCTTAGCGAAGTGAATAGGCATTCGACGTCTGTACATGACAAAAGTCACCCCCCCCATTGCCCGTTGTGTGGCCCCAGCACTGCCCCGAACTCATCCCTGCACTGTAGAATCCCACCTCACGCATTCAACACAGGGAGCGCTTAATGATCCAGCCGGTAACCCGTAGGCAGTTGATCAAATCGGGCATGATTTCAACGTTTGCCGCGGCGGCCTGGCCTACTTGGGCCGCTACCGACATCGACAGCGACCTATCCACTGTCGAGCACTCATTCAAGGTAACCCTTGGCGTCTGGGCCATTGACACGGCATCAGGCAAGACTGTCGCGTACCGCGCAGAGGACCGCTTTGCATTCTGCAGCACCTTCAAAGTCATCCTGGCGGCCGCCATCCTCGCAAAAAGCGCCGAAGACCAGGCGCTGCTGGACCGGCGGATCACTTACGCCCCAGACCAACTGGTGACCTATTCGCCGATTACCGAACAGCACGTCCAAGCCGGCATGACGGTTCGCGAACTCTGCGCTGCAGCGCTGCAGTACAGCGACAACACGGCGGGTAACCTGCTGCTTGAACTAGTCGGTGGGCCACCAGGGTTGACGGCCTACGCCCGAACGTTGGGTGACCCAGCGTTCAGATCAGACCGTAACGAGCCTTCACTGAACACCGCGCTACCCGGTGATCCTCGTGATACGACGACGCCACTCGCCATGGGCGTTACATTGCAAAAGTTGCTGCTTGGAAGTGGCCTTGCAGAGGGTGCCCGTCAACAATTGCAGGGCTGGCTGAAAGGCAATACCACCGGTGACAAGCGCATTCGCGCCGGCGTACCGCAGGGCTGGTTGGTCGGCGACAAGACCGGCTCTGGAGACTACGGTGTGGCAAACGACGTGGCAGTGATCTGGCCGCCCGGCAAAGCCCCCTGGATCGTTGTAGTGTTCTCGCGAGCCGAGGCTAAAGCCTCTGAGTGGAACAATGACGCCATCGCTGCCTCGATGAAAGCGGTTGTCAGCGTACTGGGGCACTAACCCCTTCTGGCAGGGCAGAAGCACCGTTGCCCTGGGGTCACTCCGACTGAAACAGCGCCCGGATCACCTCCCTCAACCAACGGTTACCCGCATCCTGGTGATAACGCGCATGCCAGTGCTGTTTGACCGTGAACCCCTCTACCGCAAAGGGGCAATCATGCACCCGGAGCCCGTGCATGTCGGCCAGCGTTTGCCCGATATGCCGGGGCAGGGTCGCGATCAAATCCGTGGACCCTACAATCATGCCCAGGCCAAGGAAACCCGGTAGCTCCAGCATAATCCTGCGTTCGATCCCGGCGCGGGTCAGGCTGCCTTCCAGCAGCTTCTGGCCCGTGCCGGCACTGATCTGTACATGCCCTTCGGCCTGGTAGCAGGCAGTGGTCAGGGGCCCCTGCAAGCGGAGGTGTTGCGGGTTGCTCAGGCATACCCAGTCCTGATTGAACAGCACCTGTTGGTACATGCCACCGCCCAGCCATGGCACAAAGCCTATCGC
Source organism: Pseudomonas sp. NBRC 111119 (assembly GCF_001320125.1). Taxonomy (NCBI): domain Bacteria; kingdom Pseudomonadati; phylum Pseudomonadota; class Gammaproteobacteria; order Pseudomonadales; family Pseudomonadaceae; genus Pseudomonas; species Pseudomonas sp. NBRC 111119. Next base: position 8,465 of record NZ_BCAV01000059.1, read on the forward strand.
CAGGTCCGCTTCGCCGGACTCCAGTGCGCTTTCCGTATTGCCATCGATGCGCACGGCATCCAGGCGTATGCCCGGTGCATGGTTGCGCAGGTGGTTGAGGATCCGGGGCAGCAAGGTGATATGGCTGGCGTCACTGACGCACAGGCGAAAGCGTCGCTGGGCAGCAGCCGGTGCAAACTGGGGCTCCCAGGTGGTCAGGCGCCGCAGGGATTCCAGCACCTCACGGCACGGGCCGATCAGCTGGTCGGCCCGCGGCGTTGGCGCCATACCGCCAGGTGTGCGCACGAACAGAGGGTCTTTGAGCTGCTCGCGCAGGCGTGCCAGCCAGATACTGACGGTGGGCTGGCTTTGCCCAAGCTGCTCGGCGGCCCGTGTGACGCTGCGGCAGTGATACAGCACGTCAAACAGCTGCAGCAACTTAGGCTCAGGAAGGTGCTGCAACTCACTCATTATTGCGATTCTTAATGATTGTATTGAGGCCATTGTATAGCGCGAATAAGCGCTGCCGCCTAGTGTGGTCGCAAGCCGAAGGAGGTTTGCGACTTGAAAATATGCATTCTGGGCGCTGGTGCCCTGGGTTGCGCCATCGGCGCGGCCTTGAGCGAAGCCGGGCATGAAACCTGGCTGTTGAATCGCGGGCGTGCGCATGTGGACGCCATCAATCGGAAGGGGTTGCGGGTACAGGACGAACGCGGCGAGCGGTGGGTGAAGGTAAATGCCACATCCGATGCGGCGGATGCAGGCATAGCCGACCTGGTCCTGGTGCTTGTGAAGTCGTTCCACACTGCCGAGGCCATCGCCGGGGCTGCCGCCCTCATCGGTCCGCAGACCGTGGTGCTGTCGCTGCAGAACGGGCTGGGGCATGAGGACATCCTGGCAGCCGCCGTGGGCCGCGAGCGGGTGCTGGCTGGCAAGACCTACGTCGGTGGCGTGATGCTGGCGCCGGGCTGCATCCGTGCCGGCGTGGCCGGCAAGCAGACCTACATCGGCGAGCTGGACGGGACCGTGACGCACCGCGTGCAGGCCATCGCCGACGCCTTCACTGGTGCGAGGCTGGCGACCGCCGTCAGCGACAACATTCTCGGCACCATGTGGGACAAGTTGCTGGTCAACGTGGCTACCGGCGCACTCACCGGCATTACCGCCCTCAGCTATGGGCAGTTGTACAGCGAACCCCTGCTGGAGCGGACCGCCAAGGCCGCTGTGGCTGAAGCCATGGCCGTTGCCGAGCGTGCCGGGATTTGCCTGGGCCTCACCAGCGCCGACGCCGTCTGGGCCCTCGCCGCTGAAGGGCTGCCGCCAAGTTTTCGCACCTCGATGTTGCAGAGCCTGGAAAAAGGCTCGGTGACTGAAATCGACTTCATCAACGGCTCCGTCGTGCGCTGGGGCGAACGCCACGGCGTGGCCACACCGGTCAACGCCACACTGGTGGCCTGCATCAAGGGCATCGAACGCGCCATGGCCGACAAGCAGAAGGAAACCCTATGAGCCAGCCAAAGGCCTACCTCGAACACGTAGCGTTCTGGGTGAGCGACATCCAGTGGCATATCCGCTTTTTCAGCGAGGTGTGTGGCATGACCATGCGCGAAGTGCAGGGGAGTGTTGAGCAGCCCTCCCAGTACTGGACGCTGGGTGGTTTGCAGTTCATTCACCAACCCGGCTTCGCCGGCCCGGAAGGCCGCATGGCCCACCTGGGCATCATGTGCGAAGACCTCGCAGCAGCCCTGGCAGCCGCGCAGCGTTTTGACGTGAGCGAGATGCCTCAAGGGCGCAACTGGCTGCGCCTGCCGGACGGTCTGGCTGTTGAGTTCATCCAGGCGCAACCGGCGAACTGCGTCGCCAAGGCCTTGGCCATTGACCCGCGCGCGGAGATGCAGGCATGAGTGTGGTGGAAAAATACTGGGACGATGCCCGTGAAGGTGACGAATGCCTGAGCCCCACCTACACGGTCACCCGTGAACGGATCCTGGCCTACGCCGACCTCACCGGTGACCACACCCCGGTGCATGTGGATGAGGCCTATGCCAACGCCAGCCACTTCGGTTGCCTGGTCGCCCATGGCCTGTTTGGGTTGTCGATTGCCGACGGCTTGAAAACTCAGTGCGAGTACCGCTTCGTACCGGGCATGTCGTTGGGGTGGACCTGGGACTTCGTGCTGCCGATCAAGGTCAACGATGTGCTGCAGGTGCGCATGCGCGTCGGCTCGATGCGCCCGAGCAACAGCAGGCCAGGCTGGGGCATTGTGGTGCTGCCCTCCGAGTTGATCAACCAGCACGGCCAGGTGGTGCAGCGCGGCGAGCACCGCTTGATGGTGCCCAGGAGGGCCGCAGCATGAGCCAGGCCCTACCATTGGCAGGTATCCGTGTGATCGACTACAGCCACTTCCTGGCCGGGCCATACGTAGGCCGTTGCCTGGCCGCCTTGGGCGCTGAAGTGATCAAGGTCGAGCGGCCAGGCAGCGGCGATGCCGGGCGCCAGCATGCGTATGCACTGGATGACCAGCAGAGCGGCTATTTTCTGCAACTGAACATGGGCAAGCAGGGCGTCAGCGTGAACATGAAGGACCCGCGCGGCAAAGCCTTCATGCAAAGGCTGACCGACTCAGCGGACGTATTCATCGAAAACTATCGTCCAGGCGCCCTGGACAAGCTGGGCCTGGGTTACGCCGAATTGTCGGCGCGCAACCCGCGCCTGGTGTACTGCTCCATATCTGCTTACGGCCATACCGGCCCGGATGCACACCGTGCCGGTTTCGGGCTGATCGCCGAGGCCAAGAGCGGCATCATGCAGATGGTCGGTGTGCCAGGGGAGGCGCCACCGTTGCTCCGTATCTCGCTGGGTGACATGTACACCGGCATTCATGCGGTGGCGGCGATCAATGCCGCGCTGCTGGGGCGGGTGAACAGCGGCGTTGGCCAGCACATCGACATGGCCCTGTACGACACGCTGGTGTCGATGCACGAGTATGCCGTGCAATGCTACACGCTGTCTGACGGTACGGTGTTGCCGGAGCAAACCGGCCACGACATGCCCACCTCGACCTTGTACGGAGTGTTCCGCGCGGCCGATGGCGACCTAGTGATTGCAGCCCAGGTCGACGATGCCTGGCAGCGCTTTGCCGCCATGCTCGAAGCCAATGGCGGGCCGGCAGGCTTTGGCGGTGACGCCCGCTATCACAACCTCAACGGCCGCAACACCCACCGCGAAACCATTCTGGCCGTGGTCCGCAGCTGGGTAGGCGCCCGCTCGGTGGCCGATGTACTCACCTTGCTCGATGCCGTCGACATCCCCAGTGCCAAGGTACAGCGCATTGATGAGGTATTGGCCGACCCGCAAATCCAGGCGCGCAACATGGTGCTTGAGCAAGAGCACCCGCGCTACGGCACCTTGCGCCTGCCCAATCTGCCATTCCGCTTTTCGGGTTGCGATACCACGGTGCATCAGGTTGCCCCGGACCTGGGCGAGCACAACGCGCAAGTTGCGGCTGGGCTTGGCTTCAGCCCCGCAGAAATCACGGCAATGCAGGCGGACGGTGTGTTATTCAGACACGGAGATGCACGATGAGCGACCGCTATGCAGTGATCGGCCGACCGATCAACCACACCAAATCCCCGTTGATTCATGGCCTGTTTGCCAATGCCACTGGCCAGCACCTGGAATACGGCGCCATCGAAGGTTCGCTGGAGGCGTTCGAGGCCCAGGTGCACCAGTTTCGCGACGGTGGCGGCCTTGGCATGAATATCACCGCACCCTTCAAACTGCGCGCCTTCGAGCTGGCCGACCAGCGCAGTGAGCGTGCCCGGCTGGCCCGCGCGGCCAATGCGCTGAGGTTCGAAAATGGCTGCATCACGGCTGAGAACTTTGATGGTATAGGCCTGTTGCGCGATATTGAAGTCAACCTGGGTGAGCCACTGCGCAACCGTCGGGTGCTGATGCTGGGTGCTGGTGGTGCGGTGCGGGGGGCTTTGCTGCCATTTCTGGATGCTGAACCTGCCGAACTGGTGGTTGCCAACCGCGACATGGCAAAAGCCATGGCATTGCGCAACGAACTGGACCATCCGCGGCTGCGCATCAGCCGCTACGAGGCGCTAGAGGGTCAGGCCTTCGACATCGTGATCAACGCCACTTCGGCGAGCCTGGTGGGTGAACGGCCGCCGCTGCCCGGTCAAGTATTGGGCACTGCACAGTTGGCCTATGAACTGGCCTACGGCAAAGGCCTCACGCCGTTTTTACGGCTGGCACGGGAGCAGGGCGTTGGACGCCTGGCCGACGGTGTAGGCATGCTGGTGGAGCAAGCGGCCGAAGCGTTTGCTTGGTGGCGGGGCGTGCGCCCGGATACCCGGGCAGTGATCGACCAACTGACCATCCCGCTGGAGTGAGCCATGGGTCGCCACGTGCGGGTTTGGCTTGAAGCCCGCTCGCGCCGTGGCGAGGTGTTTCATTGAACTGCGCCTAGTGAGTTCTGGTCGGTGAGTTAAAGAGGGAGGACGCCCAATGCCAGTCACACTCAGAACACTGACCGATGACGAAATACCGCAGGCTTACCGCGAACCTGACCTCGCCGAGCTGTACGAGGTCGACGACGGGGAGGGTGAAGTTCACTACCTGAAAAGTGACGCAGACGCAGCCAAGCTGGTCGTCGAGCTGACAGAGAAACACGCGTCAGCCTGATGGACCGCCTTGGAGGAGTGCTGCGGCGCGCCAGGCACTGGTTGTCGCGACGCTGGATGACCCCCGCCCGCCAGCGGTGGGCGGGCGTTTTGCTGATTATCCTCGGCGTTGTGGGGTGGTGCCTGAACCCCGGCAGCAGGTGGCCGTGGGTGCTGGCAACAGGGGTGATCTGGCTGCTTGCGGCATGCCCCGCAACCTGGTTTACCAGGAGATCGCTCCGCTCACGTTTTGAAAAGCGTCGGGGTTGAGGTGTGAGCCATGAGTCACGCTTGTCCGAATTTCAAAGCAGGTGTGGGCAATATCTTCGCCATTCGTACGAATTGGCTGATATATTTTCTCCCTCGCCACGTCGTGGCTCATAACAAGTAGTAGGCTCCTCATGACTTACCAACTCTCCTCTGATCTGGGGCCAAACCACCCGCCGGTGAAGGATATCCTCAATGCCCCCGGTGTCTGGGTGGAAGAACCCAATATCCGCAGAGGCGGCGAAAGCGGGGTGCTAAAGGTTGAGGTGGAAGGTTTCACCTTCTACAAAAAGCAGCAGGTCGGGCATATCTACCGCAGCCTGTTGCACCCGTTCGGCTACCCAACGGTTGCCCGCGAAGCCAAGGCCTTGCGCGCTGCCGCTTCGCTTGGGGTGGCTACACCGGCGCTGCTGCATAGCCATGTGCACAAACAAGCGGGCGAATGGCAGGCCGTGATGGTTACCGCTGCGCTGGACGGGTACTTGTCGCTGGAGGACTTCTACCTGCAAGGCGTGGATAAAACCGTCGGGCTTCGGCGCCACCACGAGATCCTTGAGGCATACGGGCGTGCGCTGGCCAGGCTGAACCTTGGGCGTTGGCAGCATGGTTGCCTGTACCTGAAACATGTGTTCGTCGATTTCAGCGAGTCGAGCATCAAGGTTGCCTTGCTCGATTTCGAGAAAGCCCGCCAACGCATGACGGCGACCAAAGCCAGCCGCCATGACCTGCGGCAGGTCAAACGTAGGTCTGGCTGGGAGGCTGCGGAATGGGAGGCCTTCTGCAGAGGCTACCGCTATGGTTACGGCGCTGACGTGGAGCGTTTTCTCTAACCGCTCGGATCAACGTGGTGGGCGGTCGCCCACTTTCAGATTTGTCTGAGGATATTTCTTCTGCGGGTCCAGTCGGTAGCAATAACGACTGGACCACCGCTTTTGTGCAGGAGACCTCATGAGTGCCATCAAACGGGAACGTCAGTATCAGGCGTACCAAGCGCTGAAGCAGCTCACTGATGCTGCCGGCGAAACCATGAAACAGATTGCCTACGACCAGTTTGATCATATTGACTGGCAGGAAACCTGCCGGCTCCACCGGGAGGTATTCGAGCGGTGGATCATCTATGCCCAGGCTCAAGGCCAGCTTCTTTCGAGCCCCAATTCCGATACGCTCAGCGCGATGCCACAAGCGGTGGGCGATTGCCTGCCCAGGCGGCGAGGGTGTTAATGACAAATGCAGGTGTGCGCGTATGGGATTCTCTGTCTAGAGTTTTCAGTCGAAACACTGATTTCCTAACCACGGAGAGTTACCCATGAAGATAAGGACAGTTGCGGCGGCAAGCCTGGCGCTTGCCGCCATGTTGGGGATGTCGGCCGCCCAGGCTGAAGGCGAACTCGGCAAGGGCGTGCGGCACGATGTGCGGGAAGTCGACAAAGGTGTGGACCACAGCGCCGATGAAGTCGATAAAGGTATCCACCACGATGGCGAGGAGATGGAGAAAGGCGCCGACCACCTGGACAAGGAACGCCACAAGGCAGACAAGCACGTTGATAAAGAGGTCAAGAAGGACCTGTAGCCACTCTGGACAACCAAAACGTTGAGGCGCGTTGAATGAAAACTATCATCGCAGTGGCGTTCGGCATTCTGCTGGCCCCAGGTTTTGCACTGGCCAAGGACCACCAGCATGAATGCGAGGCGGCCTTGGATAAACTGAAGGCGGCGACAGAAACAGACTTCACGCAAAACGGTCATCATGAGCATCAGCAGGCCAAGGAAGCGCATGCGTCCGGGGACTACAAGAAGTGCGCTGACCAGGCCAACAAGGCGCTGTCGCATCAGAAGAGCGGCTGATCAAGTCGTTCAGAACGAGCCCAGGATGCGCTGGGCTCACTTACTCTCAGTATTTCGCCCGGATTGTCAGCAGGTAGTTGCGGGGCTCCCCGTAGAAGTTGCCATACTCCGCCATACCCACCGTCGAGTAGTATTTCTTGTCCGTCAGGTTGTTGGCGTTGAGTGACACCGTCCAGTGTGTGTCCAGCGCGTATTCGGCGTGCCCATTCCACAAAGCATAGCCCGCCTGAGAAAAGGCGTAGGTGTTGGACGTTTCTTCCAGTTCCCCGTCTGCGCCCCTGGCGTATACCGTACCGCTGACGTAGGCGGGCGTCTGCGCGACAACGCCGCCGCCTACCTTGAACTTGTTCAAGACGCCCGGGAGTTGGTACGTGGCAAACAATTTGAACAGGTGCTTGGGCGTTACCGTGTTGTAGGCATTGCCGGCAATGTTGTTGCGGGTGGTGTTGAACGTGTACCCCAAGGTCGCCTGGAGGCCCTCCGCCAGCTGGCCACTGACCTCCAGGTCTACGCCCTTGCTCACATTTTTGCCGCCGTCACGGTAGCAGCAGTCGGATGTGTCGCCTGGGCGGTCGTAAATGCCTTCGCCGTCGCGGTTCACGTAATAGATGGCCGCGTAGGTATTCACGCGGCCATCGAACAGCTCGCCCTTGATACCAAATTCGTTGCTCACGCCGGTGATGGGCTGCAGCGGTGCGCCTGAACGGTCACGCAATGAGGCCTGGGATTTGTAGATATCGGCGCGGCTGAAGTACAGGCTCCAGGCCGGCGAAAGCGCATAGGTGGCCCCGTAGAAGGGCGTTAGCACGTCCCGGTCGCGGAAAAACGTGCCCGATGAAGAACCGTTGGCATTGCGGCGTGTGTAGCGTTGTTCATAATTGCTGTAGCGGGTGCCGACAATGAGGTGCAGAGGCTCGGCGATGTGTATCCGCCAGCTGCCATACAGGCCTTTTTGTTCGATGCGCTGGACGTCCCGATAACTGAACGCCGAGTCGCTCGCTGAGGAAGGGTAGTCGTGGGGGTCGAACGCATGGATATTATCGATTTCCCGGTACGCACCCTGGCGGTGATCGGACCCAAAGTAGTTATTTGTCCAGCTGGCCCCAAGCAGGAAGTCGTTCTCAAAACTGCCGAGGGTTTCCGAGCCCTTGACGTTCAGGTCATAGGCCCTGGAATAGTAACCCTGCTGTTGACCCTGCCAATTGGCGGCAGACCCGGCACCGGTTGCCGGGTCGATGGCACCATAAAAGTTGTAGTAACTGCGGTCCTGGTCCATCACCGCCACCGTGGTGTCCAGGGTGGCAGCCCAGCGCTCGCCCAGCTGCTGGTTCAGGGTGGCGAAGTAGGATTGGGTCTTGCTGTTCTTGTAGTCATGAGCCCCGCCCAGGAAGGTGCTGCGTGGCAACTTCAAGTCTGCACCGTCCAATGCTCGTGGCCAGCCGTACGCCTGGTCTGCGGACTTGGCGTCGTCGTTGGTCAGGCCTGCCAGCACGCTGGTGGTGTCGGTGATGTCAGCTTCGATCACGCCATAGAACAGGCTGCGCTCGGCATTGGCGGTGTCGTAGAACATGTCGCGGTTGTTGTAGACCACCACCGTCCGCCCGCGGACCTTGCCGTCCAGAGCCAGCGGGCCGCTCACGTCCAGCTGTGTGCGGTAGTTGTGCCAGCTGCCCACGGATGTTTCCAGGCCATACTGGTTTTCGAAGGTGGGCTTCTTCCTGACCAGGTTGATGGTGCCACCTGGCTCGCCGGCGCCGGAGAACAGGCCGTCGGAGCCGCGCAGTACTTCCACCCGGTCATAGATGGCCATGTCGTGGTCTTTGGGCGAGTAGGTGGCGTTGTCGATAGGTGCGCCGCCATCCACCCGGTAACTGGTGATTTCAAACCCCCGCGACAGGTAACGGGAGTTGGTGAGGCTGCCCTGATAGGGCGTGATGCCGGTGGTTTGCAGCATCACGTCGTTGATGGAGTTGAGGCCCTGGTCTTCGATCCTTTGCCGGGTCATCACGCTGACAGTTTGCGGCGTGTCCTTGATCGACTGGGGCGTCTTGCCGAGGGTGACCTGCCCCGTGGTGTAGGAACCAGTGCCTTCGCTGACCGTACCTGACCAGCCTGCCGACGCATTGACGTCGGTTGGCTGCAGCTGCAGGGCGTGCTCGTCGCTGGCAACCAGGGTGTAGCTGTTGGCCGAGCGCTCCAACACCTGCAGGCCGGTACCCTGCAACAGCGCGTGAAGCGCTGCTGCGCCAGTGAGGTGGCCCTTTACCCCCATCGAGCGCTTGGCCAGCGTGGTGGCGGGTTCGAACGACAGGTTTGCCCCGGTGACGCGGGCATAGTCAGCGATGGGTTCTCCAGGTTACCGCCAGCGATATTGAAGTCGTACTGTGCTGCACTGCCCTGCGCCCAGGCCGCCAATGGATAGACGCTGGCCGCCATCGGTGCGGTGAGCAGGGCTGCAGTGATCACCACTGAGCATGCGCGTTTGTTGAAGGGCGGTGAGGGGTGGGCACTCTGTAGCATGTCGGGTCCTTGAGGTGGCAGTGAAGGGCGTCTTTGCGCCTCTACTGACCTAGTCGGACGAGAATCAAAAACACCAACCCCTGGGCGCTGACTTCACGCAGGTTCCACCGTGGCCCAATAGCGGGTGAAACGGTTGATACGCACAGGCAGTGTGCCGCTGAGGTTGTCCAACACCCGGTCGGTGTCCCCCAACTGGAATGCCCCCGACACACGCAACCCCGCAACCGCAGGGTCACAGGCCAGGTGCCCCGGGCGGTAGCGTGACAGCTCGTCGATGAACGCCCCCAGGGGCCAGCCACTGACCACCAGCTGGCCGCCACTCCATGCGCCGGTGCCTGCCTGTAGCGGCAGCACCGCGCCGTGGGACGAGGCGGTGAAGCGCAGCTGCTGGCCGGCTTCAAGGTGTACCGTGGCGCCTGCATTAGCCACCTCGATGGCCTGCTCAAGCACGCTGGCCTGGGCCCAGGCGTTCTCGCTGCGCACCAGAAACCGCGCGGCGTGGGTATGAATTCGGCCTTGTGCAAGCTGCACGATCAGAGGCCGCTGCCCCGGGTCAGCCGCTGTGCCCACCAGCAGTTCGCCATGGTGCAGGGTGATCAGCCGCTGGGTGGCGCTGAAGTCGATGCCCATGGCCGTGCGGGTGTTGAGCGTGACCTGCGTGCCATCCGGCAGCCGCACCTGCTGACGCTGGGCAGTGGCTGTACGAAAGGTGGCCAGCGCGCCTTGCCAGGGTGTGACGCTTGCCGCCAGGCCCGCCGCGCTGGCTGCCATGAGCACCCCCAAGACTTTCAACACACTGCGCCTGTCGACGACGGTGGCCTGCAGCAGGGGCCGTGCCGTGACCCCGTCCAGGCGCCCGAAGCTGGCCTGCAAGCGTTCTACCCGCGCCCAGGCCTGAGCGTGGTGTGGGTGGCTGCGTAACCATTCGGCGTGGGCCTTGCAGGCCTGTTCATCGCCCTGGTTGAGGGCAACGTACCAGGTAGCAGCTGCCTCCAGCGTTTTGATGTCCAGCGTATCGCTCAAGGCTCAGTCATCCATCAGCAGCAGGCAATGGGTCATGGCCCGTACGAAATGTTTGCTCACGGTATTGGTCGACAACCCCAGCTGGCGTGCGATTTCCACGTGCTTCAACCCGTCGAGCTGTGCCAGCAAGAATACCTCGCGGGTGCGTGTACCCAGGCCGTCCAACAGTTTGTCGATCTGCACAAGGGCCTGCATGATCATCTCGCGCTGCTCGGCGCAGATCGCAACAGGCGTGGGCGCGGCTGCCAGGCTGTCCAGATAGGCCTGCTCCAGTAGCCGACGCCGGTACTGGTCGATCATCAGGCTGCGGGCGATGCGGCTCAGGTAGCCGCGAGGGAAGCTCAGGCGAACCTGCTGGCGCTGCGCGAGCAAGCGCACGAATGTGTCCTGTGCGATATCGGCAGCCTGTTCACGGCACCCCAGCTTGCGTCTTAGCCAGTGGCGCAGCCATTCGCCGTGTTCAACATACAGGGCGTGAAACGATTGAGGTTCGGAGGTGTGGGACATCAACAGCAAACCCGTAGGCAGTTTTACTGATAATGTATCTCATTAGTATATTGCCTGCCTACAGGGTACCCGTCGCGCCTCCCACCGCATTCACACCCTCCAGGGTGGTAAACGAAATATCTTTGGCGGTGAGCAGAAAGTCGCTCATGTAAGCCATCTCCAGCATGTCGCTTCGTACCCCGGCGTACAGCGTTGCCTGCACGCCTTCAGCACCCAGGCGCCTGGCGAGCACGTAGCCACGGGTGGTGTATTCATGCACCGCCCAGTTCGGCAGGCAGCAGACACCCCGGCCGCTGGCCACCAGTTGCATCATCATGATGGTCATTTCTGCCGTGCGTACCTGTGCGGGTTCAAGGTCGGCCGGGTCCAGGAAGCGGGTGAAGATGTCCAGCCGGTCGCGCTCGATGGGGTAGGTGATCAAGGTCTGCCCGGTGAGGTCGGCAGGTTCCACGTAGGCTTTTGCACGCAGCGCATGGTGTTTGTCGATGGCCAGCACGGCCTCGTACCCGAACAGCGGCACGTAGGTGATGCCGGGCAGAGGAATGGGGTCGGAGGTGACCACCAGGTCCAGGTCGCCGCGTGCCAGGGCCGGCAGTGGCGCAAACGACAGCCCCGACGCGAGGTCCAGTTCCACCTCTGGCCAGGCGCTGCGAAACGCGTCCAGCGAGGGCATCAGCCACTGGTAGCAACTGTGGCACTCGATGGCGATGTGCAACCGGTCCGCCGCACCGCCTGCCAGTTTGGCCAGGTTACGCTCGGTGCTGCGGATAAGCGGCAGCACCTGGTCGGCCAACTGCAACAGCTTCAAGCCTGCAGTGGTGAAACGCACCGGTTTGGACTTGCGCACGAACACCGGCATGCCCACCCGGCTTTCCAGCTCGCGAAACTGATGCGACAGCGCCGACTGGGTCAGGTGCAGGCGTTCGGCAGCGTCGGGCAGGCTATCGGCCTCGCGCAGGGCATGCAGGGTGCGCAGGTGTCTGAGGTCGATCACAGCCAGCGCTAAGGCAGTTGCTGCGCAGCGAGCTCACGGCGCACGATGTCGGCACCTGCACTCAGCGCCCGCAGCTTGCCACTGGCCACCTGGCGGGGCAGGGGTGCCATGCCGCAGTTGGTGCAGGGGTACAGCTTGTCGGCATCGACAAACGCCAGTGCCTTGCGCAGCGTATTGGCCACTTCCTCTGGCGTTTCGACGGTGTGGGTTGCCACGTCGATGGCGCCTACCATCACCTTCTTGCCACGGATCAGTTCGATGAGGTCCATCGGCACGCGTGAGTTGTGGCACTCCAGCGAAACAATGTCGATGCTCGACTGCTGCAGTTTCGGGAACGCTTCCTCGTACTGGCGCCACTCCGAACCCAGTGTCTTTTTCCAGTCGGTGTTGGCCTTGATGCCGTAGCCGTAACAGATATGCACGGCGGTTTCGCATTTCAGGCCTTCGATTGCCCGCTCTAGCGTTGCCACACCCCAGTCGTTCACCTCGTCGAAGAACACATTGAACGCGGGTTCGTCGAACTGGATGATATCCACGCCAGCCGCTTCCAGCTCGCGGGCTTCCTGGTTGAGAATCTTGGCAAACTCCCATGCCAGCTTTTCGCGGCTCTTGTAGTGGCTGTCGTAGAGCGTGTCGATCATGGTCATCGGGCCAGGCAACGCCCACTTGATAGGCTGGCGGGTTTGCTGGCGCAGGAACTGCGCATCTTCTACGAACACCGGCTTGAGGCGGGCTACCTCGCCGACCACCGTGGGCACGCTGGCATCGTAGCGGTCACGGATTCGAACGGTTTCGCGCTTTTCGAAATCAACGCCGCTGAGGTGTTCGATGAACGTGGTGACGAAGTGCTGACGGGTCTGTTCGCCGTCGCTGACAATATCGATGCCGGCGTGCTGTTGTTCTTGCAGTGCCAGGCGCAATGCATCCTGCTTGCCTTCGCGCAGGCCTGCGTCTTGCAGCTTCCACGGTGACCACAGGGTTTCAGGCTCTGCGAGCCAGGAGGGTTTCGGCAAGCTGCCGGCGGTGGACGTGGGCAATAACGTTTTCATGGACAGTAGCCTTGCATGCAGGGGCGGTCAGGCCGCGTAGTTCGCGGACCATTGCTCGAGAATCGTGTGGTAGGGCGTGATGAAGTGCGCTTCGGCAAATCGCCCTTGTTCAATGGCCAGCCGGCTGCGCTCTTCGCGGTCGTACACGATGCGCGTCAGCGAGTAATCACCGTGCTCGAGGCTGGGCTGGTAAGTGGCGCCTGCCACGGCATTGGCATTGTAGATTTCAGGCCGGTAGATCTTCTGGAAGGTGTCCATCGTGCTGACGGTGCTGATCAGTTCCAGGGCGGTGTAATCGTTAAGCAGGTCCCCGGCGAAATAGAAGGCCAGCGGCGCCACACTGTTGGGCGGCATGAAGTAGCGAACGCGCAACCCCATCTTTGCAAAATAGTCATCGGTCAGGGAGTACGCGTCCTGCTGGTACTCGTAACCCAATACCGGGTGCTGGTTCTCGGTGCGACGGTAGGTGCGGCTGCTGGAGACACTCAGGCAAATAACCGGCTGTTTTTCAAAGTGCGCCCGGTAGGCGTCCGATTGCAGGAAGTGTTTGAACAGCTTGCCATGCAACTCGCCGAAGTGCGCCGGGGTGCTGAATGCCTTCCGGTCGCGGTTGTGCTCCAGCAGCACGACACTGAAATCATAATCGCGCACGTAGGACGAAAAGTTATTGCCGACGACGCCTGGCAGGCGAGCCCCTGTTTGCTGGTCGACAACGGTGGTTTTAAGAATTTCGATCAGGGGCAGGGCGGTGCCGCTGCGCCCGCTGCCGATCGCCATTTCGACAGAAACGATATCCAGTTCTACGCGGTAGCGGTCGGCGTTTGGGTTGTCCCAATGGGCCAGGGCATTGAAGCGGTTATTGATCATGCCCAAGGTATTGCGCAAGTTTTCCTGGCGCTGCTCCCCCCTCGCCAAGTTGGCAAAGTTGGTGGTGATGCGGGTGTTTTCGCAGGGGCGATAATGTTCGTCAAAACTGACGCTTTTAAGGCTGAATGTAAACGGGGAAGTTGTCATGATCACGAGGTCCACTCAAATGCCAAGGCCTTCAAATTGAGGGGCATCTTAAAGTGGCGCATTGGCCAGGCGGAACTGAAACGAATTCAGCCCGCCTTCAATCCTGTTCATGACGTGACCGGCGCACTGTTTCAGGCCGGGGTGGCCACCTTGTGGAACCGCCGCGCCAGAAACGGCGTGATATCCAGCGGCAGGGCTTCGTCGTGGATCACTTTGTCCAGCATGACCCCTGTGATGGCCGAGGTCAGGATGCCGGTGCGGAAATGCCCGCAGGCATTGAAGTACCCCGGCATGTCGTCTACGGGGCCCAGGATCGGCAGTTCATCTGGCGAGCCTGGCCGCAGGCCAGCCCAGGTGCGCTTCAGGTTGACGTCGGCCAATGCCGGCACGCAACGGGTCGCACCCTGCACCAGGCTGCTGATCTCTGGGAATGTAGTGGTGACGTCATAGCCCTTTTCCTCGGTGGTGCTGCCTATCAGGATTTCGCCGTTATCCTTCTGCGCCATGTAGCAATCGCTGGTGGTGATGCAGCCGTTCAGCAGCTTGGGCAGGCGCTCGGTCAACACGATCTGGCCTTTCACCGGCTTCACCGGGAGGGACAGCCCTGTGGCCCATTCACTCAGCTCAGCGGCCCAGGCACCGGCTGCGTTGATCAGGGTGTTGCAATGGAAATCCCCCGCCTGCGCCGTGCGCACGCCCTTGACCCGCCCACCTTGGTGCAACACGCCTGTCACCGGGGTGTTGAGGTACAGGTCGACGCCGTTCTGCCGCGCCGCTTCCATATACGCATCGCCCAGGCGATAAGGGCTCACCTGGTGGTCGCAGAGAAACTCCAGGGCGCCATTGGCCTGGTCGGTGACGGCGGGCTCCGTGTCGCGCAAGGCCTTGCGGTCCAGCCAGCGCACCTGCGCCTGCAGGTGCGGGATGTGCCGCACGATGTGCTCGGCGTACAGCTGGTCCTCGTCGTCCTGGATCACGTACTTGAGCCCAGTGCGCTCGAACTTGAAGTCCATGCCATGGCGTTCGATCAGTTCCTGGTGCAGCTGGGGGTACAGCGCATTGGACTGTAAGGCCAGCTCGAAAAAACACTGGGGCAGGATGTGCGGCGTACTCGAATCCACCGCCACTGCCGCGCCATGGGCCTGGCGCTTGGCCTGGGACGAGAGCATGCGAAAGAAGATAACCCCGCAGCCCAGTCCCACCGATTCGCCGATGGCCCACAGCCCCCCGGCCGAGGCGCGGGTGGCGTTGCCAGGGCGCTTGTCGTCGATCAGCGCAATGCGCAGGTTGCCGCGCTTTGACAGCTGGTACGCACACGAAGCGCCAATTACCCCGGCGCCGGCGATTACGATGTCGTAGGTCTTGTTCATGTCAGGCCTCCGTGCCCAAGTGCTTGAATGCGGAAAACGGGACGGGGTCCACCGGGAACCTCGGCCTTAGCCAACCCACGTCGGCACGGCCGGTGGCGGCGCGTAGGCGGTCGCTGCAATAGCCCACGCACATGCGCCCCTGGCAGTCGCCCATGCTGACCCGGGTGCGCATTTTCAGCCCGGCCATGTCCTGCACGCCCTGCTGCAGGGCGAGGTCGATGGCATCCCGGGTGACCTGTTCGCAGCGGCAGATCACCGTGTCGGCCTGTGGCAGCTCGACTTGCGCGGGGCCCCGTGCGGTGTAGCGCTCCACTCCGGAGCGAAAGCGGCCAACGCCCGCCAGTTGCCCCAGGTAACGCTCGCGCCGCTCGATGGCCTGCTCGGCGTTGAGCACGCCGCGCTGGTGCAGAATAGACACCGCCGCTATACGCCCGGTCAGCATCGCTGCCTCACCCCCGCGGATGCCAGCCATGTCGCCGGCCAGGTGAGTGTGCGGCACGTTGCTCTGCTGCCACGCGTTGCATTCAGCACGCAGGTAGCCGTCTGCGCTGTAGCCATGGGCCAGCCCCAACTGCTGGCTTAGCTGGGTGCGCGGAATGAAGCCATAACCCACTGCCAGGGTTTGCACCGACTCGCGCTGCACCCGTTTCAGGTCGGCCTGCCAGGCCTGGTCGTAGGGCGCAATGCTGACCTCGCTCAACTCCCCCTCACCACGCGCCGCCACCACGCCCCACCCGTAGTGCATGGGGATGCCATGCAATTTGAGATAGCCCAGCATGCTCAGGCCATCGAGAAACAGCTGCGGCTTGTTCATCAGCGCCAGGGTCGCCCGGGCAATGCGGGAGAAGGCACAGGCCTCGTACACACCTGCCACCTTGGCGCCGGCCGCATGCAGTTGGCAGGCAACCAGTGGCAGCAACGGGCCGGTACCGGCAATCAAGGTACGGCCCAGCGGCTTCACCACGTTGCTCTTGATCTGCAACTGCAACCCGCCCAGCAGCATCACCCCGGGCAAAGTCCAGCCCGGGAATGGCACATTGCGTTCGTGGCAGCCTGCCGCCAGTACCAGTTGTTCATAGCCCACCGGCTGCAGCTGCTCCTGCTCGTCGAGCACCATCAGGTTCTGGTGGTCGGCGCCTACCACGCGGCTGTTGAGGCGAAGGTCGATGTGCCTGGCGCAGGTGGCGAAGTCTGCGTGCAGCTTGCCCAGCGCCTTGCTGTAGCGTGCGCCCAGGTAACCCACGTCTACACCGCCTCTCAGTGGCCCGCGAAACACCACGCCGCCGGGGCGCGACGCTTCGTCGATGAGCACACTGCCCACCCCCTCATTGGCCAGCTCGATGGCGGCAGCCATGCCGGCCGAGCCACCGCCGACAATTACTGGGCGCGTGCTCATGCCGGCACCTCGCTGCAGATTGGGTTGACCAGGGTTTCGACACGCATGCCCGGGCGTACCACGGTCTGGCAGGCGCGACGCTTGGCGCGGCCGTCGATGGCCACCAGGCAGCAATGGCATACACCCATGCCGCAGAACGCGCCACTGACCTGGCCGTGGTCGTTGCGCGCCAGCTGGCGCAAGCCCACGGCGTTGAGCACGCTGAGCACCGTTTCGCCTGGGGCTGCGTTGACGGGTGATCCGTTGATATGGAGGGTGATGGGGTCAGCCGCAAGCGGCTGGATATCGAGGGTTCGCTCCATGAAGTACTCCTGCAATCCGTGTGCATGGGGTGGCACAGAGTACGGAAGATAGTTGCAGGAAAAATTGACCTGGAGCGGTGAATCAGTTTGATTCTATTGTAGGTAAAAACATGAGGTGACAGCCGGTCAAGCCGCTTACGAGGTCAGCATCAGCCTTCGGGAAGGCTGATGCCACAAACGAACTCATCGGAACCTAACCGGTGTGATCCGTACTCCACAACATAATCCGCACCGCGTCGGCGGGCCTCCACGGTTGCGGTAGCGTGGTCGGCGTACACATCCACCAAATGCCACGGATGGCGATCACGCAATACGCCCCACCCAAACACCCAGCCTTCTTTGAAAGGGTCTTTGGGCAGGTTTTTCGCAAGGCTGCGAATGGTCATGAAAGGCTCCTGATAACACCCGAACTCAGGGCAGGTACAGGATGGTGTAGGACGCGTCACACTTGGGGCCGAGCACTACAGGTTTCTCGAACAGCGTAGTACCGGTCAGCCCGACGCCGTAATGTGCACCGCTGGCTTTTTCCAGGCGAGCCCACAAACCCAGGTCATGGATTTCGATACGCGTGGCCACGCGGGCATGGTGGCCGAGTTCGTACTCGATGCGCTCTACAACATCTTTGGCTTCTTCTTCTGTCATGCTGTGTGCTCCTCGCCAAACCAAGTACCGCCCACACCCAGGTGGACACCTGGCATGAGCTCTCACAATTAATTAGAGCCCAAGACAGTCCGGTTGGTTCTTTTACCCGACGGACGTGAGGGGAATCGTGCCTCGCACGTGAATTTCTGAACTCTTCAAAGTACCGCCGCCTCAATTGAGAAATATCTTGAGGCAATATTTCGATGCTCCCACACAGCCAGCAAGGTCAAGGCCCCATCACGTTTGTGTTGATGCATTTTTTGGGTGGGTCCCACCGCACGTGGGGCCCCACACTGCCGTTTCTTGACCGCGAACACACCTGTGTGGCGCTGAATACGCCGGGCTACGGCGATGCGCGCGACGTTACGGGTTATACGGTCGAGCAGATGGCGGACCATGTAGACCTCAGCATTCGTGAGCTCGGGCTGCAGCGTTGCATTCTTGTGGGCCATTCCATGACCGGCAAGGTAGCCGTGGTGCTGGCTTCGCGCCGGCCAGCCTACCTGCAAGGGTTGGTGCTGGTAGCGCCATCGCCACCCGGCCCACAACCGATGAGCGACAGCGACCGTGACCGGCAGCGTGGCTATGGCGCCTCTAGGGAAGAGGCAGAAGCGTTTGTTGATGAATCCAGTTTTCACCGTTTGCCCGAAGCCCTGCGCGAAGTCGCCATTGCCGATGCCCAGTCGGTGAACCTGGAGGCCTGGCGTGCCTGGGTTGACCACGGCAGCCGCGAGGACTGGCAATACCGGATCGGCACCCTGCCTTACCCCGCGCTGCTGATATGCGGCAGCGATGACGTGCAGGTCCCCGGCCCAGACGAGCAGCAGCGCACCACCTTGTCGCATTTCCCGGACCACTTGCTGCTCACGCTCCCCGGCGCAGGTCACCTGATGCCCCTGCAAACCCCGCAGGCGTTGGCCCACCCCATGCTCAAATTTGCTGAACGTATCGCTGCATCTACCCCTGAAGGAGAACGTTGATGGACTTAGGCTTGAGTAACCGTGTAGCACTCATCAGCGGCGCCGCTGGCGGGATAGGCCTGGCAACCGCACACTTGTTGGCGGGTGAGGGTGTAAAGCTGGTATTGACGGACATGGACCCGGACAAGCTGAAAAAGGCTGCAGCTGACCTGCAGGGCGAGCCCCTGCTGATTGCCGCAGACATGACTGACCAAGGGGAAGTCGACGGGCTCGTGCGCCAAGCAGAAGCCCACTTTGGCCAAGTGGATATCGTCGTGCATACCGCAGGGGTAACCGGTGCCAAGGGCGACCCGCTCGAGCTGGCGGATGCCGACTACCAAGAGGCCTGGGACACTGACTTCTTCAGCGCTGTGCGCATTGCCCGGGCAGCCATACCGGCCATGCGCAAACGGGGTTGGGGCCGCCTGGTGTGCATCACCTCGGAAAACGCCGTACAGCCGTATTGGGAAGAGGCCGTGTACAACGTGGCCAAGGCCGCGCTGGCAGCTTTCATCAAGAACCTGTCGTACAAGGAAGCAGCCCACGGTGTGCTGTGCAATACCGTATCCCCGGCCTTTATCGAAACAGGCATGACCGACGGCATGATGAAAAAGCGTGCCGAGGAAAAGGGCGTCAGTTTCGACGAGGCGGTGAAGAGCTTCCTGGAAGAAGAACGCCCGGGCATCGTGCAACAGCGGCGTGGCCAGCCAGAAGAGGTAGCGGCAGCCATCGCCTTGCTGGTATCCGAGCGGGCGTCCTTCATCAATGGCAGCAACCTGCGGGTTGATGGCGGGTCGGTACAGAGCGTTCAGAACTGACCAGTGCCATGCAGCGGGCTGCAATGCGGCCCGCTGTGCCTGCCATGGCACAGTTTCAACGCCTCATCCGCAAAGAGGCTCGATCAACTGGGCGCCTTCGCAGCGCACGTTACCCACACTGGCATCCACCTTGTGCCAGGTAAAAGCTGAGGCTGGGCGGCCGGCGCTGTGCACGATGGCCTCTGCCCGTTGTACCGTCGTGCGGGGGTCCAGCCATTCCCTGGCCAGGGCTGGTGTAAGCACCAGCGGCTTGCGGGCGTGAATAGCCGCGAGTCCTCCATCTGCAGCCGTAGTGAGCACCACGAAACCACCACCCTGCTCAGGCCTTGCATCTGCCAGGGCGGCGAAGAACAGCGCCTCCCCGTTGGCCGCCTGTATATGGTAGGGCTGCTTGCCTTTCAACGCGCCAGGGTCGCTGACCCACTCGAACCAGCCATTTGCCGGCGCCAAAGCGCGCCCACCGGGCCACAGCGCTTTGAAGAAAGGCGATTGCGTGACCGTTTCGGCCCGTGCATTGATGGGTATCGGGCCCTTGCCAGTGGCCCAAGGTGGCGCCCAACCCCACGGCACCGTGCCCACACTCAAGCCACCTGGCGCTTCACGTATAAGCGCCGCCTGGCTGCGCGGCGCTACGTTGTAGCGGTTGATCGGCGCTTCGTCATAGCCGTTGATGACCACCAGGTCCAGGGCCAGCTGGCGCAGGTAGAAGTCCATGCTCTCGTAGAGGGAATAGCGGCCGCACATGGTTTACCTCCTATCGCTGCTGCCGGCGCGCCAGCCATGCAGGGTATTTGATCTGTATGTATATACAGTTTGTTCTGTATGCGCAGTAAAGGCCAGCGGCCGCGCAGCGATACCGACGGGCGGGGTTGAGCAACGTGGCAGGGAAGGGAGGTTGGCGTGTGCGCCTACCTTGGGTGACTGCTAGGCTGATACTACCTGTCGGTGTTGTTGGCTGAACCTCGCGCAGCAGAGCGGGTCATTATTGAAAGGGTTCGCCAGTTGTCGTGTTTTGCGTTGCCAGTTTCTGAAGGTTGGCTCGCTCAGGTCAGGCTCTTCAGGTGAATCACTGCGGCAATGGAGGCAGGCTATGGATTATTCCAGCATGGTGGAATCGTTGAACAAGATGCTGAAGGCAACAGCGGATGCGCGTGAGCGTCGCGGTGAGAGTGTCGAAGTAAAGGTTGCCGCCGAAGAACAGGCTGATAGCTGTGAATCGGAGCAACTGGAGCAACTGTCGTGGAAAGCCGACAGTCGCCCCAGAATGAACCGCTTGGTAGTCGCTCGCGACGGCCGTTGTACGCCGTGAGCGCTATGCCGCACCGGCGTTCTATGAATTACTCATTGAACTGGATGACCATGCGGCCTTTTATCTTCCCTTCGATCATTTCTTCGAAAATCTGATTGATGTCTTCCACCGGTCGCAGGGTGACCTTCGGTACGACCTTGCCTTCTGCAGCAAACTGGAAAGCTTCTTCCAAGTCCTGACGCGTACCGACCAGCGAACCGATTACCTGGATGCCGTCCAGTACCAAGCGTGGAATATTCAGGTTCATGGACTCTGTAGGTAAGCCCACCGCCACCAACCGCCCGCCTGCGCGCAGGGCGTCTACGGCTGAGTTGAATGCAGCCTTGGCTACGGCGGTTACAACCGCAGCGTGAGCGCCACCGGTTTTGGCCTGGATGACCTTGGCGGCGTCTTCTTCGAGCGGGTTGATGACCAGGTCTGCGCCCATCTCGCTGGCAAAGCGCAGTTGCTCCGGGTTCACGTCGATGGCGATCACCTTGGCATTGAACACGTTCTTCGCGTACTGCAGGGCCAGGTTGCCCAGCCCACCGAGGCCGTAGATGGCGATCCATTGGCCGGGGCGAATGTTGGAGGTTTTCACGGCCTTGTAGGTGGTAACACCGGCGCAGGTAATGCTGCTGGCAGCGCCAGAATCCAGCCCGTCTGGCACCTTGACGGAGTAGTCGGCCTGCACAATGCAGGCTTCAGCCATGCCGCCGTCCACGGTGTAGCCAGCGTTCTTCACATCACGGCACAGGGTTTCGTTACCACTGGTGCAGTACTCGCAGTGGCCACAGCCTTGGTAGAACCAGGCCACACTGGCGCGGTCGCCCGGTTTGAGCGAAGTAACGCCCGGGCCCACTTCCTGAACCACGCCGATGCCTTCGTGACCCAGCACTACGCCGGTCTTGTCACCGAAGTCGCCATTTTTCACGTGCAGGTCGGTGTGGCACACGCCACAGCACTGCATTTTCAACAACGCTTCGCCGTGCTCGAGCGGGCGCAGGGTTTTCTCCACGACTTCCACGCGACGGCCTGGTGCAACAACAGCAGCTTTCATATGAACCTCCGTGTTTATCCGGTTTGGCTTGCACAACAGCGGCTAAGCATAGCCCCTGTGTGCGGCGGTAAAACTGCTACAGGTCATGGAAGCGTATTAGGGCGGCTGGTAAATCGCGCGCAAAGAAAAGCCCGCGGCAAGGAGGCGGCGGGCTGCAAGAACGTACGGAGCAGGGTCAGAATGCCAATGCAGATGTCAGTATTTCGTGAACGGCAGGTGATGAGAGCGTTCAGGCCAGTAATTGATTCGGGCGTATGCGCCGGCAGGGTCGCAGGCATAAAAGAGCCCGCCACAGTGGGCGGGCAAGATGCGCTTGAAGGGAACAGGCACAGGTTGCAAGTGGCGAGTTAAGCCTGCATTAAGCGCTGTATATTTGACCCGTCGGCAGCCTCAGCTTATACAGGCGTGCCCATTTACACAGGAGCCCCCATGCGCGACGACGATGACCTGCACGAACCGGAGCATGATCACTTGCTCGACCACGAATTTCTTTATGAGGGCTATGAGCCGGAGGCCGATGCCCAAGGCGCTGAGGATGAGCTGGATGCGCAAGCTGCGGATGACCTGGACGCTGACGAGCACGATCACCCGGCCTGGTTTGATGATTGTGACGACGACTGACTCAACGCCCGTCTACGGAGAACCGCCCAGGGCCGCTGACAGCCAGTGATAACAGGCCGCCCATGATGGCGAGGTTTTTCAGGAACTGGGTCATGTTGGCGCTGCGTGCAGGCTCGATCATCGTCCAGAACGGGTGGCCCAGCAGTGCAGTGCCCAATACGAACAGCGCGAACAGCAACGCCAGCGGCCGGGTATAGAAGCCCAGAATCAACAGGATGCCAACCGCGAACTCCATGCAGACGGCAATGCCTGCTGCCAGGGTAGGGGCCGGAGCCCCCAGCGAAGCCATGTAGCTGACTGTGCCGTCAAAACCCGTCAGTTTGGCCCAGCCGGAAAACACGAAAAGGGTCATGAGCAAAACGCGGGCGAGCAGCAGGACAAGGTCGCGTTGACCTTCAAGCATCGAATAGCGCATGGCGGGCTTCCAGTGGGCGGGGACAAAAACCACTGTAGCAGGTGCGCGAAACATTGCTGCGCCCAGCAAAAAGGCGCCCGTTGAGGCGCCTTTTTAATAGTGAGTGGTGCGAGTGGCGGGACTCGAACCCGCAAGGCTCACGCCGACAGATTTTAAGTCTGCTGTGTATACCAATTCCACCACACTCGCACGCTTGAAAGGGTCGCAGTGACCAGCTCGCTTCCTGGCAGAAGGGCTTTGCAATCAAGCGCGCTTTATAACCCATTGTTATAGTTGAGTCAACTCTAGCACCTATGCTCTACACAGGAGCCTTCGGTCAAATGGAGAATTGACAGGCTGTTGTGGATGGCCCACTGTAGCCCGATCACTGGATCCAAACAGTAGGGCCAGGTGTTGCGGGATCAGGCTTGCGGGCCTGGTAGGTCGTCCAGGGCGACGCCCGGTTTTCCCTTTTGTCCCTCCCGCTGTGCCAGTGGAGTTCTCATGGTTTCAGCCGATTGCCCGATTACCCCGGTGATACCCGCCTCGCGATATGAACAGCTGGTTCAGTCAGTGGTGGATTACGCCATCTACATGCTCGACCCTGCTGGCCATGTGGTGTCGTGGAACGCGGGCGCCGAGCGCATCAAGGGCTACACCGCCGACGAGGTGGTCGGCCGGCATTTTTCGATCTTCTTCCCCCCGCAGGATTGCGCTGACGGCCGGCCCGAGCAGCTGCTACGCCAGGCATTGGACAGCGGCCGGGCGCAGGATGAGGGCTGGCGGGTGCGCAAGGACGGTTCGCAGTTCTGGGCGCTGGCGGCCCTGGATGTGATCCGTGATGACGAAGGGCAGGTTGTGGGCCTGGCCAAGGTCACTCGGGATGTAACAGACCGTCGCGAGGCTGCACTGCAGCTCGATAACGTTCGGGCACAATTGTTCGAGGCGCAGAAGCTCGAAGCGCTCGGCCAGTTGACGGGTGGCCTGGCCCACGACTTCAACAACCTGCTGACCATCATCATCAGTTCTGCGCGCATGGCGTTGACTTCGGACGACCCGGAACGCTCCCGGCGCATGTTGCAGAACATCCTGGAGGCCGGCCAGCGTGGTACCGACCTGACCCGCCAGTTGCTCAGCTTTGCGCGCCATCGCAAACTCGATGTGGCCAGCATCGACCCCAGCAGCTTGCTGGATGCCACCCGCGGCCTGCTGGAGCATGCGTTGCCTGATGCAATTCGGCTTGAGGTGCAGGTACAACCCGACCTGCCGCTCATCGAGGTGGATGCCGGGCAGTTGCAGATGGTACTGCTCAACCTGCTGTTCAATGCGCGGGACGCCATCGCAGGGCCGGGGCGCATCGGCTTGACGGTTGGGGTAGTGGGCTTGTCGGGGGAAGTGGAGGGCCTGCACGGCCGTTTTGTCTGCTTCCAGGTTCAGGACAGCGGTGAGGGCATCGCGGCGGACGTACTGCCGCGCATCTTCGAGCCGTTTTTCACCACCAAGGCGTTTGGCAAAGGTACTGGGTTGGGCCTTAGCCAGGTGTATGGCTTCGCCAGGCAGAGCGGCGGGGCCATCAGCGTGCACAGCGTGGCCGGGGAGGGCACGTGCATGCAGCTTTATCTGCCAATCTCTCATGGCCATACACACAGCCTTGCGCACAGGTAGCGAGCATGACACACGAACTCAAGCGGCTGGTGACGGGGATCGAAGGGCTTGATGCACTGCTCAGGGGCGGGCTGGTGGCCGGCGCGGCCTACATCGTTCAGGGGCCACCGGGTGCGGGCAAAACCATTCTGGCCAATCAGTTGGCCTGCGGCCACGTACGCAGCGGCGGGCGGGTGCTGGTAGCCACCTTGCTCAGCGAGTCTCACGAACGGCTGTTCCAGTACCTGGGCACGCTGGATTTCTTCGACCCGGCGCTGGTAGGTGACCAGATTCAGTTCGTCAGTGCGTTCGATACCCTGGAGCAGGAAGGGCTGGACGCGGTGGTGCGGCTGCTGCGTCAGGAGATTGCCCGGCAAAAGGCCACGCTATTGGTTGTGGACGGGGTGCTCAACGCCCGCGCACGTGCCGAAAGTGCACTCGACACCAAGAAGTTCGTGTCCGCCCTCCAGGGCCATGCCGCTTTCGCAGGCTGTACGGTGCTTTTGCTGACCAGCGCGCGGATGGAAGAGGGCAGCCCGGAGCACACCATGGTCGACGGTGTGATCGAACTGGGCGAGCACATGGTGGGTAGCCGCGCCGTGCGCAGTATTCAACTGCGCAAGACGCGCGGCAGCGCTGCATTGTCCGGGCGCCATGAGTGCCTGATCGATGGCACTGGCATGCGGGTATTCCCACGGCTTGAATCGTTGTTCAGCCACCCCAGCCAGCACGGCAGTTGTGCCCCAGGGCGTGTCAGCAGTGGTGTGCCCAGCCTGGATGACATGCTTGATGGCGGCCTGGCAGCAGCCTCTGTGACCCTGTTGATGGGCCCCTCAGGCATTGGCAAGACTTCGCTGGGCCTGGCATTTCTCAGTGCCAGCACGAAGCAGGTGCCAGGGTTGCATTTCGGTTTCTACGAACCGCCAGAACGCCTGCGCAACAAGGCGGCCTCATTGGGCTTCGATTTTCGTTCGATGGAGCAGGAGGGTAGCCTGCAGTTGTGCTGGCAGCCTACTACTGAAGGCCTGCTGGACCAATTGGGCGCACGCCTGATCGAGCAGGTGGATGCCATGGGCGCCAAGCGGGTGGTGATCGACAGCCTGGGTGCTTTCAGCCGGCTGGCCATGGAGCCCACCCGCCTCAACGCGTTTTTCCGGGCATTGACCGGCGAGCTTAGGGCCCGCGATGTGAGTGTGATGCTCACGTGGGAGATGCGCGATATTTTCGGGGCAGAAATCAGCGCCCCGGCGCCCGACCTTTCCAGCATTGTCGACAACCTCATGCTGATGCGCTTCGTGGAACTCGACTCAAGCCTGCGGCGCATGCTCTCCATACTCAAGGTGCGCGATGGACAGCACCATACGGCCCCACACGAGCTGATAATAGGCACGCGGGGCATAAGCCTGCACAAGGCCTTCGAAGGGGCCAGCGGCATGCTTTCGGGCACGGCTGTGGCGAACCCCAGCGGATGATGGCCAGCCCATGAATACCATCCTCATCGTCGATGACGAGTACCTGATCGCCGAGATTCTAGGCTATGCCCTGGAGGATGAAGGGTTTCAGGTTAGAAAAGCCAGCAACGGGATCAAGGCGCTTGCAGCGTTGAAGGATGCACCGGTGCAGCTGATCATTACCGATTACATGATGCCGCTGCTTAATGGAGAGGAACTGGCCCGTGCACTGCGCAAGGACCCGGCGTGGCGCATGCTCCCGATCATTCTCATGAGCGGTGCCCAGGCAAACCAGGGTTACCCTGATTTATTCGCAGCCGTTTTTGACAAGCCTTTCGACATGGACCGCATGATCGCGACCGTTCGCGACCTGCTGGGCGACTGATCGGCAAGCAGGCGCATCCATGCTGCCTGGCGTGTGCCTTGGACGTTAGTCTTCGTGCTTTTCCGGGGCTGGGCTGCCGGCCTGAATGCGCTTGAAGATCTCTTCGCGGTGAACCTGGACATCTTTGGGGGCATCGATGCCTATCCTCACCTGCATCCCCTTCACGCCCAAAATGGTGACTTTGATGTCATCGTTGATGACGATGCTCTCGCCAACCTTGCGGGTGAGTATCAGCATGTAGTTCTCCTTGGTGATAAAAAAGTCCGCTGAGCCAGTGCCCTGGCGGTGGGAGCGTGTCCCTCTTCCTTCTCATTAAAGACGCTTTCGGCGGCTAGTAATTCCCCTGGGGAGACAAAAACTGTCGCGTGTTCAGGAGGCAGGCGCCGAGGCAAACCCCTGCGGGTCTGTCGGCCAAGGTGCTCGGTGGCAAGAATAGGGGGGTTGCTGGCCAATGGGAAATTTCTTTGCATGATGATGAGGATAGACGGGGTTAATGTTCAACCCAGCGGCACGGGCTAATATCACCGGACACCTGTAGGAGCGAGCAGAGCTCGCGATACGCCGCGCAAGCGGCGCCCAAAACAGCCTCACCCCGCCTGCTGTTCCTCCAACGCCTGCAAAAACAGCAGCAGCGCAACCTCTTCCGGGTCCAGCCCCTTGCGTACCCGGTTTTTAGGCAGCGCAGCCAGTCGCCCGAGTGCATAATGCTCAAGCACGGCCGGGTGAATATAACAGCGCCGGCAAACGGCCGGTGTATTGCCCAGGCGCGCGGCCACCTCGCGCACGATCGACGCCACCTGGCGCTTGGCCTCGGTTTCCGGCTCCCAGGCAAGCGGCTTGAGCAGGTCAAGGGCCAGGCTGCTGCCTGCCCAGGTGCGGTAGTCCTTGGCGGTAAAGTCGGCGCCGGTGAGCGTTTGCAGAAACTGGTTCACGTCGCTTGAGCCAATGCTGTGCCGTTGGCCCTCGTCATCCAGGTACTGGAACAACGCCTGGCCCGGCAGCTCCATGCACCGTTTGAGCAGGTTGGCCAGGCGCCGGTCCCGCAGGGTGACGTCGTGTTCCACACCGCGCTTGCCACGGAACTGAAAACGAATGGTGCTGCCTTTCACCTCCACGTGGCGGTTGCGTAGGGTGGTCAGGCCGTAGGAGCGGTTGTCGCGCATGTAGCGCTGGTTGCCGATACGGATCAAGGTGTGGTCCAGCAGGCTCACGACCAACGCCATCACCTTCTCCCGGTCCAGCCCGGGGCGGGCCAGGTGGATTTCCAGTTGTGCCCGCAGTTTAGGCAGCACCTGGGCAAAGGCGAGCATGCGCCCGTACTTGTGCTGGTCCCGGGTTTCGCGCCATTGCGCATGGTAGCGGTACTGCTTGCGGCCCCGGGCATCGCGGCCAGTGGCTTGCAGGTGGCCCTGCGGGTCGGCGCATATCCACACATCGGTATACGCGGGCGGTATGACGAGGGCCGCGATGCGCGCGAGGACCTCGGGGTCGCGCACGCGCTCGCCGTCAGCGTCCTGGTAGATGAAGCGGTCCCGCCAGCGGCGGCGGGTCAGGCCAGGCTGGCTGTCGTCTACGTAGTGCAGGGATGCGGGAAGCGGGCAGTCAAGCATGGGCGGCAGGCCTCGATCAGGTCACTGATCAATGGACATCAGCCGCTTGGCCGTTGCTCCATTCAAATGCTCAGCCCAGCAGCGCCACCGACTTGATCTGCGCGAACAGCAACTGGCCGGGGTGCAGGCCGAGCTGGTGCGCCGAGTAGCGGGTAACGCGAGCCAGCAGGGCATTACCTCCGGCGTCCAGGCTGACCAGCACATGCGCCGGGTTGTCGGCAGGGCGGGTTTCGCACACCCGTACCCGCACGCGGTTCAGGATGCTGGACGCACTGTCGGCATCCAGCGCCAGGCTGACGTCCCGGGCCTGCACTTTCACCCTCAGGGTGCTGCCCATTACGTGGGCCGGGTGCGCGAAGCGCAGCAATGGGCCGCTGCTGCCAGGCAGGCGCAGGTCGAGCAAGTCGTACTGCGGGTCATGGCCAACCACCAGCCCTTCGAACACCACGCCTGCGTCTTCGCTCTGGGCCAGCGACAGGTCAAGGCGGGCGAGGGTTTCGCCGATGGGGCCACTGGCAACCGCCTGGCCTTGTTCCAGCAGCACCAGGTGGTCTGCCAGGCGCGCCACTTCGTCCTGGGCATGGCTGACATATACCAACGGGATGTCCAGTTCGTCGTGCAGGCGCTCCAGGTATGGCAGGATTTCGCGCTTGCGTGGCCCGTCGAGCGCTGCCAGCGGCTCGTCCATCAGCAGCAGCCTTGGGCTGCTGAGCAGGGCGCGGGCGATACCTACCCGCTGCGCTTCGCCGCCGGACAAGGTCGCCGGCCGGCGCGCCAGCAGGTGGCCTATGCCCAGCAGCGCGCTGGCCTGTTCAAGGCTGACCTTGCGCTGCGCAGGTGCGACGCGGCGCCAGCCAAACTCCAGGTTGCCGCGTACGCTAAGGTGTGGGAACAGGCTGGCTTCCTGGAACACATAACCCACTGGCCGCAGGTGCGGTGCCACGAAGTGGCCCCGGGCGCTGTCTTCCCAGACTTCGCCATTCACCTCCACGTATGCGCTGGTAGCGCGTTCAAGCCCGGCAAGGCAGCGCAGGCAACTGGTCTTGCCCGAGCCGGAGTGGCCGAACAACGCGCTGATACCGCGCCCGGGCAGGTGCAGGTTTACGTCCAGGGTAAAGTCGTCGCGTGCCAGTTTCAGGCGCGCCACAATCGCTTGGGTCATGTCAGCTCCAGCCAGCCTTGCCGCGTCGTCCGGCATACAGCAGGAGCAGCACCAGGAAAGAGAACACCAGCATGGCGCCAGCCAGCCAGTGGGCTTGTGCGTAGGCCATGCCTTCGACGTGATCGAAGATCTGCACCGAGACCACGCGCGTCTTGTCGGGGATGTTGCCGCCAATCATCAGCACCACGCCAAACTCCCCCACGGTATGGGCAAAGCCGAGGATGCTGGCCGTGACGAAGCCTGGGCGCGCCAGTGGCAGCACCACATGCACGAATGTGTCCCACGGGCTGGCCCGCAGTGTGGCGGCCACTTCCAGCGGGCGCTGGCCAATGGCGCCGAAGGCATTCTGCAGGGGCTGCACCACGAACGGCATGGAATAGATCACCGAGCCGATGACCAGGCCGCTGAAGCTGAACACCACGCTGCCCAGGCCCAGTGCAGCCGCGGCCTGGCCAAGCCAGCCGTGGGGGCCCAGTGCGATGAGCAGGTAGAAGCCGATGACCGTAGGGGGCAGTACCAGTGGCAGCGCCACCACCGCGCCCACGGGCCCGCGCAGCCATGACCGCGTGCGGGCCAGCCACCAGGCGATCGGCGTGCCAACCACCAGCAGAATCAGGGTGGTCAGGCTGGCCAGTTTCAAGGTCAGCCAGATTGCACCCAGGTCACTGGCGTCCAGTGGCATCAGATTTCATAACCGTAAGACTTGATCACCGCCGCGGCCTTGGGGCCTTTGAGGTAATCCACCAGCGCCTTGGCGGCCGGGTTGTCCTTGCCCTTTTCCAGAATCACCGCGTCCTGGCGGATAGGGTCGTGCATCGACGCCGGCACGATCCAGGCCGAGCCGCTTTGTACCTTGCCGTCCTTGTAGATTTGCGACAGGGCCACGAAGCCCAGTTCGGCATTGCCGGTGGAGACAAACTGGAACGCCTGGGTGATGTTCTGACCTTCCACCAGTTTAGGCTTGGTGGCCTCGGTCAGGTTCAGCTTCGCCAATACCTGAGTAGCGGCGAGGCCGTAGGGGGCGGTTTTCGGGTTGGCAATGGACAGGTGCTTGAACTGGTTTTTTTGTAGCACCTCGCCTTTTGCGTCGACGTACCCAGGTTGCGCAGACCACAGGGCCAGGGTGCCGATGGCATAGGTGAAGCGCGAGCCTGGCACGATGGCTTTTTCTTCTTCGAGCTTGGCCGGGGTGCTGTCGTCAGCCGACAGGAACACTTCGAATGGCGCGCCGTTCTTGATTTGTGCGTAGAACTGCCCGGTGGCGCCGTAGGCGGCTACCAGCTTGTGGCCGGTGTCTTTTTCGAAGTCCTGGGCAATGGCCTGAATGGGGGCGGTGAAGTTGGCTGCAACTGCAACCTGAACTTCGTCTGCCCAGGCAGCGTTGAGGGCGAACAGGCCGGCCAGTGCAGTGACCAGGTGAGACGGGCGAATACGCATCGATACAGCTCCTTGGGGTTATCGTTATAACCTCAACTATATAGCGATAGGCCATGAAGCGGGAAGAGGGTAGATAAACCGCCGTTTAAACGCCCACCACCGCCAAGGCGCATGCGGCGATTTCACGCGTCAGCACAGCGGCCGCTTCGTGCCGGCCCAGCCGCAATGCCTGGCCGGCCCAGAGGTTGCTGAAAGCGCTGTCGCCCTGCGGGTCGGTGATTGCCCGCAAGGGCATCAATGCACCGCCGGCCAGTGGGAAGCGGGGCGCCAATGCGCTCATGGGCCCCAGCTCGCGCATGATGCGGTTATTGATGCCGCGTGCCGGGCGGCCCGTGAACAGGTTGGTCATTGCCGTATCGCTGGCCGGGGCGGTGTCCAGCGCCTGGCGATGGGCTGGCGACACCTTGGCTTCGGGGCTGAACAGGTAGGCAGTGCCGATTTGTACCGCACACGCACCCAGCGCCAGCGCCGCCACCAGGCCGCGGTGGTCGGCAATGCCGCCTGCGGCGATCACCGGCAGCCCGACCGCATCAACCACCTGCGGCACCAGCGCGAAGGTACCGATCTGGGTGGTGATGTCCTCGCTGAGGAACATGCCCCGGTGGCCACCCGCTTCGGCGCCCATGGCAATGATGGCATCGCAACCGTGGCCCTGCAGCCACACGGCCTCTTCAACGGTGGTTGCGCTGGACAGCACCTTGGCACCCGTGGCTTTCACCCTCTGCAGGTAGGCGGCAGAGGGCAGGCCGAAGTGGAAGCTGACCACCTCTGGGCGTACCTGCTCCACCAGCTGGCAGCTCTGCTCGTCAAACGGTGCACGGTTGGACACCGGCGTTGGCGCATCGAAGTCAGCGCCCAGCTCCCGGTAGTACGGCTCGAGCGCCTGCTTCCAGCGTTGGCCTGCCGCCGCATCAGGGGCGGGCGGGGTATGGCAGAAGAAGTTGAGGTTTAACGGGCGGCCCGGGCAGGCTTGGCGAAAGGTGGCCACTTCTTGCCGTACCTGTTCGCCGGTCAGCATTGCACACGGCAAAGCCCCTAGCCCGCCTGCCTCAGCCACGGCGATCGCCATGGCCGAACCTGCCGCCCCCGCCATCGGCGCCTGCAAGATGGGCACTTCGATGCCAAACAAATCGAGGATACGGCGATCGGGCCAACGGCTCATGCAATGCTCCTTGTGGCGCTACGGGCAGGGGGACGGCAGCGGTTGTCAGAGGGCCTTGCTGACCTGGATATCGCTGATCTTGTCGGCGTCCTCGCCATGGATCTTGCGCAGGGCGTCCATGGCCTGAGCCTGCGAATCATCCTGCATCAATGCGAAATCCCAGCGGCGCTGGCCGTCGAGTTTGTATTTGATCACGTACTTGATGGTCTGGGTCATGGTGGCCTTAGCTGAGTTTCGACGATGAACGGCGGATGATCTTGATCTTGTGGGTCAGGCTGGGCTTGCGCGTGACCGAGATCGGGCGCGTGGTCACCGTGTCGAGGGTGATGTTCCAGAAGCCGGTGCTGGGCACGGTGATCTTGGCTGGAAACTTGTCGAAATGCCCGCCGTGGTAAGTGTGACGGCCGCCGTTCTTGAAACTGCGGAAGTTGGCGTCGTTCATCAGGCGGATATTGCAGCGCTGGGAACACTCGACGACGACGATGTCGTCCTCGTTGAGGTGCTCGCGCTGGTGTACGAATTTCATGTGGGGCTCCGCAAAGTCTGGTTCTGCAAATGCGCAAGATACCACGATGTGCACGCACGCCGCCGCCCCGCGCAGCGGGCGCGGATAAATCTGCCAAAGCAGGGAGCAAATGCGCCCGGGCACGGTCGAACAGGGCTGGTAATGGTTGAGGTGCAACAGATGAAGTGGATGGTGGCAGCGCTGACCCTGGCGTTGGCAGGTTGTGCCAGCGTGTCGGACATTGAACAGTCGCACGAGACGATGGACGTTATCTCGGGCAAGACACCCCGCGAATTCGCCGATTGCGTGAAGGCCGGGCTTGCGGATTCCCGCGGGCCGCTGCTGGAAGAAAAACGGGGTGATGGCCTGCGGCTGATCGTGCCGCAAAAATTCTCGCCAGGCGCTGGCCCGGCCGCGGTGCTGGATATTGGTGAGCGGGGCAGTGGCAATGGCAGCAGCGTGAAGCTGCACGAGCGCCTGAGCAACTTCCCGTTGCGTCCAGGTGATGTGCGCAAGGCAACCACCCAGTGCATTTCAGGAAGTTGATCTAGCGCAACGGGTCGCGCTCCTTTTGCTTATATGTTTTAGGTCTAAGCATATAACAATAGAAAAGGAGATTCGCGATGACACCCTTCAAACGCGTGGTGCTCGGCAGCCTGCTGGTGCTGAGTTGGCCGGCCGCCCAGGCGGCCGATGGCCAGAAGGTATTTACCCAGGGCGGTGCCGACCCCGCCGCACTGGCGTGCATCGCCTGCCATGGTGCAGACGGCGCTGGCATGGCGGCAGCCGGCTTCCCGCGCCTGGCGGGGTTGCCGGCCGCTTACCTGGGTAAGCAATTGCGCGACTGGCGCACCGGTAGCCGCCGTCAGGCGGTGATGGAGCCGGTGGCCAAGGCCTTGACCGAGGATGAAATCAAGGCAGTCAGCACCTACCTGGCCAGCCTTCCTCAAGCGCCAGCCGGCAACCTGCGGCGCCAGCAAATTGCCAATGACCCAACCGAACGGCTGGCCCTGTACGGCGACTGGAGCCGCCAGATCCCGGGGTGTGTGCAATGCCACGGGCCTGGTGGCGCGGGGCTCGGCGAGCACTTCCCGCCACTGACCGGCCAGCCTGCCAGTTACCTGGTGGCGCAACTGGACGCATGGCGCGACGGCAGCCGCAGCAATGACCCCAACCAACTGATGGTAGGCGTGGCCAAGGCCATCACCGCTGACGAGATCAAGGCCGTGGCCGAGTTCTTCGCCCGTTCTGCCAGCCAGGAGGTCAACCCATGAAGCTGCTGATACCCGCCACGCTCCTGCTTGCCGCCGCCACCAGCCAGGCCAGCCCCGTCACCATGGAAGACCAGACCCAGCTCAACGTGCCCGATGCCCAGCGCGCGCCGCAGTTCGTACCGCCCGCCGAGGGCGAGCTGCCCGACAATGCGTTCGGCAAGATGGTGCGCGACGGGCATGCCCTGTTCGTCGACACCCGACGCCTGATGCCTGATGCGGTGGGTAACGGCATGAACTGCAGCAACTGCCACCTGGACCAGGGGCGCATGCCCCACTCGGCGCCGCTGTGGGGTGCGTACCCGATGTACCCGGCCTATCGCAAGAAGAACAACAAGGTAAACACCTATGCCGAACGCATACAGGGCTGCTTCCAGTTCAGCATGAACGGCAGGCCGCCCGCGGCCGACAGCCCGCAGATGACCGCTTTGGCGGTGTACTCGTACTGGCTGTCGACCCAGGCGCCCACGGGGGTGGAACTGGCCGGGCGCGGTTACCCGGAGGTGCCACAACCCACGGGTGGCTACGACTTCGCCCGTGGCCAACAGGTGTACCAGGCGCAATGCGCGATTTGCCACGGTGACCAGGGCGAGGGGCAAAAAGTGGCTGGCGAGTATGTGATGCCACCGCTTTGGGGCAAGGACTCCTACAACTGGGGCGCTGGCATGCACCGCATCAACACCGCGGCGTCGTTCATCAAGTACAACATGCCGCTGGGCAAGCCCGGCAGCCTCACCGACCAGCAGGCCTGGGACGTGGCGGCATGGATCAACCGCCATGAACGGCCCCAGGACCCGCGCCTTGTGCAAGGCTCCATCGAGAAGACCCGTGTGAAGTTCCACGCCAACGACGGCGTCAACCTGTACGGGCAGAAGGTGGACGGTGTACTGGTCGGGCAGGGCACTGGGGGGTGACTGATTGAACAACCGGCCTTGCCGCCGTTAAGGGGCGGGGCCGGTTGTTTCATCGCCAATGGGCGCTGCCGGGCACATGAAAGTTGGGGCCCCTTTTGAACTATCCCGCCCGCGTTCCCTCTATTTTCCCAATGTGTGGCCGCGGGTGGGGCATTGTAAGGTGACCGCCGCCTGATTAGACTGCGCCAATCCACAGGCCCTAGCCTTTTTAAGGACGTTTATGATCAAGAAATGCTTGTTCCCGGCAGCTGGCTACGGCACCCGCTTCCTGCCTGCTACCAAAGCCATGCCCAAGGAAATGCTGCCGGTGGTCAACAAGCCACTGATCCAGTATGGCGTCGAAGAAGCGTTGGATGCAGGGCTTAGCGAAATCTCCATCGTCACCGGCCGTGGCAAGCGCGCCCTGGAAGACCACTTCGACATCAGCTACGAGCTGGAAAACCAGATCAAGGGCACTGACAAGGAGAAGTACCTGGTAGGCATCCGTCGCCTGCTGAACGAGTGCTCGTTCTCCTACACCCGTCAGACCGAGATGAAAGGCCTGGGCCACGCCATCCTCACCGGCCGCCCGCTGATCGGTGACGAGCCGTTCGCCGTGGTACTGGCCGATGACCTGTGCGTGAACCCGGAAGGTGACGGCGTACTGACCCAGATGGTCAAGCTGTACAACCAGTTCCGCTGCTCGATCGTTGCCATTCAGGAAGTCGACCCGCAGGAAACCAACAAGTATGGTGTGATCGCCGGCGACATGATCCGTGACGATATCTTCCGCGTCACCAACATGGTCGAGAAGCCCAGCCCGGAGGACGCCCCGTCCAACCTGGCCATCATTGGCCGTTACATCCTGACCCCGGACATCTTCGACATCATTGCCAACACCGAACCTGGCAAGGGTGGCGAAATCCAGATCACTGACGCGCTGCTGCACCAGGCACGCAACGGTTGTGTAATCGCCTACAAGTTCAAGGGCCAGCGTTTCGACTGCGGCGGCGCCGAAGGCTACATCGACGCCACCAACTTCTGCTTCGAAAACTACTACAAAACCGGCAAGGCCTACTAAGCGGCAAGCTGCAAGCTGCAAGCTACAAGCCGAGCTGCTTTTTCTTGCAGCTTGAGGCTTGAAGCTTGCAGCTTTTTTCTTGGGGGGTGTGACGTGGCTTACGATTTTGATCTGTTCGTGATTGGTGCGGGGTCGGGTGGGGTGCGTGCCGCGCGCTTTGCCGCAGGCTTCGGCGCCAAGGTGGCCGTGGCCGAGAGCCGTTACCTGGGCGGCACCTGCGTCAACGTGGGGTGTGTGCCC
The DNA here is from genome assembly GCF_001320125.1 of Pseudomonas sp. NBRC 111119. Taxonomy (NCBI): domain Bacteria; kingdom Pseudomonadati; phylum Pseudomonadota; class Gammaproteobacteria; order Pseudomonadales; family Pseudomonadaceae; genus Pseudomonas; species Pseudomonas sp. NBRC 111119. Next base: position 44,024 of record NZ_BCAV01000059.1, read on the forward strand.
AAGAAGCTGCTGGTGTACGGCGCGCACGTGGCTGATGAGCTGGAACAGGCAGCCGGTTACGGCTGGTCGCTGGAAGAAGGGCACTTCGACTGGGGCACGCTGATTGCCAACAAGAACCGCGAAATCGAACGCCTCAACGGCATCTACCGCAACCTGCTGGTCAACAGCGGCGTTACCTTGCTGCAGGGCCATGCGCGCATCACCGGCGCCCATGAACTGGAAGTAGAGGGCCAGCGTTATACCGCCGAGCATATCCTCATCGCCACCGGTGGCTGGCCGCAAGTGCCGGATATCCCAGGCAAAGACCTGGCGATCACCTCCAACGAAGCCTTTTACCTCAAGGACCTGCCCCATCGCGTGCTGGTGGTGGGCGGTGGCTACATCGCCGTTGAGTTCGCCGGTATTTTCCAGGGCCTTGGCGCCGCCACCACGCTGCTGTATCGCGGCGACCTGTTCCTGCGTGGCTTCGATGGTTCGGTACGCACCCACCTCAAGGAAGAACTGGAAAAGCGCGGCCTGGACCTGCAGTTCAACGCCGACATCCAGCGCATCGACAAACTTGAAGACGGCAGCCTGAAAGCCACGCTCAAGGATGGCCGCGAGCTGGTGGCCGACTGCGTGTTCTATGCCACCGGCCGGCGCCCCATGCTGGACAACCTGGGCCTGGAAAACACCGGCGTCGAGCTGGATGAGCGCGGCTATGTGCGCGTGGACGACCAGTACCAGACCACCGCACCGTCGATCCTGGCCATTGGTGATGTGATCGGGCGCGTACAGCTCACCCCTGTGGCCCTGGCAGAGGGCATGGCCGTGGCGCGGCGCCTGTTCAAACCTGAGCAGTACCGGCCGGTGGATTACCAGAACATCCCCACTGCGGTCTTCAGCCAGCCCCCGATCGGGACGGTCGGGTTGACCGAGGAGCAGGCGCTGGAAGCCGGGCACAAGGTCAACGTCTATGAAAGCCGCTTCCGCGCCATGAAGCTGACCCTCACCGATATTCAGGAAAAGACCCTGATGAAGCTGGTGGTGGACGCCCAGACCGACAAGGTGCTGGGCTGCCACATGGTAGGCCCGGACGCGGGCGAGATCATCCAGGGCCTGGGCGTAGCGTTGAAAGCCGGCGCCACCAAGCAGCAGTTCGACGAAACCATCGGCGTGCACCCAACCGCCGCCGAAGAGTTCGTCACCCTGCGCACCATCACCCGCTAACCAAAGCCCCCCACAAAACCCGTAGGCGCGAGCAAAGCTCGCGATTGGGGCCGCTCAGCGGCCCCCACCCCCCTTAACTTTACCAATCGATCTAACCCCCACCCCCTTCATAGCCAAAACCAATCATCAACATCATGTTTGCCAATGAGCCTTTATCGGGACCAGCGGTTAGGATTCTCTCCGTCAACTGATTCCAACCCATGAAGGAGCTACTCATGCCTATCATCAACAGCCAGGTCAAACCGTTCAACGCTACTGCCTACCACAAGGGCGAATTCGTCCAGGTCAGCGAAGCCGACCTGAAAGGCAAGTGGTCCGTGGTGTTCTTCTACCCGGCCGACTTCACCTTTGTCTGCCCGACCGAACTGGGTGACCTTGCTGACAACTACGCCGAGTTCCAGAAGCTGGGCGTGGAGATCTACGGTGTGTCCACCGACACCCACTTCACCCACAAAGCCTGGCACGACACCTCGGACACCATCGGCAAGATCCAGTACCCGCTGATCGGTGACCCGACCCACGTCATCTCCCGCAACTTCGACGTGCTGATCGAAGAAGCTGGCCTGGCCGACCGCGGTACCTTCGTGATCAACCCAGAAGGCCAGATCAAGATCGTCGAACTGAACGACGGTGGTGTTGGCCGTGATGCCGCTGAGCTGCTGCGCAAGGTCAAGGCTGCACAATACGTAGCTGCCCACCCAGGCGAAGTGTGCCCGGCCAAGTGGAAAGAAGGCGAAGCCACCCTGGCACCGTCGCTGGACCTGGTCGGCAAGATCTAAGGCCATGTGGCAACCGCGGGCGGTGTGCAGCCGCCAGAGCTGAATGCAGCACCGCCCCGTCAAACGCCCGGGCGACCTCGCCTGGGCGTTTTTGTATCCGAGTTTTGTAAAAGGAATCGCCCGTATGTTGGACGCCACGCTTAAATCGCAACTGAAAACCTACCTGGAGCGGGTCACCCAGCCGATCGAGATTGTTGCCTCCCTCGACGACGGCGCGAAGTCCCGCGAATTGCATGACCTGCTGGTGGAAATCGCCAGCCTGTCCAACCTGATTACCTTGCGCGCAGACGGCGACGACGTGCGCCGGCCTTCGTTCTCGCTGAACCGCCCCAACGGTGAGATCAGCCTGCGCTTTGCCGGCATCCCCATGGGCCATGAATTCACCTCGCTGGTGCTGGCGTTGCTGCAAGTGGGTGGCCACCCGTCCAAGGCCAGTGCTGAGGTGATCGAACAGATCCAGGCGCTGGAAGGCGAGTTCACCTTCGAAACCTACTTCTCGCTGTCCTGCCAGAACTGCCCGGACGTGGTCCAGGCGCTGAACCTGATGGCCGTGCTCAACCCCAACGTGCGGCATGTGGCTATCGACGGCGCGCTGTTCCAGGCCGAAGTGGACGCACGCCAGATCATGGCGGTGCCCAGCGTTTACCTCAACGGTGAAGTGTTCGGCCAGGGCCGCATGGGCCTGGAGGAAATCCTCGGCAAGATCGACACCGGCTCAGGTGCCCGCCAGGCCGAGAAGATCAACGCCAAGCAAGCGTTCGATGTACTGGTGGTGGGCGGTGGCCCGGCCGGCGCCTCGGCCGCTATCTACGCCGCACGCAAAGGTATCCGCACCGGTGTTGCTGCCGAGCGTTTCGGTGGCCAGGTGCTCGACACCCTGGCGATCGAGAACTTTGTTTCGGTGCAGGAAACCGAAGGCCCGAAACTGGCCACTGCGCTGGAAGAGCACGTCAAGCAGTACGACGTCGACATCATGAACCTGCAACGGGGCGAAGCGCTGATCCCCGCTACCGATGGCGGCCTGCACGAAGTGCGGCTGGCAGGGGGGGCATCGCTGAAGGCCAAGACCGTGATCCTGGCCACCGGTGCCCGCTGGCGCGAAATGAACGTGCCGGGCGAGCAGCAATACCGCGCCCGTGGCGTGGCCTACTGCCCGCATTGCGACGGCCCGCTGTTCAAGGGCAAGCGGGTGGCGGTGATTGGCGGCGGCAACTCGGGGGTGGAGGCGGCCATCGACCTGGCCGGTATCGTGGCCCAGGTAACGCTGATCGAATTCGACAGCCAACTGCGTGCCGATGCCGTGCTGCAGCGCAAACTGCACAGCCTGCCCAACGTGAAGGTGATCACCAGCGCGCTGACCACCGAGGTGCTGGGCGATGGTGAGAAGGTGACCGGCCTGCGTTACAAGGACCGCGTCACCGATGCGCAGCACGAACTGGCACTGGAAGGCATCTTCGTGCAGATCGGCTTGCTGCCCAACACCGACTGGCTCAAGGGTACCGTCGAGCTGTCGCCCCGCGGCGAGATCATCGTCGATGCCAAAGGGCAGACCAGCATCCCTGGCGTGTTTGCCGCCGGTGACGTGACCACCGTGCCGTACAAGCAGATCGTGATCGCCGTGGGCGAGGGCGCCAAGGCCTCACTGGCTGCCTTTGACCACCTGATCCGAACCTCCGCGCCGGCTTGACCCAGGCCCGCCCCCGTAAGCGGGGCGGGTTTGCCGGTTTGGGGCCCTAAAGCCTGAGGGTGTCTATGCTTAGCTGCAAACACCCTCAGGACACCGCACCATGACCCTGATCAGCCGCGAACCCTGGTGGCTCGTGCCCCCTAAGCCTGGGCAGCAAGAGCAGGATCTGCACTGGGGCTACCTGGAAATCTACGCCGACGGCCGCACCGTGTTCGTCGACCAGCGCCCCAGTGATCGTGAATTGGCCGAGCGCAAAAGCTGCCGTAACTTCCCCGAACCTGAACAGTGAGTGGCCTAGCCTTCCAGCTCGGCCAGCCGTGCCTCCAGTGCCGCAATGCGCGCTTCCAAGGCGTCGATTCGCTCCTCCGAGGCAGTGGCGCCGCTGCTGCGCGTGCCGCCTTCCTGCTGACGTGCTGCCAGAATTGCCTCGGTTTCTGCCGGGTCACCCAGCGCGTGGGTGTAGCGGTCCTCACGTTGGCCCGCCTGCCGCGGCAGGTGCAGGGCCAGGCCACGGGACACCAGGCGCTCGAGCTGGTGCTGCACCTGTTCGGTGTCGTCGAATTCATGCAGGCGGTTGCTGCGGCTCAGCAGTTCGCTCAGGGTTTGCGGCCCACGCAGGAACATCAGGCCCAACAGCACCCGTTGCGCGGGCACCAGCTCCAGCGCCTTGTCCACCCGCTGCTCCCAACGGTCCGCACGGCTGCCCATCTGCAGGCGCGCCATGTCCTGCCCCTCCAGGCTGCGCAGGGCCTGGCCGACCTGGCCCTGGGTCAGGTTCATCACCGGTTCACGGCTGGTCTTCTGGTTGCAGGCCAGCAGCAGCGCGTTGAGCGTGAGCGGGTAGCTTTCCGGGCTGGTGGCCTGTTTTTCGATCAGCGCGCCCAGCACCCGGATCTCGATGCTGTTGAAGCGGCCTTCGCCTGCGCTTTCGTGGTCGGACATGGCCCTGCCTCATCTGTAGGAAAAGGCCACTAGCGTAGGTAAAGCACGCATGGGCCGCAAGGCGGCCCGGTGTTTCAGGCGCTGCGCCGTGCTTCGCCCTGGCACGCGGCGGCGGTGAACAGCACGTCGGTGGAGGAGTTGAGCGCGGTTTCGGCCGAATCCTGCAGTACGCCGATGATGAAGCCAACGGCCACCACCTGCATGGCGATTTCGCTGGGGATGCCGAACAGGCTGCAGGCCAGCGGGATCAGCAGCAGCGAGCCACCGGCCACGCCTGAAGCGCCACAGGCGCAGACGGCGGCCACCACGCTCAGCAGTATGGCCGTGGGCACGTCCAGGGCAATGCCCAGCGTATGCACGGCCGCCAGCGTGAGCACGGTGATGGTGATCGCGGCGCCGGCCATGTTGATCGTCGCCCCCAGCGGGATGGAAACCGAGTAAGTGTCTTCATGCAGGCCTAGCCGCTCGGCCAAGGCCAGGTTGACCGGGATGTTGGCGGCCGAACTGCGGGTGAAGAACGCCGTGATACCGCTTTCACGCAGGCACAGCAGGGTGAGCGGGTACGGGTTGCTGCGGGTTTTCCAGAACACGATCAGCGGGTTCATCACCAGGGCTACAAACAGCATGCAGCCGATCAGCACCGCCAGCAGGTGCAGGTAACCGAGCAGGGCGTCGAGGCCCGACTGGGCCAGGGTGGAAGTGACCAGCCCGAAAATGCCCAGTGGCGCGAAGCGGATGACCATGCGTACGATCAAGGTTACGCCGTTGGACAGGTCATCCACCACGGTGCGGGTGGTGTCGCTGGCATGGCGCAAGGCTATGCCCAGGCCGATGGCCCAGGTAAGCACGCCGATGAAGTTGGCGTTCACCAAGGCACTGACGGGGTTGTCGACGGCACTGAGCAGCAAGTTTTGCAGCACCTCGGTGATGCCGCCAGGGGCGCTCAGCGTGGCCTCGCTGGTGTTCAGCACCAGATGCGACGGGAACACCATGCTGGCCAGCACGGCCACCACGGCTGCGCCGAAGGTACTGAGCAAGTACAGCCACAAAATCGGGCGAATATGGGTTTGCTGGCCGTGCCGGTGGTTGGCGATAGAGGCCATCACCAGCACGAACACCAGCACCGGTGCCACCGCCTTGAGCGCGGTGACGAACACCTTGCCCAGAAATGCCAGGTCGCGCGCGACGTTGGGCGCCAGCAGGGCCAGCGCGATGCCGGCCAGCAGGCCAATGACGATCTGCGTCACCAGGCTGGTGCGGTTGATAAGGCGAACAAACGGCGTCATGTGCAGCAAAGTCCTGAAACGTCAAAAGGGCGGGACTTTACCACACCCACTGGCAGCGCCGTGCTGGCTACCAGTTGAACAGTTCCCGCCGCGCCCCTTCGGTAATCGCCACGATGCCTGGGTGCTTGACCTTGCGCTCCACCGAAATGGCGTAGAAGGATTCGTTCACCGCCTCGGTCTGGCCGATCAGTTGCACGCCGTATTGGCGGCACACCTCGTCGGTGATCACACTGGGTGCCACGAAGATACCGCTGCCCGATTGGCCAAACGCCTGCATCAAGGCGCTATCGTCGAACTCGCCGACGATGCGTGGCTGGATTTGCTGTTCGCCCAACCAGCGCAGCAGGCGGCTGCGCACCACGGTTTCCTGCCCAGGTATCAGCAGCGGCGCATCCTGCAGGCAGGCAGGGAAGGGGCCGGCATGCCGCTGGGCCAGCGCCGGTGTGGCGAAGAAGCTCAGGCCGCATTCGCCCAGCTTTTGGCTATAGCCTTTGATGTCCAGGTGGTTGGGCATGGGGCTGTCGCTGATGACCAGGTCCAGGCGCTGGATAGCCAGGTCCGCCAGCAGCCGTTCCAGTTTGTCTTCACGGCAGTTGATGCGCAGCACGCCGTCCAGCTCCATGGTCGGTGCCAGCAGGCGGTAGACAATGGGCTTGGGCACCACGTCGGCCACACCTACCCGGAACAGAATCTGCTCCTGCGGCCCTGCGCGCAGCATCGCTTCCAGCTCGCTGCCCAGCTGGAACATCTGCTCTGCGTAGGCCAGGGCCTGGCGCCCGGTTTCGGTCAGCTCCAACTGCCGGCCCACGCGCTGAAACAACTCCAGGCCGTAAGCCTGCTCGAAAAGGCTGATCTGGCCGCTGATGGTTTGCGGGGTGAGGTTCAACTGCTCGCTGGCGCGCGCGATGCTGCCGGTCTTGGCAACCACCCAAAAATAGTGCAGCTGGCGATAGTTGAGCATCAGCAACCTCCCGATTCGTTAAAACCGAAGTATACCCCGCAAAAATACGAATTTTACTGATGTATTGGCTTGTCTAGAATTCCGAGCTATCAGGCGCCCTGTGCGCCTTGGCGGTTATACACACGCGAGGCCCCTATGCTCTATCTGAAATCCATCGGTACACCGCTGGTCATGGCCCTGGCCCTGCTGAGCCTGGCCGGTTGTGACCAGGCCGAAAAGTCTGCCCAGCAGATGCTTGACCAGGCTGCCCAATTGGCCAAGCAGGCCATTGAAGACACCAACCAGGCCGCACAGCAGGCGCTGAGCGAGGCACTGGGCACCGAAGGCCGCAAGCCCGAGGCCCCGGAGCCAAAACCCGAAACCCAGGACATTTGACCCCTAACCCCGCAGCAGGATGTGAACAATGGAATATTTGCTGGAACTTGCCGCTAGCCCCACAGCCTGGGTGGCCCTCGCCACGCTGGTGGCCATGGAAGTGGTACTGGGTATCGACAACCTGATCTTCATCTCCATCCTTACCAACAAGCTGCCCGTGGCCTACCGCTCCAAGGCGCGACGCATTGGTATCAGCATGGCGCTGATAATGCGCCTGGCGCTGCTCAGCACCGTCGCCTGGATCGTGCAGCTCACCGACCCGGTGTTCGAGGTGTTCGGCAACGCGTTCTCGTGGAAGGACGTGATTCTGATTGCCGGTGGTCTGTTCCTGCTGTGGAAAGCCACCCGGGAGATTCACGAAAACGTCGACCCGCGCGGTGCCAAGCAGGAATCCAAGGTGGGTTCAACGGTGACCCTGGGCTTTGCGGCGGCGATCTTCCAGATCCTGCTGCTGGACATCGTGTTCTCGGTGGACAGCATCATCACTGCGGTGGGCATGACCGAACACCTGCCGATCATGATCATTGCCGTGATCACTGCGGTGATCGTGATGATGGTGGCGGCCGACCCGCTGGCCAACTTCATCAATGACAACCCCACGGTGGTGATGTTGGCCCTGGGCTTCCTGATCATGATTGGCATGACGCTGATCGCCGAAGGCTTTGGCGCCCATGTGCCGAAGGGCTATGTGTATGCCGCCATGGCGTTCTCGACGGTGATCGAGATGCTGAACATCTTCGCAAGGCGGGCGCGGATGAAACGCGAAGCGTCCGAAGGCTAACCCGCGCAGGCAGGGCGCCCCTAACGCCGGTGTTTCAGCGTTAGGGGCCTTTGTGTTAGCCAGTCAGTGAACGCCGGCAGGGCGCCGGCCGGTTACCACAGGCCGGGGCTTGGCGGCGGCCTTGGGTTGCACGTGAGGGTGGGCGTGGCGACGGGCGACGCGCAGTACGCCCCACAGCATGGCAGCTGCCACGCTCAGCCACATGCACACCAACATGATGATTGCCATGGTCATGCTCATATCTGTGCCTCCATCTCTACGGCGAGCGCTTTGAACGCCAGCGTTTGCCTTCCAGACACTTGTTTAGTCTAGCCCGGCCTGTGTGACGTTCCATCGAATAACGCCCGATGGCTGCGTGAGATTATTTTCATGTGCCTGTCGGGCTGTACCGCTGCCGCTGTCCGACCTATGATCGCCAGCAGAGCCGGGCGCTGTCTGCCCGACGTTGGTACAAGCGAGTGTCCATGCCGCACCTATCTTCCAAGCCGCTCATTGCCGCTTCACGCGGGCTGTTGTTGGCCTGCGTGGTGGCCGCCACCCTGGCAGGCTGTGCCAGCGCCCCCTCTGAAAGCCTCAAAGCCCTGCCACAACGCGTGGAAATCAGCAGCGTGCCGTTCTACCGCGGTAACGCCAACCACAGCGGGGCCATGGCCCTGGCCGCCATGCTGTCGCAACAGGGTGCCCCGATCACCCCGGGGCTGCTGGATGCGCCGCTCAACCTGCCCGAGGGCGCCGACGCGCTGGGCACGGGCATACCGCGTGTGGCGCGGGATTACGGCATGGTGGTCTACCCCTTGGACAAACGGCTGGATGCCCTGCTGGCCCAGGTGGCCGCGGGCTACCCGGTGCTGGTGCGTTACCAGGACGGTTCGGCTTGGTGGAGCGAGCCGCGCTACGCAGTGCTGATCGGCTACGACCGCTACAAGCAGCGGGTGCTGCTGCGCTCAGGCATGCAGCGGCGCCAGCTGATGGCGTTCGATGACTTTGCTGCTGCGTGGGCGAAGGAGGGGAGCTGGGCCCTGCTGGTGCAGCCGCCCAGGCAACTGCCTGCGCAGGTAGACCGCCAGCGCTGGTTGCAGGCAGCGGATGAGCTGGCCAAAGCAGGCCAGGAACTGGCGGCCAGGCAGGCCATGGATACCTTGAAGTAGGTTGCGCTTGAGGGTCGAAGGGCTGCCAGGCAGCCCTTGAACGCAAAAGGCCGTTAGAAGCCCAGGCGGTCGCGCAGGCTGTAGTACCAGGCGCCCATGGCGCTGAACGGCACCCGCAGTAGCTGGCCACCCGGGAACGGGTAGTGCGGCAGGCCGGCAAAGGCGTCAAAACGCTCAGCCTGGCCGCGCATGGCCTCGGCCAGCACCTTGCCTGCCAGGTGCGTGTAGGTCACGCCGTGCCCCGAGCAACCTTGCGAATAGTAGATGTTGTCACCGATGCGGCCGACCTGTGGCAAGCGCGACAGGGTCAGCAGGAAGTTGCCGGTCCAGGCGTAGTCGATTTTCACGTTCTTCAGTTGCGGGAACGCCTTGAGCATTTTCGGGCGAATGATCGCTTCGATGTTGGCCGGGTCACGGGCACCGTACACCACGCCACCGCCGAAAATCAGGCGCTTGTCGCTGGTGAGGCGGTAGTAGTCCAGCAGGTAGTTGCAGTCTTCGACGCAGTAATCCTGCGGCAACAGCGTGCGTGCCAGCTCGTCGCCCAGGGGCTCGGTGGTGATCACCTGGGTGCCGCAGGGCATGGACTTGCTGGCCAGCTCCGGCACCAGGTTGCCCAGGTAGGCGTTGCCGGCCACAATGATGAACTTGGCGCGCACCTTGCCCTGAGGCGTGTGCACCACCGGGTTGGCACCCCGCTCGATGCGCACGGCCGGGGTTTGCTCGTAGATCACCCCGCCGAGGGATTCAACGGCTGCCGCTTCGCCCAACGCCAGGTTCAGCGGGTGAATGTGGCCGCCGCTCATGTCCAGCATGCCGCCTACATAACTGTCGCAGGCAACCACTTCGCGAATGCGCTTCTGGTCCATCAGTTCCAGTTGGGTGTGGCCGTAGCGTTCCCACAGGCGCTTTTGCGATTCCAGGTGGCCCATCTGCTTGCTGGTGAGGGCCGCGAAGACGCCGCCGTCCTTCAGGTCGCACTGGATGTTGTACTTGGCCACGCGCTCGCGAATGATGCGGCCGCCTTCAAAGGCCATCTGGCCCAGCAGCTGGGCTTCGCGGGCGCCCACGGTGCGTTCGATAACGTCGATGTCGCGGCTGTAGCTGTTGACGATCTGGCCGCCGTTGCGGCCCGATGCGCCGAAACCCACCTTGGCGGCTTCGACGATGCTCACCTTGAAGCCGTTTTCCAGCAGAAACAGGGCGCTGGACAGGCCGGTGTAGCCGGCACCGATGATGCATACATCGGTTTCCACCTCACCCTGCAGCGCCGGACGTGGCGGCACCGGGTTGGCCGAGGCGGCGTAGTAGGACTGGGGGTAGGGGGTGTTAGCCATGCTGCGAAACCTCGTGTTTTATATTTTTAACGAATGTACCGATGCTATCAATAATAATAAACACCCGCTAGTCATCCGTTGAAAATCCCAACCCCCCCGGGATTACCCGTCACAGGGAATAAAGGGTTTGCAATTCAGTAGGTTAGCGCGAAAAAAAATGTTGACAGGGGTTTTGGAATGCGTAGA
>NZ_BCAV01000060.1:0-33452 GCF_001320125.1 Pseudomonas sp. NBRC 111119
CCGAAAAGGGCGATCAGCAATGATCGCCCTTTTTTCATGTGCGCCTGACGCAGCGTGTAACGTTTGGTCGCGCTTCGGCCCCGTGCCGGGCATGGTAGACTCCGCCCCTTCGAATCTGGAGGTACACGCGTGCGCAAACTGGCTGTGGTAATGGCGGTGCTCGCCCTGGCGGGCTGTGACAACGAGGTCGAGGGCGTGCACAAGCAGGTGGCAGAACACCTGCAAAACCCCAAGACGGCCAAGTTCGGCAACGTGCGCATCGACACCCAGGGCACTATCTGCGGCCAGGTGCGCGGTAAGGACGATGCCGGGCAATACCAGGCCTACCGCAGCTATGTGGCCATCAAGCGTGACGGGCAGTACGACATCATCGTCGATGATACCGGCAGCAACCTGCGCATTCGCGAACTGTGTGGCGGTGCCGACCTGCAGCGTCGTGCCGAGGCGCTTGCCGACCAGCCTGCCCCCGAGGGGTGGGACGTAGAGGTGATTCAGGGGGCCAACATGGGTGCGCTCAGCGACATGACCGCCCGCCTGATCGAGAAGGGCATCCCGTCATCCGTGGAGTACCGCAACGGTAAGCCTGTGGTGCTGATGGGGCCGTTCCCCAGCCGTGAAGAAGCTCAGGCCCGGCGCGATGAGGTCATGGCCAAGCTGGGTACCGACTCCATCGTCATCCAGCACGGCGCCGCCCGCTAAGGGCAACGCCAGCCACTATCGGCTGGCGCTGTACGGCCCTTCGGTGCAGGCCTTGAGGTCCACCGGCCCGACAAAATCATTGCCCCGCCCCATCAGGCACGCAACCCGCTGGTTGCGCTGGTATTCCCAGGGTTGCGGCGGGTAGGTCTTGTTCCACGCCTCGAACAGCTGCCTGTCCTGCCGCGACAGGCGCAGGTTGTACTGCTTGCTCATATAGAAATAAGTGCGCGCGATCATGCCGCGGATCGACGGCCGTGGCATGACCTTTTTCGCCTTGAAGTCCACCTGGGTCAGGCACCGGCCATACTGCCCGCTTTGCTCGGGCAGCCAGCCGAAGCTGAAGTTGCTGCGGTCGCCGTTCACTTCGCCAATGCTCGGCACCAGGTTGTGCAGGTCGGCTTCAGCCCGCTTGTAGGCGTCGTCATGCTGCGAGCAGGCCTTGCGCCCACCCGTTTGCCAGCACTGGCGCTGATGGCCGATCTGCCACGCCGGCACAATGTGTTCCCATTCAATGCGTGATGCGCGCTGGGCATTTTTGCGCGGGGTGTAGCCGCACGAGGCCATGTTTACCTGGTTGCCTTTGTACTTGCACCCGCAGTAGAACTCGGTGGACTGCGGGGCGTACAGCGTCCATGCCACTTTCTTGGCTTCCTGGAAGGTGCGTGGCGCGTCCGCTTGAGCCAGCGGCGCGAGGGCTGCCAGGCAGGTGGCAGCGATAAGCAAGGCTCTCATGCGCGGTCAGTCTTCCTTGGGCACGGTCCAGAAAATTTGCACGCCGCCATCGTCGCGGTAGGCGAGGGTGACGTTGTCGTTCTCGGCAATTTCTGCCAGCAAGGTGTCCCAGTCCTCCGGGGTTTCCTGTTCCAGCCGAAAGATCAACGCGGCCCGGCTGCGTTGAGCCATGGGGTTGTTGATGATCTTCTGGATGCGCATACCCAATTGTTGGTAGCTGGTCGGGGTGGCAGAGGCGGTACTGGACACAGGCATTTCCTTGTTTGCTGTATGCACATACAGTATTTGAGTGTAAGGAATTTCGCAACACCTTGAAGGGCGAGTTCGCCACACCGCCGCCACAGTGTTCGCGCTTGCTGCCAGGGTCTGCTGTAATGGCGGCACTCTCTGGAAATGACTCATGTATCGAATGGCTCTACGTTTCAAATCGCCCACACGCCTGGCACTGGTCCTGGTCGGTGGCTTCGGCACCTGTGCCGAAGCGCTGGCCGACGCGCCCGGCGCCATCGTCATCGACCCCATGGTGGTTACCGGGGCCTACACGCCCACCAGCACGTTCGACCTGCCGTTTTCCGTCGACACGGTGGACCTGTCCAACGGCACGGATGGCCAGTTGGGTGTGAACCTGTCAGAAGTGCTGACCAAGGTGCCAGGGCTGGTGGTGCAGAACCGTCAGAACTACGCCCAGGACCTGCAGGTATCCTCCCGTGGTTATGGCGCCCGTTCAGCGTTCGGGGTAAGGGGCATCAAGCTGCTGAGCGATGGTATCCCCGCCAGCACGCCGGACGGCCAGGGCCAGGCGGCCACGCTGAACCTGGACGTGGCCGACCGCATCGAAGTGCTGCGTGGCCCGGCTGCCACCCTGTACGGCAGCAATGCCGGTGGCGTGATTCAGATGTTCAGCCGGGATGGTCAGGGGCCAGCCCGTGTGGGGGCGCAAACGACGGTTGGCAGCGATGGGTTCAGCAAGCATCACCTGTCTGCAGAAGGCGGCAACGCTATCGGCGGCTTTGTGCTGGATGCCTCGCGCATGGACACCGATGGCTACCGCGACCACAGTGCTGCGCGCCGTGACCAGACCTTTGCCAAGGTGCACGTGAAGCCGGACGAAGATTCACGCCTGGCATTCATCTACAGCAGCCTGGAGCAGAACAACACCCAGGACCCGCTGGGCCAGGTGTGGTCGGCCTACAAGCATGACCCCCGTTCCACGGCAGCGGCGGCCGAGACCTACAACACCCGCAAAAGCATCGACCACCAGCAACTGGGCATGAACTACGAGCGCTACTTTGGTGAGGCCACCCTGCAGTTCAACCTGTATGCCGGCCGGCGCAGTGTGGTGCAGTACCTGTCCATCCCAAGGCAGGTGGCGTCCAACAGCCAGCGCGGTGGCGGGGTGGTGGACTTCGACCGCGAGTTCCACGGTGGCACCTTGCGCTGGGTGCAGCCGGTGGCAAGCGTGCCGGGTAATTTCACCTTCACCGTGGGCGCAGACTACGACCAGAGCACCGACGACCGCCGTGGCTTCCAGAACTTCCGTGGCAGCCAGCTGGGCGTCAAAGGCGAATTGCGCCGCGACGAAAAGGACACGGCAACCAGCCTGGACCCCTATGCCCAGGCGCACTGGGAAATCGGCAACTGGACCAGCGAGCTGGGCGTGCGCTACAGCACCATGAAGATGCAGGTGGACGACCGCTACCTGGCCAACGGCGATGCCAGCGGCAGCAAGCGCTACCAGAAAGCCAACCCGTCGTTGTCGGTGATGTACGCCTTCACGCCCGACCTGCGCGGCTACGTGAGTGTCGGCAAGGGCTTCGAAACCCCCACCCAGGCAGAGATGGCCTACGCGCCAGGCACCCAGGAACGCTTCAATTTCGGCCTGAGCCCGGCTACCAGCACCCAGTACGAAGTAGGCGCCAAGTACCGCTTCGGCGAGCGCACCCGCCTGAATGTGGCGGCGTACGAGATACACACCGACGATGAAATCATCGTCGCCGAAGCCACCGACGGCCGTACCAGCTACCGCAATGCCGGCCGCACCCTGCGCCGTGGCATCGAAGCCAGCCTGCACAGCGACCTGAGTGACCACTGGCAGACCACCTGGGTGTACACGCGCACCGACGCCCGGTACGCCGATGATTTCAGCCAGGGTGGCAAGGTGATCGACAGCGGCAACCGCCTGCCGGGCGTGCCCCGGGACAACCTGTACGCCGAACTGGTGTGGAAGCCCGCACAGTGGGTGAGCATGGGCGTTGAAGGCCAGTACCGGAGCCAGGTGTACGTGGAGGACAGCAATACCGCCAAGGCAGCCCCTGCCTATGCAGTATTCAACTGGCGCACCCGCTTCGAGCAGCACGCCGGGCCCTGGACATTCCACCAACTGGTGCGCCTGGACAACCTGTTCGACCGCCAGTACGTGGGCTCGGTGATCGTGGGCGACAGCAACAGCCGCTACTACGAAGCTGCGCCCGGGCGCGCGTGGTATGCCGGCGCCGGGCTGGAGTATCAGTTCAGGTAGCGAGTGGCCTTAGAGCGGCACGGCAACCGTCAGCTGGCTGTACACGTTGGTGCCGTTGCCCCCGACCTGGTTGCCCCCATTGCTTTCATCCTTGCGCGGCTGGTACAGGCCCACCAGCGGGCTGACGATCAGGTGCTGGTTCACGGCCCATTCCACGTACAGGTCCAGCTCACGGGCGTCGAGGTTCAGTCGGTTGCGCGTGCTGACAGTGTTGAAGTCGAAATACAACGCACCGACCGTGACGTTTTGAAGCGGGGTGGCCTTCAGCCCCACGTGGTGGATGCCGGTGTTGCTGTTGAACGGCCCGGCGTAGTTGGCAGCAACCTCACCCTGGAACCAGGTGCCGTAACCGCTCGACAGTCCGCTGAACAGCGAGTCCCAGCCTGCCGAATAGCGTGTGTAGCGGTAGGTGAGCTGCGGCGCCCAGGGCGCGTCGGCAAAGGTGTAGGCGGCCTGCAGGTACCAGGCTTTTTCCGGGCCGTTGTCTTTGTCCTGCCAGGCGTATTCGAAGCCTAAGCTGGCGTTTTCGATACCGGCGCTGCCTTCGCCGCGCAGGCTGTAGACGTTCATGCCTTCGCGGGCTTTCTGGAACTCGCTGGCCCACTGGTCGGCCACATCGATGCCGTGAATCCAGGTGAGCCCCACGGTGCCCAGTTCGTTGGTGTAGTCCAGGGTGCCGGCGCCCAGTTCGGTTTCGGCCTGGGCACGGTTATCGGACTTCAGCCATACCACGCTGCCATGCAGGCCGTCCTTGCCGCCCAGGCGCAGCACGGCGGTGCGGTCAAAGGCGTGGCGTGCGGCCAGGTAAAAGGCGCCGCCACGGTTCAGGGCGCCATCGGCTGGGCCCTTGCCCAGGTTGGGGCCGTCGTCGTTGATCAGAAAACCGCTGCCCAGGCGCACCACCTGGCGGCCGGCGGAAACGTCCACGCCGTCCTTGCCCAGCGCCGGGAACAGGTCGCCGGAGCGCCAGCCCAAGTAGGCTTCTTCGGTTTTGGTGGTGCGTTCGGTGCCGACGGTGTTGCCGGCCGCATCGCCGTCGCCCCAGGTGCCCGAGCTCACCCAGTTCAACGCGCCGTACAAGGTGCCATTGCCTGCCAGGCCCTGGTCGCCGCTGATGCCGTACTTGATGAAACCTTCGCGCCAGGTAGAGCCGCCGGTGGTGCCGTCATAGTTCTTGCGGCTGTTGAACATGCCCCACACGGCCAGCATGTCGGCGTTGAGATGGGTGTCGTCATCGGCGTACAGCTCGTAGGCGGGTGCCGCCTGGCTGGCCAGCAAGCCTGCCAGGGCCAGGCTGCACAGCGATTGCGGTTTGACCATTTGCACATCCCTCTTTTGTTTTTGGCTGCCTGTACGGCGCGCTTGTTATACGGGAACCGCTCGCATCTGGCGAGCGGCCATCGCAGTTGGCAGCGATGGCGTATTAGGGCGTGTTTGGGGGAGGGGTGTCTTGTGTGAGGCTGCCAGGGTGTTTGTATACGCTGGCCATTGGCGGGGGAAGTTGGGGCCGCATTGCGGCCCCCGGGCCTTAGTACTCCCAGAAGATGCGCTGCAATTCCTTGCTGTCCTGGGTCTTGGTCATGGCCACCATCGCCAGAATGCGCGCCTTTTGCGGGTTCAGGTCATGCGCCACCACCCAGTCGTTCTTGTCATCCGGCTGCTCGGCATTGCGCAGCACGAAACCACCCTGGTTGACGTGGGACGAACGAATGATCTGCACACCGTTCTTGCGCAGTTCCTGCAGCGCCGGCACCACCCGCGACGACACCGAACCGTTGCCGGTACCTGCATGGATCAGCGCCTTGGCACCGTTTTGCGCCAGCGCCTTGTACGCCGTGTCGGTCACGTTGCCGTAGCCATAGGCGATGTCCACCTGGGGCAGGCTGCTGATCTGCTTGATGTCGAACTCCGAATCCAGGGTGTGGCGCTTGGCCGGCAGGCGGAACCAGTAGGACTTGCCTTCCACCACCATGCCCATCGGGCCCCAGGCGCTCTTGAAGGCTTCGGTCTTGATGTTCACTGCCTTGCTCACGTCACGGCCCGACTGGATCTCGTCGTTGAGGGTAACCAGTACGCCCTTGCCGCGGGACTGCTTGTCGCTGGCCACGGCCACGGCGTTGTAGAGGTTGAGCATGCCGTCAGCCGACATGGCGGTACCGGGGCGCATCGAGCCCACCACCACGATGGGTTTGTCGGTTTTTTCCACCAGGTTCAGGAAGTAGGCGGTTTCTTCCAGGGTGTCGGTGCCGTGGGTGATGACGATGCCATCCACGTCCTTGCTGTCGGCCAGTTCCGCCACGCGCTTGCCCAGTTTCAGCAGGTCTTCGTTGGAAATGCTTTCCGACGCAATCTGCATCACCTGTTCGCCGCGCACGTTGGCGACATCAGCCAGTTCCGGTACGCCGGCGATCAGTTTGTCGATGCCCAGCTTGGCGGCCTGGTAGGTGGCGCTGTTGGCAGCGCTGGCGCCGGCCCCGGCAATGGTGCCGCCGGTGGCGAGGATGACCACGTTGGCCAGTTTCTGTTGGGTTTCGGCTTCCTTGGCCGAAGCGGTGGCGGGCAGGATCAGCAGCAGGGCGAGTGCGCTGGGGGCGAAGGTTTTCAATGCGGCATTCATCGTTCTTGTTCTCTCTTCCTATTGAGATGGTCGTTATGAGTCGCGCAGAGCTTCAGGCATGTTTCGTACCAGCCGCGTCTGCGCTGCGTGCGCAGGGCCTGCCCGGGTCGCGATTGGCGCGCTGTACGCGTAATCCCATCCCGTTACCAACCCTGTGATGTACGAGTATTCCATTCGCAATCCCGAACACGCGTAGGAAAAGGTGTTCGGCTTTTCGGAAAAAGTCTGGATAATCTGCCTTGCAGGGTTACCACCAAACGCAATTGACAAAACCAGGTCTTGTTCTCATAGTTAGCCAACGCAAACGTTTGCTTTCCGATAAAAAACACAAGATTCGGAGTCATCGTCCATGAAACTGCCATTCCCCGGCCGCTTGCTGGCCATTGCCGCTGTAACCTCCCTGTCCATGGCCCTGCCGTTGTCTGCCGCCCACGCAGAAGACAAGCCCAAGGTCGCCCTGGTGATGAAGTCCCTGGCCAACGAGTTCTTCCGCACCATGGAAGACGGCGCCAAGGACTACCAGAAAGCCCACGCTGGCGAATTCGAGCTGGTTGCCAACGGCATCAAGAACGAAACCGACACCGGCGAACAGATCCGCATCGTTGAACAAATGGTCAACGCCGGCGCCAAGGCGCTGGTAATTGCCCCTGCCGATTCCAAGGCACTGGTGTCGGCGGTGAAAAAAGCCATGGACCAGGGCGTGGTGGTGATCAACATCGACAACCGCCTGGACCCTGAGCTGCTCAAGAGCAAAGGTATCAGCGTGTCGTTCGTAGGCCCCGACAACCGCAAGGGCGCCCGCATGGTGGGTGACTACCTGGCCAAACAGCTCAAGGCCGGCGACCAGGTGGGCATCATCGAAGGCGTGTCTACCACCACCAACGCCCAGCAGCGCACGGCCGGCTTCAAGGATGCGATGGACGCTGCACAGATGAAGATCGTGTCGGTGCAAAGCGGCAACTGGGAAATCGACAAGGGCAATGCGGTCGCGGCCTCCATGCTCAACGAATACCCCGACCTGAAAGCTTTGCTGGCCGGCAACGACAGCATGGCCCTGGGCGCCGTGTCTGCCGTGCGCGCTGCCGGCAAGGCAGGCCAAGTGAAAGTGGTGGGCTATGACAACATCAACGCCATCAAGCCCATGATCGCCGATGGCCGCGTACTGGCCACCCTGGACCAGGCGGCCAGCCAGCAGGCGGTGTTCGGTATTCAGGCGGCGCTGAAAATGGTCAAGGGCGATAAGCCCGATGTGGATGCCGACAACGTCATCCAGACCCCGGTCGAACTGATCACCAAACAGCCCTGATGCTGCCAGGAGAGACGGCCATGTCTGCATCGGCCCAACACGTGGTGCTGGCCGCCAGCGGCCTTGGCAAAACCTACGCCCAGCCGGTGCTGGGCGAGGTCAGCCTGACCCTGCGCGCCGGCGAGGTGCTGGCCCTGACGGGTGAGAACGGCGCCGGCAAAAGCACCTTGTCCAAGCTCATCAGTGGCCTGGAAACCCCCACCACCGGGCACATGCAGTACCGTGGCCAGCCCTATGCGCCGGCCAGCCGCAGCGACGCCGAGCGCCTGGGCGTGCGCATGGTGATGCAGGAGCTGAACCTGCTGCCCACCCTGACCGTGGCCGAAAACCTGTTTCTGGACAACCTGCCCAGCCGCTTTGGCTGGGTCAACCACAAACGCCTGCGCCAACTGGCCAGCGCCGCCATGGCCCAGGTGGGCCTGGATGCCATCGACCCGGATACGCCGGTTGGCGAGTTGGGCATTGGCCACCAGCAGATGGTCGAGATCGCCCGTAACCTGATCGGCGACTGCCACGTGCTGATTCTGGACGAGCCCACCGCCATGCTCACGGCGCGCGAGGTGGAGCTGCTGTTCACCCAGATCGAACGCCTGCGCCAGCGTGGCGTGGCCATCGTCTACATCTCCCACCGGCTTGAAGAGCTGCAACAGGTCGCCCAGCGCATCGTGGTACTGCGCGACGGCAAGCTGGTGTGCGATGAGCCCATTCAGCGCTACACCAGCGACCAGTTGGTCAACCTGATGGTGGGGCGTGAGCTGGGCGAGCACATCGACCTGGGCCAGCGGCAGCTGGGGGCGCCGCTGCTGCAGGTGAACAACCTGAGCCGTGGCGACAAGGTGCGCGATGTGTCGTTCGAGGTGCGGGCAGGGGAGATATTTGGCATTTCCGGCCTGATCGGTGCCGGGCGTACCGAACTGCTGCGCCTGATCTACGGCGCAGACGCGGCCGACAGTGGCAGTGTTGCCCTGGGCCAGCCGCCGCAGCGGGTGAGCATCGACTCGCCCAAGGCTGCGGTCAAGGCCGGCATCGCCTTGATCACCGAAGACCGCAAGGGCGAGGGTCTGCTGCTGACCCAGTCGATCAGCGCGAACATTGCACTGGGCAACCTGGGTGCGGTTTCCACCGCCGGCGTGCTGAACGCCGATGCCGAGCGCGCCCTGGCCGAGCGGCAGATCCAGGCCATGCGCATTCGCAGTGCCGGCCCGCATCAGGTGGTGGGCGAGTTGTCGGGGGGCAACCAGCAGAAGGTGGTGATAGGCCGCTGGCTGGAGCGCGACTGCCAGGTGCTGCTGTTCGACGAGCCCACCCGCGGCATTGATGTGGGGGCCAAGTTCGACATCTATGGCCTGCTGGCAGCGCTGGCCCGCCAGGGCAAGGCGCTGGTGGTGGTGTCCAGCGACCTGCGCGAGCTGATGCTGATTTGTGACCGCATCGCCGTGTTGTCGGCCGGGCGCCTCATAGACACCTTCGAGCGCGAGCACTGGAGCCAGGACCAACTGCTGGCCGCGGCCTTTGCCGGTTATCAGAAACGTGACGCAATGCTGCACAACGCAGCTCCCAGGATGGATGCATGAAAACCACCCCGCTCGACAACCAAGGCGCTGCCCCGGCGCGCCGCAGCGGTACTTATCTGGGCCTGGGTACCTACCTGGGCCTCGCCGGCGCCTTGCTGGCGATGATCGTGCTGTTCTCGTTCCTGAGCAGCCATTTCTGGTCGTACAACACCTTCAGCACCCTTGCAAACCAGATCCCCGACCTGATGGTGCTGGCGGTGGGCATGACCTTCGTGCTGATCATCGGCGGTATCGACCTGTCGGTGGGCTCGGTGCTGGCCCTGGCGGCGTCCACGGTCAGCGTGGCCATTCTGGGGTGGGGCTGGGGCATGGTGCCCGCCGCGCTGCTGGGCATGGCGGTAGCTGCCCTGGCCGGCAGCGTGACCGGTGCCGTGACCGTGGCGTGGCGCATTCCCTCGTTCATCGTTTCGCTGGGCGTGCTGGAGATGGCCCGCGGGCTGGCCTATCAGCTCACCGATTCGCGCACCGCTTACATCGGCGACACCTATGCCTGGTTTTCCAACCCTGTTGCCTTTGGCATCTCGCCTTCCTTCATCATCGCCTTGCTGGTGATCGTGCTGGCCCAACTGGTACTGACCCGTACGGTGTTCGGCCGCTACCTGATCGGCATCGGCACCAACGAAGAAGCCGTGCGCCTGGCCGGTATCGACCCGCGCCCGTATAAAGTGCTGGTGTTCGCCCTGATGGGCCTGCTGGCCGGCCTGGCGGCGCTGTTCCAGGTGTCGCGCCTGGAGGCGGCCGACCCCAACGCCGGCTCCGGCCTGGAGCTGCAGGTGATCGCCGCCGTGGTGATCGGCGGCACCAGCCTGATGGGTGGGCGCGGCTCGGTCATCAGTACGTTCTTCGGGGTGCTGATCATTTCGGTGCTGGCCGCAGGCCTGGCACAAATTGGCGCCAGCGAGCCGACCAAACGCATCATCACCGGGGCGGTCATCGTCATCGCCGTGGTGCTCGACACTTACCGCAGCCGGCGTGCAGCCCGGCGGACCTGACAACATGGCAACCATCAAAGATGTCGCAGCGCTGGCCGGTATTTCCTACACCACCGTGTCCCATGTGCTGAACAAGACCCGGCCCGTCAGCGAGCCGGTGCGGCAGAAGGTCGAAGACGCGATCCGCCAGCTGGACTACGTGCCCAGCGCCGTGGCGCGCTCGCTGAAAGCGCGCAGCACGGCCACCATCGGCCTGCTGGTGCCCAATAGCGTCAACCCGTACTTTGCCGAGCTGGCCCGGGGCATCGAGGATGCCTGCGAGCGCAACGGCTACTGCGTGATTTTGTGCAACTCGGACGACAACCCGCAGAAGCAGCGCAACTACCTGCGCGTGCTGCTGGAAAAACGCATCGACGGGCTGGTAGTCGGCTCGGTAGGCCAGGACGACGACCTGCTGCAGAGCCTGGCCGGCGTGCGCACGCCGATGGTGATCGTCGACCGCGAGCTTGAAGGCGTGGATGCCGACCTGGTGCGTATCGACCACGAACAGGGCGCCTACCTGGCCACCCGGCACCTGCTGGAGCTGGGCCACCGCGATATCGCCTACATCGGCGGCCCGGCGCACACCGGGGTGACCCAGCTGCGCCTGGGCGGCTTCCATCGCGCCCTGGGCGAGGCCGGTGTGCCGGTAATACCCGGCCGTGTGCAGCACTGCGATTTCACCAGCCCGGGTGGCCATGCCGCCGCCGCGGCCCTGCTCGAAGGCAAGCGGCCCACGGCCATCTTCGCCGGTAACGACATGATCGGGTTTGGCGTATTGCGCGCGGCGGCTGAACGCAACATCAGCGTACCTGCCGAGCTGTCGGTGATCGGTTTTGACGATATCGAACTCAGCCGCTACGTGTATCCACCCCTGACCACGGTCGGCCAGTCCATCCGCGAACTGGGCGAGAGCGCTGCGTCGCTGCTGCTGGCGCGTATCGTTGCGCCGCGTGTTGGCCAGGCGGAGCAACGCATCGTGGCCCCACGCATTGTGCTGCGCGAATCCACCGGGCCGCGCCCGGACTTGTTCAACGATCACCGCTAAGGAAATGTCATGAGTGCGAAGGTGGTGGTAGTCGGCAGTTTGAACATGGACCTGGTGGCGCGCGCCCAGCGCCTGCCCCGGCCCGGTGAGACGCTGGCCGGCGACCGTTTTTTTACCGCCCCGGGCGGCAAGGGTGCCAACCAGGCCGTCGCGGTGGCGCGGCTGGGCGGCAGCGTGGCCATGGTCGGCAGCGTGGGCGATGACGGCTACGGCCAGCAACTGCGGGACGGCCTGGCGGCCGAGGGTATCGATTGCCAGGGTGTGATCACCTGCCCGGGCGTGTCCAGTGGCGTGGCGCTGATTACCGTGGATGCGGCCAGCCAGAACTGCATCGTCATCATCCCGGGCGGCAACGGCTTGCTGACACCGCAGGCGGTTCAGCGCTTCGACGCGCTGCTGCAAGCCGCCGAAGTGGTGATCTGCCAGCTGGAAGTGCCGCTGGAAACGGTCGCCTGGACCCTGGCCAGGGCCCATGAGCTGGGCAAGCAGGTCATCCTCAACCCGGCGCCTGCCAGTGGCCCGCTGCCGGCATCGTGGTACCCGCACATCAACTACCTCACGCCCAACGAAAGCGAGGCCGAGGCGCTGACCGGCATACCGGTCAACGACCAGGCCAGCGCGCTACAGGCAGGTGAGCGGCTGCTGGCGCTGGGCGCTGGCAAGGTGATCATCACCCTTGGCGCGCAGGGCGCGCTGCGGGTGAGCGCTGATGGGCACCAGCACTACCCGGCGCCGGTGGTGCAGCCGCTGGACACCACGGCTGCCGGTGACACCTTCATTGGCGGCTTCGCAGCCGGCCTGGTGCGCGGGCTGGAGGAGGGCGATGCCATCGCGTTCGGCCAGCGCGCCGCGGCGTTGTCGGTGACCCGCGCCGGGGCCCAACCCTCCATTCCCCATCTGGTCGAGGTCGCGCCATGAAGAAGACGCCACTGCTGAACGTCGCCCTGTCCCGCACCATTGCGGGCATGGGGCATGGCGATATCCTGGTGATCGGCGATGCCGGCCTGCCGGTGCCCCCCGGGGTGGAGCTGATTGACCTGGCAGTCACGCCCGGCCTGCCTGACTTTGCCAGCGTTTTGCGGGTGGTATTGAGCGAATTGCAGGTGGAGCGCCACGTGCTGGCCGAGGAAATGCAGACGGTGGTACCCCCGGCGCTGGTGGAAATCGAGCGCCTGAAAGGCAAGCTGGGCAAGCGTGAATGGCTGGACCACGAGGCCTTCAAGGTGCTGTCGCGCAGTGCCCGCGCCATCGTGCGCACCGGTGAATGCCAGCCCTACAGCAATATTGCACTGATCTCCGGGGTCACGTTCTGAGCCCTGGCTAGCCACAACCCATCGGCAACAGGAGTGCCATCATCATGCTGAAACCTCTGCTACAAGGTATCGCCTTCATGGCCGCAGCGTCGACCGTTCAAGCCGCCCCCATCGACCTGATCATCGACACAGACCCCGGTGCGGACGATGTGGTGGCGCTGTTCCTGGCCATGGCGTCGCCGGATGAGCTCAAGGTCCGCGCCATCACCACGGTGGCTGGCAACGTGCGGCTGGAGAAAACCTCGCGCAATGCCCGGCTGGCCCGTGAGTGGGCGGGTCGCGAGGATATCCCGGTGTATGCCGGTGCTGGCCGGCCCCTGGTGCGCGCGCCCATCTACGCTGCCGAAGTGCACGGGGAGGAGGGCATCAGCGGCGTGCAGGTGCACGAGCCGGCCAAGCCCCTGGCGGCGGGCAATGCGGTGCAGTACCTGGTAGACACGTTGGGCGCTGCCAAGCCCCACAGCATCACGGTGGCGATGCTCGGCCCGCAGACCAACCTGGCACTGGCGCTGATCCAGCGCCCGGAAATTGCCCAGGGCATTAAGGAAGTGGTGGTGATGGGCGGTGCTCATTTCAACGGCGGTAACATCACGCCGGTTGCCGAATTCAACTTGTACGCAGACCCCCATGCCGCTCAAGTGGTGCTGGCCAGCGGCGTGCAGCTGACGTACTTGCCGCTGGATGTGACCCACAAGCTATTGACCAGCGAAGCGCGCCTCAAGCAACTGGCGGCCGTGAACACCCAGGCCAGCAAGCGCGTAGTAGACATACTCAATGCCTACATTACCCATGACATGCAGCTGTATGGCATGCCGGGCGGCCCGGTGCACGATGCCAGCGTGATCGCCTACCTGCTGAAGCCGCAGATGTTCAGCGGCCGGCGCATTCACATGAGTGTCGACAGCCGCGAAGGGCCCACCTTCGGCCAGACGATCGCCGACTGGTACGGCGTGCTCAAGCAACCTGCCAATGTGATGTGGGTGGAAGAGGGTGACGCCCAGGGCCTGTTCGACCTGCTGGCCGAGCGCCTGGCACGCCTCAAGTAGCGGGGCGGGGCGCGTAGCGCTCGACCACCTGGTCGATGAAGCTGCGCGCCGCTTCGCCGCCGCGGTCACGCACCAGCAGGTCGATGGCGATCAGCAGCAGTTCTTCCGGGGTGCCGGGGCTGTACGCACTCTGGCCCTCCGCCCATTTGACCTTGATGTCGGCATCGATGCTGTGGCTGCTCATGGAAGGCTCTCGCTTGCGGCCTGGACGAAAAAACGAACACCGTACCCTGGTATTCGCAGGAGGCACTATGCCTTCACTTCTTAAAGTAAATCATGACTTTGCAGGCCAAACCAAGGGGCCTTTGGTTGTAGCGGTAAAATTCGGTCACGATTATGCCGCGCCTGGCTCGGGGCGTTCAGGCAGACTTGGGCGGTTTTGCAACGAATTCCTGGTGCGATGGTCGGATCAGGCAGTTCCCATTCGATCTAGGAGGCTTCATGTTCCGTACCCGTGCTTTGTTGGCAACCCTGGCGGTAGCTGGTGTGCTGGCGGGTTGCAGCACTGGCGGTGATGCTGGTGGCACCCAGGCGCCGGCGGCACCGTCTGGCAACGACGGCCGCTGCGAGGCCAGCGGTGCCGATTTTGCCGTTGGCAAACAAGGCAGCCCCGAGCTGCTGGAGCAGGCGCGCAAGGCCAGTGGCTCGCAAATGGCCCGTATCCTGAAGCCGCATGACGTGGTTACGCTGGAATACCGCTCCGAGCGCTTGAACCTGAACGTGGACGAGCAGGGCCGTGTTACCCGCGTGAACTGCGGTTAACCCTTAACACCTGGCTGCCTGGCTATCAAGGTAGCCAGCAGCAGCCCAAAAAAAACCCGCCACACGGGCGGGTTTTTTTCAGCTATCCGAATTACTCCGGACGAACCTGTGCAGCCTGCATGCCCTTCTGGCCGCGCTCGGCGACGAAGGAAACAGTCTGGCCTTCTTTCAGGCTCTTGAAGCCGTCAGCTTCGATGGCCTTGAAGTGAACGAACAGGTCGTCGCCGCCGCCTGCTGGGGTGATGAAGCCGAAGCCTTTCTCATCATTGAACCATTTGACGGTGCCGGTTTGGCGATTGGACATGGGTGAATCTCCAGAACATTTAGTATTTTCAGTGGTGCAATGCGGCCGAGGCTACGGAGCACGATGTACATCATAGTCTAATTCTGCGCATCTAGCGCCTTTTACCTGAGCCGGATGTTGATCCAGCGCAATCAACGGGTCGATTGCGCTGGCGGCAAGGCTTCAGCTTTTAGGTGCGCAGGCTTGCTTCACAACGCTCTGCGCCCGCTGCATCAGCTTGGCGTCCACGCCATCCTTGCTGTCCAAGTCAGCAATTTCGTCGTCGTTGAAATTTTTCTTGATCGCTTGCGCGCCACATTCGCAGTGCTTTTTCGCCGCGGCGGCGTCAACGCCCTGGCCGCTGGCCACCTGCGTGCATTGGGCCATGTAGGCACCCTCCTTGCCGGCAGGGAAATTGCCAGCGTTCGCAGCCATTGGCAGCAGCAGTGCGCCAGCGGCCGCCAGGGCCAGAAGAGACGGAACTCGCATAACCGGTTACTCCTTGGGGTTGGTTCTCATCAAGAGTAGGTTGCTTCCGAAAGTCTGATAGGAAACTTACCGGGTAAGTTCACCTGAAACTGCAATTTCCAAATAAATCTGCCTGGCGCAAGAGGTGCGTGCTAGCATGCTCGGCTCGCAGCTAACAGCATGCAGCCTGTAGCTGTTTTTTCCAGTCATCTGGTTCGTCCCTCGCAAGCCGAAAGGCTTCTGCCACTGTGAGGCAGGCTTCCCGTCAACGGAAGGCAGGTCGGATCTTGTACTGGCTCATCCCAACCCACGTGACCTTTGGTAGGGGTCACCACTAGGAGAGGAGGCGCCATGCCCACCATTACTCTTCCCGATGGCAGTCAACGTTCGTTCGATCATGCCGTGTCCGTAGCTGAAGTTGCCGCTTCCATCGGCGCCGGCCTGGCCAAGGCCACCGTGGCCGGTAAGGTCGACGGCAAGCTGGTCGATGCCTGCGACCTCATTCAGAACGACGCCAAGCTGCAGATCATCACCCCTAAAGATGAAGAGGGACTGGAGATCATCCGTCACTCGTGCGCCCACCTGGTCGGCCACGCGGTGAAACAGCTGTATCCGACCGCCAAGATGGTGATCGGCCCGGTGATCGACGAAGGCTTCTATTACGACATCGCCTTCGAGCGCCCCTTCACCCCTGATGACCTCGCCGCCATCGAAAAGCGCATGCAGCAGCTGATCGAGAAGGACTACGACGTCATCAAGAAGATGACCCCGCGTGCCGAAGTCATCGATGTGTTCACCGCCCGTGGCGAAGACTACAAGCTGCGCCTGGTCGAAGACATGCCCGATGAGCAGGCCATGGGCCTGTACTATCACGAAGAATACGTCGACATGTGCCGTGGCCCGCACGTGCCGAACACGCGCTTCCTCAAAGCGTTCAAGCTGACCAAGCTGTCCGGCGCCTACTGGCGTGGCGATGCCAAGAACGAGCAGCTGCAACGTGTGTACGGCACCGCCTGGGCTGACAAGAAGCAGCTGGCGGCCTACATCCAGCGCATCGAAGAAGCCGAAAAACGCGACCACCGCAAGATCGGCAAGCAGCTCGACCTGTTCCACCTGCAGGAAGAAGCCCCAGGCATGGTGTTCTGGCACGCCAACGGCTGGACCGTGTACCAGGTGCTGGAGCAGTACATGCGCGCCGTGCAGCGCGAAAACGGCTACCAGGAAATCAAGACCCCACAAGTGGTCGACCGTATTCTGTGGGAGCGTTCCGGCCACTGGTCCAACTACGCCGAGAACATGTTCACCACCTCGTCGGAAAGCCGTGACTACGCGGTAAAACCGATGAACTGCCCGTGCCACGTGCAGGTGTTCAACCAGGGCCTGAAAAGCTACCGCGACCTGCCGCTGCGCCTGGCCGAGTTCGGTGCCTGCCACCGTAACGAGCCCTCCGGTGCCTTGCACGGCATCATGCGCGTACGTGGCTTTGTGCAGGACGACGCGCACATCTTCTGCACCGAAGAACAGGTGAAGAAAGAAGCCGCCGACTTCATCAAGCTCACCCTGGACGTGTACAAGGACTTCGGCTTCACCGACGTCGCCATGAAGCTGTCCACCCGCCCGGCCAAACGTGTGGGCTCCGAAGAGCTGTGGGACCGTGCCGAAGGTGCACTGGCCGACGCGCTGAACGAATCGGGCCTGGAATGGGAATACCAGCCGGGCGAGGGCGCCTTCTACGGGCCCAAGATCGAGTTCACCCTGCGCGACTGCCTGGGCCGTAACTGGCAGTGCGGTACCCTGCAGTACGACCCGAACCTGCCCGAGCGCCTGGACGCCAGCTACATTGCCGAAGACAACGCCCGCAAGCGCCCGGTGATGCTGCACCGCGCCATCCTCGGTTCGTTCGAGCGCTTCATCGGCATGCTCATCGAGCACTACGCGGGCGTGTTCCCGGCGTGGCTGGCACCTACCCAGGCCGTGATCATGAACATCACCGACAAACAGGCCGATTTCGCCCTTGAAGTGGAGAAATCTCTGAACGGTAGCGGTTTCCGTGCCAAGTCGGACTTGAGAAATGAGAAGATCGGCTTTAAAATCCGCGAGCATACTTTGCTCAAGGTCCCGTACCTTTTGGTTATAGGGGACCGCGAAGTCGAAACGCAAACCGTAGCCGTGCGTACTCGTGAAGGCGCAGACCTGGGCTCCATGCCCGTCGCGCAATTCGCTGAGCTTCTGACACAAGCGGTTTCCCGGCGTGGTCGCCAAGAATCGGAGTAATGACTATTAAGCGTGAAATGAGAAACGATAAGCGTGCTGTACCGAAGGCCCCGATCAACGAGAATATCTCGGCCCGCGAGGTTCGGTTAATTGGCGCAGACGGCGAGCAGGTTGGCATCGTCTCGATTGATGAAGCGCTGCGTATCGCTGATGAAGCGAAGCTGGACCTGGTAGAAATCTCTGCAGACGCGGTACCGCCTGTCTGCAAGGTCATGGACTACGGCAAGCACCTCTTCGAAAAGAAGAAGCAGGCCAACGAAGCCAAGAAAAACCAGAAGCAAATCCAGATCAAAGAAATCAAGTTTCGTCCAGGGACGGAGGATGGGGATTACCAGGTAAAACTACGCAACCTGGTACGTTTCCTTACCGATGGGGACAAGGCCAAGATCTCTCTGAGATTCCGTGGTCGTGAGATGGCCCACCAGGAGCTGGGCATGGAGCTGTTGAAGCGGGTCGAAGCCGACCTCGCCGAATACGGCACCGTTGAGCAGCATCCGAAGATGGAAGGACGCCAGCTTATGATGGTCATCGCCCCCAAGAAAAAGAAGTAATCTCCCGGGCACGGCAGGCCTGATGATTATGTGTAATTTTATCGAATGCGGAGTTCCAACATGCCAAAAATGAAAACCAAGAGCGGTGCTGCGAAGCGCTTCCTGAAGACAGCTTCGGGCTTCAAGCACAAGCACGCTTTCAAGAGCCACATCCTGACCAAAATGTCGACCAAGCGTAAGCGTCAACTGCGCGGTGCCAGCTTGCTGCACCCGTCTGACGTGGCAAAAGTCGAGCGCATGCTGCGCGTTCGTTAATTCTGGTTAAGATAGAGGAAGTTACTCATGGCTCGTGTTAAGCGTGGCGTCATCGCTCGTAAGCGTCACAAGAAAATTCTGAAACTGGCTAAAGGTTACTACGGTGCCCGCTCGCGCGTATTCCGCGTAGCCAAGCAAGCGGTCATCAAGGCAGGCCAATACGCCTACCGCGACCGTCGCCAGAAGAAGCGTCAGTTCCGCGCACTGTGGATCGCTCGTATCAACGCCGGTGCCCGCACCAACGGTCTGTCCTACAGCCGTCTGATTGCTGGCCTGAAAAAGGCTTCGATCGAAATCGACCGTAAGGTTCTGGCCGATCTGGCAGTGAACGAAAAAGCGGCGTTTGCTGCGATTGTCGAGAAAGCTAAAGCCGTTCTGGCTTAAGTACCCGCGACAATCACCCGGCGGCGCCAGCGTCGCCGGGCATTGAACGTCATCGATAGGGGAAGAGCCTTCAAAGCTCTTCCCCTATTTTCGTATCTGGAGTCTGTACATGGAAAACCTGGATGCGCTGGTCTCCCAAGCCCTGGAGGCCGTGGAGCGCGCTGAAGACATCAATGCCCTGGAACAGATCCGGGTCAATTACCTCGGCAAGAAAGGCGAGCTGACCCAGGTGATGAAGACCCTGGGCAACCTGCCAGCCGAAGAGCGCCCCAAAGTGGGTGCGCTGATCAACGACGCCAAAGAGCGCGTCACCGTTGTGCTCAACGCACGCAAGGCCGCCTTCGAAGAGGCCGAGCTCAGCGCGCGCCTGGCTGCCGAGTGCATTGATGTGACCCTGCCAGGCCGTGGCCAGGCCACCGGTGGCCTGCACCCCATCACCCGTACACTCGAGCGCATCGAGCAGTTCTTCACCCACATTGGCTACGGCATTGCCGAAGGCCCCGAGGTGGAAGACGACTACCACAACTTCGAAGCGCTCAACATCCCCGGCCACCACCCGGCGCGGGCGATGCACGACACCTTCTACTTCAACGCCAACATGCTGCTGCGCACCCACACCTCACCGGTACAGGTACGCACCATGGAGTCCACCCAGCCGCCGATTCGCATCGTCTGCCCGGGCCGCGTATACCGCTGCGACTCCGATATCACCCACTCGCCGATGTTCCACCAGGTTGAAGGCCTGCTGATCGACCGCGGCATCAACTTCGCCGACCTCAAGGGCACCATCGAAGAGTTCCTGCGGGTGTTCTTCGAAAAAGAACTGGCCGTGCGCTTCCGCCCGTCGTTCTTCCCCTTCACCGAGCCGTCCGCCGAAGTGGACATCCAGTGCGTGATGTGTTCCGGCAAAGGCTGCCGCGTGTGCAAGCAAACCGGCTGGCTCGAAGTGATGGGCTGCGGCATGGTGCACCCGAACGTGCTGCGCATGTCTGGCATCGACCCGGAAGAGTTCCAGGGCTTCGCCTTCGGCATGGGCGCCGAGCGCCTGGCCATGTTGCGGTATGGCGTCAACGATTTGCGTCTGTTCTTCGATAACGACCTGCGGTTCCTTGCCCAATTCCGCTAGGCCCATCGACGCACATTTTAGGAGAACAGCATGAAATTCAGTGAACAGTGGCTGCGCGGTTGGGTAAACCCGCAAGTCTCCCGTGATGAACTGGTTGCCCGCCTGTCCATGGCTGGCCTTGAAGTCGACAGCGTAACCCCCGCTGCCGGCCAGTTCACCGGCATTGTGGTAGGCGAAATCCTATCCACCGAACAACACCCGGACGCCGACAAGCTGCGCGTGTGCCAAGTGAGCAACGGCCAGGACACCTTCCAGGTGGTGTGCGGCGCCCCCAACGCCCGCCCAGGCATCAAGATCCCGTTCGCCATGATCGGTGCCGAGCTGCCAGGCGACTTCAAGATCAAGAAGGCCAAGCTGCGCGGCGTCGAGTCGTTCGGCATGCTCTGTTCGGCCGCCGAGCTGCAGATCAGCGAAGAAAACGACGGCCTGCTGGAACTGGCAGCCGACGCCCCGGTAGGCGACGACATCCGCCAGTACCTGAGCCTGGACGACGCCAGCATCGAGATCGGCCTCACCCCCAACCGTGGTGACTGCTTGTCCATCGCTGGCCTGGCCCGCGACGTCAGCGCCCTGTACGACGTGCCCGTCACTCGCCCGCTGGTGCCTGCCGTGGTGGCCGCCCACGACGAAGTGCGCCCGGTCGACGTCAGCGCACCGGCTGCCTGCCCGCGTTACCTGGGCCGCGTCATCCGCAACGTCGACCTCAGCAAGCCCACCCCACTGTGGATGGTCGAGCGCCTGCGTCGCAGCGACGTGCGCAGCATCGATGCTGCCGTCGACATCACCAACTACGTGATGCTCGAACTCGGCCAGCCGATGCACGCCTTCGACCTGGCAGAAATCAACGGCGGCATCCGCGTACGCATGGCCGAAGAGGGCGAGAAGCTGGTGCTGCTCGACGGCCAGGAAGTCGCCCTGCGCGCCGACACCCTGGTGATTGCCGATCACACCCGCGCCCTGGCCATTGCCGGCGTGATGGGTGGCGAGCACAGCGGCGTGAACACCGAAAAAACCCGCGACCTGTTCCTGGAAAGCGCCTTCTTCGAGCCGATTTCCGTCGCCGGTAAAGCCCGTTCCTACGGCCTGCACACCGATGCCTCGCACCGCTACGAGCGCGGCGTAGACTCGCACCTGGCCCGCGAAGCCATGGAGCGCGCCACCGCCCTGTTGCTGGAGATTGTGGGCGGCGAAGCCGGCCCCATCGTCGAAGCCGTCAGCGAGCAGCACCTGCCCAACGTGGCCCCGGTGACCCTGCGTGCCGACCGCATCGCCCAGATGCTCGGCATGGACATGGACCCCGCCCAGGTCGAGCAGCTGCTCACCAACCTCGGCCTGGGCATCCAGGCCGACGGGGCAGGGCAGTGGACCGTCACCGTGCCAAGCCACCGCTTCGACATCAGCCTGGAAGTCGACCTGATCGAAGAGCTGGCCCGCCTGTACGGCTACAACAACCTGCCCGTACGCTACCCGCAGGCCCGCCTGGCCCCGCAAGCCCGCCCCGAAACCCGTGGCGAGCTGCCCACCCTGCGCCGCCTGATGGTCGCCCGCGGTTACCAGGAAGCCATCACCTACAGCTTCATCGACCCGAAACTGTTCGAGCTGTTCAGCCCCGGCGTACAGCCGCTGCTGCTGGCCAACCCCATCTCCAACGACATGGCCGCCATGCGCGCCTCGTTGTGGCCGGGCCTGGTGAAGGCACTGCAGCACAACCTGAACCGCCAGCAAGACCGCGTGCGCCTGTTCGAAAGCGGCCTGCGCTTCGTCGGCCAGCTGGGTGACCTGCAGCAAGAACCGATGATCGCTGGCGTAGTCACCGGCAGCCGCCTGCCCGAAGGCTGGGCAAACGGCCGCGACACTATCGACTTCTTCGACGTGAAGGCCGACGTGGAAGCCCTGCTGGGCTACTCCGGTGCCCTCGGCGACTTCACCTTCGCCGCCGGCAAACACCCCGCCCTGCACCCAGGCCAAACCGCGGAAATTCAGCGCGACGGCAAGCTGGTCGGTTACCTTGGCGCACTCCACCCAGAGCTCGCCAAAGCCCTGGACCTGGACCGCCCGGTGTTCGTGTTCGAGCTGGTGCTGGCCCAGGTAGTGGAAGGCCGCCTGCCCACATTCAGCGAACTGTCCAAGTTCCCGGAAACCCGTCGTGACCTGGCGTTAATCGCAGGACGTGATGTAGCTTCTCAGGACGTGCTTGACGTAATTCGTGACAATGCAGGCGAATGGCTCACAGACCTCAGGCTGTTTGATGTGTACCAGGGTAAAGGTATTGATCCTGATAGAAAAAGCCTGGCCGTCGGCTTGACCTGGCAGCATCCATCGCGCACTCTTAACGACGATGAGGTGAACACTACCCTGCAGAACATCCTCACCTCGCTAGAACAAAGGTTGAACACCACGTTAAGGAAATAACGGCATGGGTGCTCTGACGAAAGCTGAGATGGCCGAAAGGCTGTACGAGGAGCTGGGGCTTAACAAGCGTGAGGCCAAGGAGCTGGTCGAGCTGTTTTTCGAAGAAATTCGGCACGCACTTGAAGAGAACGAGCAGGTGAAGCTATCGGGTTTCGGTAACTTCGACCTTCGCGACAAACGCCAGCGGCCGGGCCGCAACCCCAAAACCGGGGAAGAAATCCCGATCACCGCACGGCGCGTCGTCACCTTTCGTCCAGGGCAGAAGTTGAAGGCCCGGGTTGAGGCCTATGCTGGAACCAAGCCATAACGACGAACTGCCCCCCATCCCGGGCAAACGGTACTTCACCATTGGTGAAGTGAGCGAGCTTTGCGCCGTTAAACCGCACGTGCTGCGGTATTGGGAGCAGGAGTTCGACCAGCTCAACCCTGTGAAGCGGCGGGGCAACCGGCGGTATTACCAGCGCCAAGACGTGCTGATGATCCGCCAGATCCGCGCCCTGCTGTACGACCAGGGCTTCACCATTGGCGGGGCGCGGTTGCGGCTCTCCAGTGATGAGGTGAAGGATGAGTCAAGCCAGTACAAGCAGCTGATTCGGCAGATGATTGTTGAGTTGGAGGATGTGTTGGTGGTGTTGAAGAAGTGACCTTGAGTGATGATTGATGGATTTTTTTGAAAAAAAGCTTCCATTAATCAAAAGGTTAGGGTATCTTCTTCATCGTTCTCAGCGGTAAGGGGAACATGCTTCAAAGCCCAGTCGGGGCGTAGCGCAGCCCGGTAGCGCACTTGCATGGGGTGCAAGGGGTCGAGTGTTCGAATCACTCCGTCCCGACCATTATTGAAAATGAGAAAGCCACCTTCGGGTGGCTTTTTTGTTGTTTGGGTTTTGAAGATGGATGGGTTGGTGCGGATTAGCCACTTGTGTTGGTCTATTTGAAGCGGTTCCGCATCGCCGGGGTAATTTGAATCAGCTCGATAATAAATTGATTAATAAGCCTAATGTCGGTTTGGTGCTTTAGGCAGGAATACCATTTGGAATACCGTGCCACCGATTCTTCGCCTGGCGAGAAACAGTAGTATCTCTAGGTAGGCGACCTATGCCCGATCTCAGCCGGCATGAGCAGAGCGTCAGACAGCTTCGACAGACCTGTGCGAGCTCCTGCTCCCTCAGTGGGCCTTGGATCGGCATTGGGCAGCGAATCAAACCGGCGGCACCGTCGTTCATCAGCCTTGAGCACAGTTGTCTGAGGTTTTTCGCCCCCATCTGCTGTGCGCCCGAGGCTTGTCCCTAGGTCGCGTGCGTACCGTTCGATGATATCCAGTACAATTGGTTGATCCGTAGCCATCCGGCGGAGCAGGCTACCCGACCAGCTGCGCAAGATTTTTTCGAGTAAAAATGACCCTGATTAATTTAAAAGACCTTGAGGCCCACCTATGGCACGCCGCGCACATCATCACCGGCCCCATCGATGCCTCTGACTATAAAACCTATATATTCCCGATCCTGTTCTTCAAAAGGATCTGCGATGTCTACGACGAAGAGTTTGAAGAGGTACTGGCCAAGGTCGGCAGCGCGGATCTTGCGCGTGAGAAGATCTTCCATCGCATTCAGGTGCCTGTTGGCAGCCATTGGGATGACGTGTTCGCCAAGTCTCGCGACATCGGTAAAGCACTCAGGGACGCTTTTCTGGGCGTGGAGCAAGCGAACCCTCAACTGCATGGCATATTCGGTGACGCTAGCTGGACCAATAAAGAACGCTTGTCGGATGAGCTCCTTACAACGCTGCTCAACCACTTCAATAAAGTCGATCTCGGGGTTGCCAGCGTTCGTAACGACGATATGGGCCGCGCCTACGAATACCTGATTAAGCGTTTTGCCGACAAAGCCAACAAGAAAGCCGGTGAGTTCTACACCCCCCGGACTATTGTGCGGCTGATGGTCAACATTCTTGATCCCGAAGCGGGTGAAAGCGTTTATGACCCAGCTTGCGGTACGGGCGGCATGTTGCTGGAGACCATTCACCACGTTCGAGATAGTGGGGGTGATCCCCGGCTGCTGAAGCTTAAAGGTCAGGAAAAGAACTTAACTACTGAAGCCATTGCTCGCATGAACCTGTTCCTCCACGGCCAGGAAGACTTTGAGATTGTTCGTGGAGATACCCTGCGTGAGCCAAAGTTCCTGATTTACGACCGGCTCGAAACCTTTGATTGTGTGATCGCTAATCCACCGTTCAGTCTCAGTGAGTGGGGGCATGAACAATGGGCGGCGGACGCCTACAGCCGCAACATTCACGGCCTGGCCCCGAAAACCAACGGTGATTTTGCCTGGGTTCAGCATATGTTCGCCTCTCTCAATGCCAATGGGCGAATGGCGGTGGTTCTGCCTCATGGCGTGCTGTTCCGCGGTGCTGCAGAGGACCGAATCCGCACCAGCCTGCTCCAAGAAAACCGCATCGAAGCCATTATTGGCGTCGCGCCTAACCTGTTTTATGGCACAGCTATCCCGGCTTGCATCCTGTTGCTGCGCAGGAAGCGCCCTGATGAGCATCAGGACCATGTACTTATCATCAATGCCGAGGAGATTTTCACCAAAGGCCGTGCGCAAAACACCCTGAGCAATGTCCAGGCGGATCAGATTTTCCAGATCTACTTAGAGCAGTATCAGCAGGGCCCCTCTGCAGTAGCATTAGAGGGCGTAGCGCGTTGGGTGCCGCTCAGTGAAATTGCCGAGAACGACTTCAACCTGAACATTGCGCGCTATGTGCAAAAGCCGTTGGAAGAAGAAGCCATCACTGTCGAAGAGGCGCTCAAGGACTTTCGACAGAAACTGGCTGCGCTGGAGCAGGCCGAGCAGGAGCTGGAGGAAATGCTCATCAAGGAAGGGTTTGAGCTATGAGCACAGATAGCGCCTGCAGCGACACCTCGCAGTTCATCAAGCAACATGCCGAGTCGCAGTACAAGCAGTTTTATCAACGCCAACTTGAATATCCCGTCGGAGCAGATAAACGCTTCGCCGACCTGAGCCAGACTGCTCATCAGCTATCAGACGGGATTAGTAAGAATGATTGAGTATCAGAAAAACCAAGCCTCTCAACTTGGAAAAAAGAAACTTGAAGACCTGCTTTGGGGAGCGGCCGAGTTCCTGCGCGGGCAGATTGATGCTTCCGATTACAAGCAGTACATCTTTCCCTTACTGTTCTACAAACGCCTGTCCGATGTTTACCTTGAAGAGTATGTCGAGGCCATGGAGGTCAACGAGGGCGATCCCGAGTATCCGGCCATGCCCATGTTTCACCGCTTCCATATTCCTCAGGAGGCGCGCTGGGAAAAGGTTCGCCATACCAGCAAGAACATCGGCGAAGCCATCCAGAATGCCTTACGCCTGATCGAGATCCACAACGAACGCCTGCACGGCGTATTCGGCGATGCCCAGTGGACCAACAAAGAGCGTCTACCCGACCACCTGTTGATTGACCTGATTCAGCACTTCAGCAAGATTCCTCTGGGCATCAAGTCGGTGGCCCAGGACGACCTAGGCGAAGCTTACGAGTACCTGATCAAAAAGTTCGCCGACGACTCTGGCCACACCGCTGCAGAGTTCTACACCAATCGTACTGTGGTGCACCTGATGACCCGCATAATGGGTCTCAAACCCGGTGAAACTGCCTATGACCCCACCTGCGGCACCGGTGGCATGTTACTAAACGCGGTGATGGACCTGCGGGACGAAGGTAAAGAGTGGCGCAGTGTTAAGCTCTATGGCCAAGAAGTGAATCTGCTCACCTCCGCCATCGCCCGTATGAACATGTTCCTGCACGAGATCGAAGAGTTTGAAGTACTGCGCGGCGATACCTTGGCAGATCCCAAGTTTATCGATAACGACCAGCTCAAACAGTTTGATGTGATCTTTGCCAACCCGCCGTACTCCATAAAAAAATGGAACCGTGACAAGTTCTTTGCCGACCCTTATGGCCGTAACCTTTATGGCGTACCACCCCAGGGCTGTGCCGACTATGGCTTTTACACCCATATTATCAAAAGCCTGAAGCCCTACACTGGTCGCGCCGCCATGCTCTGGCCCCACGGTGTGCTGTTCCGAGACTCAGAGCAGGCAATCCGTAAAGAGGTAATCGAGTCGGACATTATCGAAGCAGTGATCGGCCTTGGCCCCAACCTTTTCTACAACTCGCCGATGGAATCCTGCGTCGTGGTGCTCAACTGCAACAAGCCTACTGAGCGCAAAGGAAAAGTCTTGTTTATCAATGGCGTCGAGAGTGTCACCCGTGAGCGCGCCCAAAGCCGGCTTTCGGATGACGATCTAGCTGTGCTGATCGAAGCCTATTTTGCCCCGGACAAGGTACCGGCCATTACCGCTCTGGTGGAAATCGAGACGATTCGTGAGAATCAGCACAATTTATCGATACCGCTCTATGTACAGGCCCGCGACGAAGACGAATCACATGATATTGAACATGCCATTGAGGTTTGGAAAGTTAATCGGGTAAAGTTAAAAGGCAAAACTAGACGGCTATTTAGGAGTCTCGAAGTCTTAAATTTCGGGGTGGGTGATTAATGAGTGGCGTATTTAGTGCGCGATTTGGCGATATTTGTCGCGAGATCAAGGTTACAACAAGAGATCCGATTGCGGAGGGGTATTGTCGCTATGTCGGATTAGAGCATTTAGACTCTGGCTCATTAAAAATCAAACGCTGGGGCTCTGTGGCTGAAGATAGCCCGAGTTTCACTCGCGTGTTTAAAAAAGGGCAAATTCTTCTTGGGAAGCGTCGTCCTTATTTGAAGAAATGTGCCGTAGCAGAATTTGATGGCATCTGCTCGGGAGATATTATTGTTTTGGAACCAAAGCCGTCTAAAATAATTCCTGGCTTATTGCGGTTTATAATTCAGTCCGATGCTTTTTGGCGAGTCGCGATTGCTACGTCATCTGGGTCTCTGTCACCTAGAACGAAGTTCTCAGCATTGGCCTCTTGGGAGTTCACTGTAAATTGCTCTTTCGCGCAAGAGACAATCCTTGACTTGCTGATCAAGTCCCAGGAGGCAAGCGAAAAGCTAATTGACCTGCAGATATCCTCTGCGGAGAATATAAGAGGTTTATACTTAAACTTCTTTAAAAATTTTTATGAGCGAGGTGCAGGCCAGGTTGCTCTGCCTGATAATTGGAAGACAATGCGCCTTGGGGATCTGCTGATATGTGTTCCACAAAGTGGATTCTCGGCTAATGAGGTATCAAGTGACACTGGGAATTACGTCTTAAACTTAAACAATCTATCGACTGATGGATACGTTTTGGACGGAGAGCTGAAGCCAATTGCTATCTCGGATTATGATGCTGCTTTAGAACTTAAGGAGGGCGACTTCCTAATATCAAGGGCGAACACTCAGGACTTGGTTGGTCTTGTTGGTATTTATAAGCCTCGTAAAGATAAAGTCATTTTTCCAGACACGATGATGCGGTTGAGGCTAAATGAAAAATTGATTATCAAAGAGTATCTCGAAGCATTTCTTCTTTCTCCGTATGGCCGAAGATCGATACAGCGGGTGGCTGCTGGAACTAGCGCTAGCATGAAGAAGATAAATAAGAAGACTTTGTCAGATATCCCTGTTCCAGTTGCTCCGATTGAGGAGCAGTCGCTGATTTTTTCGACTATTTCATTTTTCTTGGATGTACGCGAGCAACTGAGTAGTTTGTCGAAGTCTCATTCGATTTTAAGAAGCCGCATTATTGAAGAAATTATCTCCTAGGCCGAGGCTGTCATGTTTAATGAGCAAACCGTCACTGAGAATGGAATAATCGATCGTTTAAGAAATTTAAACGGAGTAAAGTGGAATTACTGTCACGGCGAAAATTTGCCCAAGAAGGCACAGGATATCTTTGTCGATGAGTGGCTCAAAGACGCGTTACGCTTTTTAAACCCAGCTATAGATAAACAGCCGGATTCCGCTGATGAGGTGATCCACAAGCTGCGCGGTGTTCTGTTGGAGGCGTCGAACAGTGGTTTGGTCAGGGCCAACGAAAATTTCCAAGCGTGGCTGCTGGGCGAAAAAACCCTGGCCTTCGGCGAGAATGGTGAGCACGTCACCATCAATCTGATCGACTTCGACAACCTCGAAAACAACCACTTTGTGGTGGCCCAGCAGGTGCACTATGTTGCGGCTGGCGAGGTGTTCTTCGATATTGTGCTGTATGTGAACGGCATCCCGCTGGTGGTAGGTGAAGTGAAAAGCGCCACTCGCCCCAGCGTCAGTTGGCAAGACGGTGCCGCTGACTTCATGGGCGGCAAAAAGAGTTATTGGCAGCATGCGAAAGCGTTCTTCGTACCCAACCTGCTGTGCTTCGCCAGTGAGGGTAAAACCTTTGCCTATGGCGCGATCAATGCCCGCGTCAAGGATTGGGGCCCCTGGCACCAAACCGATCAGCGTGAGGAGATACCTGCTACCCTGGCCTCCGTGCTGGCGAGCACTGAAGGGCTACTGAACCCACAAACCCTATTGCAACTGCTGGCCACTTTTGCGCTGTTCTCTACCCATAAAACCGGTAAAGATACGCCACCCAAACGCATCAAATTACTGCCGCGTTACCCACAGTTTGAGACGGCCAAGCAGATTGTTGAGCGGGTCAAACAGGGTTACGTAAAAAAAGGCCTGATCTGGCATTTTCAAGGCTCGGGCAAGTCGCTGCTGATACTCTACGCGGCCAAAATGTTACGTGCCGACGACGATCTGAAAAACCCCACTGTGCTGATCGTGGTCGACCGCCGCGACTTGGACAGCCAGCTAAGTGAGACTTTCGGCGGCGCCGACGTGAAAAACTTGATCAAGGTGCAGAGCTGTAAAAAGCTCGGTGAGCATATCGAGCAGGACAGTCGCGGTATCCTCATCACCACCATTTTCAAGTTCAAAGATGTTGAGATTGATGAGCACAACCTAGCTGGTCTAAACAATCGCGATAACATTATCGTGCTGGTGGATGAAGCCCACCGAACCCAGGAAGGCGGCTTGGGCGAGAAGATGCGTTGGGCGCTGCCCAATGCTCACTTCTACGGCCTGACCGGCACGCCGATATCTGGTATCGAGCGAAATACCTTCAAGCTGTTCGGCGCCGATGAGGACCCCGGCCGCTATATGAACCGCTACAGCTACAAACAGTCAATCCGCGACGGCGCCACTAACCCGGTAAAGTTTGAACCTCGTTTAGCAGAATTGCGGGTCGACCGTGAGGCGATCAATGAAGAGTTCGAACAACTGGTCAAAGACAACAACTTGGACGAGGATGAAAAAACTCTCCTGTCCAAGCGCGCCGGTAAGCTGGCCGTGATGCTCAAGGCACCGAAGCGCATGGAAGCCATCAGCGCCGACATTGCCCAACACTTCACCAGCCATGTACAGCCGAAAAAGATGAAGGCTATGGTGGTGGTCTATGATCGCGACGCCTGCGTGCAGATGTATTACCTGCTTGGTAACAAGCTGGGTTTCGACGCACTAGAGGTTGTCATGAATCTCGACCAGGCGCCGGTGAAGGATGAGAACGGCAAGCTCAACAAGGACTGGAACAAGTGGAAGGACGAGCTCGAACTACCGATTAATCAAACCGACTTTGAGCGCTG
This sequence comes from Pseudomonas sp. NBRC 111119, assembly GCF_001320125.1. Classification (NCBI taxonomy): domain Bacteria; kingdom Pseudomonadati; phylum Pseudomonadota; class Gammaproteobacteria; order Pseudomonadales; family Pseudomonadaceae; genus Pseudomonas; species Pseudomonas sp. NBRC 111119. Next base: position 29,960 of record NZ_BCAV01000060.1, read on the forward strand.
GCAGAAATTCGATAGTGAAGAGCAGGCGCAGAAAAGTCTGCTGGAAACCTATAAAGATCCGAAGCAACCCCTGCAACTGCTGATCGTGACCGCCAAGCTGCTGACCGGTTTCGATGCGCCGATCTGTTACTGCATGTACCTGGATAAGCCACTGCGCGACCATACATTGCTACAGGCCATGTGCCGTACCAACCGTCTGTATGAGGCGGATGGGGTGGTCAAGCGTATGGGCTTGATCATCGATTATCTGGGCGTATTCGAAAATCTGCGCACGGCGCTTGCCTATAATCCAGAAGAGATCGACGGGATCGTCGAAGGTATTGAGAAATTCAAGGAGTTACTGCCAGAGCAGTTGATGCTTTGTCTTGCGTTCTTCCCGAATGTGGACCGTACCCAGGCAGGCTTCGACGGCATACTGGCCGCCCAGGAATGCTTGCCGGACAACAAAAGCCGCGATGAGTTTGCAGCAGCCTTTGGTGTGCTTGCCAAACTTTGGTCTGCCATCAATCCCGACCTTTTCCTGACGCCCTACCGCCAGGATTACAAATGGTTGGCGCAAATTTATGAATCGGTACGCCCGGTTGGTCAAACGGGTGCGCTGGTCTGGGCCGCGTTAGGACCCGAGACCATCAAGATGATTCATGAGCACACCAATATCAGTCGCATACGCGATGACATCGATGAGCTGATCATGGATGAGCACGCGATCTTCACCCTGACCGAGAAAGAGCAGGAAAAACGTGCGCGCCGTTTGGAAATAGACCTGATGGGGCGTCTGCGCGGCCATAGCGAAGCTGTATTTGTCGAGCTGGGAGAGCGCTTGGAGAAACTGCGCCGAGAATACGAAGCAGGTGTAATTAAGGCCATCGATTGGCTTAAGGGCCTACTGGATGCCGCTAAAGATACGGTTCAGGCCGAGCGTGAAACCGGTGACGCGATGGTAACGGAAGCAGACAAGAAGCAGGCACTGACCAAACTCTTCCTGGAAACACGTCCGGAAACCACGCCGAAGCTGATTGGTGATGTGGTTGAGCAAATCGATAAAATTGTCAACGCTACTCGCTTTGAGGGCTGGCAGAACTCCAATAGTGGCCCACGCGAAATCCAGAAAGCACTAATGCTGACTTTGGCGCAGTTTGGCCTAAGCAAGGACAAAGAACTGTTTGAGAAGGCATATGCGTATATTGAGGAACATTACTGAATCGATGTTTACGTGTGGCCAAAGGATAAAATTGGCTAAGTGCCCTTGGCGTGAAGATGCTTAGTGCCAGAATGTTCTCACATTTTATTTTCGTCTGGCTTGATGAGCGGCTTTTGGTCGTAGCTGGAAGTTGCGACCAAAAGCAGTTCCTCACGAAAAAAGTTGTGTAAGTTTTCTGGGGCGCTGCGCCTGCTGTATACAAAGAAGTACGTATACTTATTGAGCTTCAAGTCAAGGCCCGGACTTTGGCTGAGGAGGTTTCTTACGGACTGTTTTTTTCTTTGTAACGGTTGTTTTCTTTTTAGAGGCTTTTGCTGCGGTTTTCTGGGCGATACTAGCAAGGTGAGCGGCAGATTCCGGAATATGCATAAGCTTTACCCCGTAGCCATATGAACTGATGGTCTTTCCGTAGTTCTGTAAGGTTACTTTACTGAAAAAAGGTATATCTAGAGCTGATGAGGCGGGACCGTCAATAATTGCGTAAATTACGTCATTGCCGCGTGCTTCGAAATTAACAGGGATTGCGTCAAATTTATTTTTTTCTAGTTGTAAATTTACATCTTTTACAAAGCCTGGCTCTCTCACCATGAGGGTCGAAGCCACAAAGCCTTGCGCGAAGAGATGGCTTAGCGTCGATGAACCACGGCCGCGTTTAACATGGATAAACTCCCCCCGCTCAGTTTGAGTTTTCACTCTGTAGATGTCGCAGACCTCAATTTTATCATAGCTACCACCAAATTTTATCATTTGCCTGTCAAGCATTGCGTGGGAACTCTGGGCTTGAGCGCAAACGTACTCATTGTAGGGACCTTCGCCAGCATGCGAATACTCTGCGAAAGGTGGCGCGAACGGCTTTCTCGGTAGTTCCAAGAAGTACTTTTCCACCGCGGTCTGGAAAGATGCCTCTACCTTAAACCAGTTTCCTGTATTTAAAATATATAAGTTCGCATCGTGCTTGACTTCCGCGTAGAGGCATTTAAAAGCAGGGAATGGTCTAGGAGGGCTGCCGTTCGAAAGAATGAGAAAAATTTCGCGTCGCTTAAGGGTGTCTAAATTTGCTCCTTGTCTAAATGTAGACAAAAATCTTTCCAAATCTAGCACTGGGTCGATATCGTCACTGTCAGGTACTCGTTTGTAAGCAAACCCTGTGACGGAGGTCCAGTCTATTATGTCTGGTATGGCGAGCCACATATTTTTGGTTTGACTAGAGGATAGAGATTGCCAAAGTTTTATGTCGAGTTCTTCAGAAATATCTTTGTCTTTGACCGGGAGTAAGTTCTCAACCCAAGAAAACTCGCTGGCATGTCCATCTGCATCTTTCGCAAGATAGTCTTTAGAGGTGGATCTCTCTAATGCCAGCTGCAGGAAGCTTCCTAGGTCTGAGAGATCTATCGCAACAGATGCCTTGAATGAATCAATCCCGGCTATTACTTTTCCAAAAATATCTGAATAGGCGCTTTTAGTGTGCCCTACTAGTCCGCGAAGCAAGTCCTGCTCAGCGTTAATCATGTAATCTGACACAGATGCTGCTTTGATCGTCTGTGTCCTGCTCAGTCGTGGGGATGCATCAAATGTTTGACGATCAATTGATGCTATCTTGTCTGGTGAGACACTGTTTAGAACGACCTTTATACCAAATCTATCCTCGATTAACCTTGGCTCGATCAGGTAGCGCCCATATCCAAAAGAGATAGCAAACTGGCGAGCGCCATTTTTCACAATTAAAATGGCCGAAATGCTCTTATTCGTCCATTTGGATGTTTTGACTCCTTTATCTAAACCCTTCTGAATGAAATTTAACCATTCTGGAGCGGCCTCTATAAAAGGTTTTCGAATGAAAAGAGTGCCATACTCCCCTTCAGGCCCAAGAGGATACTGTTCAGTGCCAATTTTTTTAGGTTTTCCATTGGAACCTATGGGGCTTGCTATGAAATCTTTATCTGTCCACTCAGAGGCCGAGTTCGATGCCTCTTTGAGTAAGTAAATATTCAGCGTAATCCGTTTGGGCTTTCCTGTGCTCATCAACGCTCCTCCTGAGCTTTACGACCAAGTTTTTAGCTTTCGCCTAATAGCTCCATAGGTTTGGGGTGTGGCCCTTGGCCATGCTTCAGCTTAATACAGAACCGGCGAAACTGTCAGCAGCTGCTTTCATGGATTTACTCGCCGGTCACCGTACGTGCTTGGCCTTTACCCATCCTCATCAAGATCAACACGGCAGTGAGTCGATAGTAGTATCGGCTGGCTACAGAGTGATCTTTCAGGTAGTGGTGAAGAAACCAGCGCACATGCTTT